>JAZKAK010000013.1:0-50512 GCA_040389165.1 Pseudomonadota bacterium
TGACATAGTATGCGCAATTTGTGCAGGGGGCGGTTGCTCGAACGGTTACGTTGAATCTACCAGTTGTGATTCATACGCGTGATGCGGATGACGATACATTGGCTGCGATTAACAATCACCCAGCAGCGACAGGGGTTTTTCATTGTTTTAGTGGCAGTATAGATCTTGCAAAGGCGGCACTTGATCGCGGTTACTACCTTTCATTTTCAGGAATTATTACGTTTAAAAAAGCGGAAGAATTACGCGAGGTTGTACGATTTACGCCGCTTGATCGTATGCTTGTGGAAACAGATTCGCCTTTTTTGGCGCCAATACCGCATCGCGGTCAGCCAAATCAGCCTGCATGGACGCGTGTCGTGGCCGAGAAAGTTGCCGAGATTAAGGGGGTTCCGCTTGCTGAGATTGCGACGGCGACGACAACTAACTTCTTTAATTTGTTTAGTAAGGCTATGCCCAGTATCTAAATCTGACGCTGAAGATAGGCAATGACCTATGAATAAGTTATTACCTATCTTTGATTTGCCAAGCCAACCATCAGAACAAATCGAACAGCCAAAAGATTTTCAGAGGTATAGTGGTTATCACTATCGATTTTGATGATTTCCACGAGCGTTTGATTACGATGCACATCTTCCAAGGGGATAATAATCCGCCCCACAACTTTCAATTCAAAATCTGAGTTAGTCATACTTTTTCTCCATCTCTTTTCGCGCCTGTTTTGTTATTCCTCAATTCTAAGCGATGGATAGCGTGGCCCACGCTTGCCTAAAACGAGTAGCATAACATTCTTGCGGCCGCTCTTTTTAGCTTGGCTGATAATGGTCAATACATCTTCTGGTTTCTGAATCTCTTTTTGATTAATCTCTGTTATGACTTCACCTAGGATGAGGCCTGCGTCATCGCCTGCGCTTCCAGGTTCAACTTTTATGATTAATACGCCTTTCGTATGTGCTGGTAAATTCAGCCTACTGTGTGTACTTTCAGTAATGGGACCCAATGTTATGCCAAACGTTTCAGTATCTGCTGCGCTTGATCTTTTGCTTGTATTTAAATCATCCATCTTACCTAATTTAGCGGCTTCTTCGTATTCACCGATAGTTATGCTTAACGTTATTTCTTTTCCTTTTCGAAATACTTTCATTGGCATTGTTTTTCCGACGTCAGTTTCACCAACCAGGCGCGGCAACCGATTCTGCTCATTAAGCATCTTTCCGTCATATTCAAAAATAATATCGCCCTCTTTAAGGGTGGCTTTTTCTGCTGGACCATCACTGGTTACGGAACCCACGATTACGCCTTGTACGTTAAGGCCGAGTGCCTCAATCATATCTTCCGTTAGTGGCTGTATACGTACGCCAATCCAGCCACGTTTGGTGCGACCAGAGTCAATAAGTTGATCAACCGTCTTTTTAGCAACGCCAGAAGGAACCGCGAAACCAATGCCAACATTTCCGCCCGTGGGAGAGAAAATAGCTGTGTTAATGCCAATTACCTGCCCCTTCATATTAAGCAAGCAACCACCAGAATTTCCTACGTTAATTTGCGCACTGTGTTGTATGAAATCATCCACATAACCACTCATTGTTCTAGTCCCTGGCATAACAAGATCTCGGCCTTTGCTAGAGATAATGCCAGCTGTAATACTGTTGCTGAGTCCAAAAGGATTGCCAATTGAAATAACCCAATCACCGACGCGTGTTTCGTCCGCATTTCCCCATTCAAGGGCAATAAGATTCTGTTTAGTTGCTGGCAAGTCTGATAATTTAATTTTGAGAACGGCTATGTCAGTGCGATCATCTGTGGCATGTACAACGGCATCGAGTTCCGTTTTGTCATGTAAGTAAACCATGATTTTCTTTGCATCAGTAATGATATGATTATTTGTAACGATATAAGCCGCATCAGAGGTAACACGTATAATAAAGCCAGACCCTAGAGATCGTGTTTTACGTGGCGTATTGAATTCGGGAATATCAAAGAAATCGCGAAACAAATCATCAAAAGGTGTGCCTGATGGAAAATCTGGGTAGTCCCGTTTCATTTTTGGATCAACATTTTGTACCGTTGTAATGCTGACAACAGATGGTAATGCGTGTTCTGCAACGAGTGCAAATCCGTGCGTTATATTCAGGGAAGATAGGGTGATTGGAGTGACGTTTGAAAGTGTCTGCGATTTGCCATTCGCAGAAAATGCGCACAGTCTGAGCTCATCTACGTTTACAGCTTTTGAATTTACACGCGACGGACGCATTGGTTTTGTAAGATTTGATTTTGCCAAATAAAGTGTCGGAGAGAGAGCTTCACAAAATGTTGTGAAGAGTGGCATTGTGCACATGATTAATAAAACATAACGAATAACCGTTAAACGTAATCTAGTCATTTGATTTCCTCCTTAATCTGTTTCAAAGATGCTCACCATAAATGGGAATGATGCATTATTCAGTTAAGTCTGTATTTCAATCAGAAAATTATTGTTTCGTTTTCCTCCGTTTCTTAATTAGCTTGCCGAAATCCATCATGATGTTCGTGATCACACATTTTACTTTTCGTATCGACGTTATGTGTTTTAGGTCGACGGAGTTGCTCCTTCAATTTTTCAATCCCCATAATGATACTTTTATGCGCATCATGACCAGACTCTGTGAAATGCGCAAAGAACGCATCACCTACATGAATGTGAAGATCGATATGAACGTCGTATGTTTGCGTGTTTTTTGCAAGGGTGACGGTTGCGACTATATCCCCATTTATCTGGTGATGTCTTACAGAAGACTCTATTTCCGAAATGATAAAATCATGAAGATGCGTACCAATCTTAATGTTTTTTTCTATGATATTAATGGACATGCGTTTATCCCCTGTTTCATTCACTATGTATGACATTAATATAATTTTTTGCCATAATGTGATTGTTTTACGCACGTCTGTTCAATTCTAAGATGAATACATTATGTGTAATGTTCTTTATTCTCCTCTCATGTCCTGTAGATTGACAAATGGCAGTTCGAGCATTTGAGCGAGTTTGAGCATACGATCAAAATAAAATGACGCGAGTTTGATGTCTCCCTTTTCTTCTTGTCTTCCGAAGTCTGAATTATCTGGATCTATAAAAATGCCTGCTAGCTTAATTGATTTAACAGGATTTAATGTACGTGGGACAAATGCTATCTCGTTATATGATTCATTATTACGATCACCTTTTGTCATTGATAAAAGCTCTGTAGGACTGAGAACAATGGGACTCTGGATGAATGGTCTGCAAAGTTCATTCTTCTGCTGAACGTTTATTCCAAACAATTCATCGCGGAATTGCTGTTGAGAAACGCCTTCTTTCTCCATTGGGACATTGGCATCAACTGGGCTGACCACATAAATACATGAGGGAGGAACATTAAAAAGCAAGCCCATTCCATTGCGCGTTATCAAAGAGGACTCTGTCTTTGATTTAATATCGATCAACGACCCTGAAATCAACTGACGAACCGCAAGAACGGTAAAAGGTGCATAAAGAATGAGTTGTTCAGCAGATAAAGTATTAGCATCACGATAATAAGCATCCAAAACACGTCTTTGGGAAGCAAAGCTAATGGCATGTGCTATGAATAAAGAATTTGATTTTTCGGCCCCAGCCCATTGCCTTTCAACGTTAGGTTCGAACTTTTGAAAGAGAGGATGCTTTGTTAAATCAAAAGCAGGAGAGGGGATAGCCACAGCATTCCGCGCATGAAGGAAGCAGGGTTTGTTTTCTTTTGGCAGATCATCTGCGCAGGAATATGTTTTTGTCATAAATCCACCTTTGCTATGCTCAGATCATTAGGTGACCTTTGCGCAGTTTGACGTGGTCGTCACTGGTGCTGAAGAGAGGAATCGAACCACCGACCTACTGATTACGAATCGGGCAATAGTGATCCTGGCTGATCTATCATAAAACCTCTCGAAACATTAACAACCCTTGAAAACACTTGTCTTTTAGGCTATTCTGTGGCTCATAAGAGTTCACGAAGTTTTACTAAGTTGTTAATAAAATGCTACCCCATTTGCTACCCTAAACTCTACTCCTTTTTTGAAAGGAGATTTAGATGAAATTTACTGATAAAAGCATCCAAGCGCTGAAGCCAAGATCAGAAAGATATGAAGTATGGAGCGACGGCAAGGATGGATTTGGAATAAGAGTTACAGCAAAAGGCGTTAAGTCCTTTATATGGATGTATCGTTTTGAAGGCACATCAAAAAGGCTTACCCTCGGAAATTATCCAAAAATGAGCCTCTTTGAGGCTGGCACTGTTTTAGCCGAAGCAAGGAATAATCTAAATCAATCAATTGATCCAGGTCTTAAAATTATCACTCAACGTCGTGATAATAGGCAGGCGATATTAATTGAAACTTTAGTGGTTAATTATTTGGATCTTCATGCTAAACCAAGAAAACGGAGTGCGGATGAAGATGAACGCATACTTTACAAAGACATTGTTCCTCGGTGGGGCAAAGTTAAGGCTAAAGACTTAGCTAAAAAAGATGTACTGGCTTTATTGGATGAAATTGTAGAAAGAGGTGCGCCAATTATTGCGAATAGAACATTAGCATGCATACGAAAAATGTATAATTGGGCAATAAGCAGAGATATTCTGGAATCCAACCCATGTTTATTTCTCAAGGCACCATCACGTGAAGCACAGCGTGATCGAGTTCTGTCTAAGACTGAAATTGCTTCTTTTTGGAACAATCTACCAAATACCTCAATGAGTCCTCTTATTAAACTGGCTCTGAAATTTCAGCTGGCGACCGCACAACGAAAAGGAGAAGTTCTGTCTGCAAAATGGCCTGATATAGATATCATTAACAAAATCTGGATTATTCCGAGTGAGAATTCAAAAAATAGAATTGCTCATCGTATTCCTCTCTCAGATTTAGCATGTACTATTTTGGATGAAATCAAAGAGCATTCACGTGAATCTGCATATCTTTTCCCTTCCCAAAAACCAAATCAAACTATTCGTGGAAGTTCTGTTGATCATGCATTGCGCAATAATAGAGCTCTCTTAGGAATTGAAGATATAACACCTCATGACTTACGTCGTTCAGCAGCAAGCCATATGGCAAGCGTAGGTGTAAATCGATTGGTCATCTCAAAGATTTTGAATCATATTGAACAGAGCGTCACAAGTATTTATGATCGGTATTCATATGATGCAGAGAAAAAAGAAGCTTTAGATAAATGGGGTCAGTATTTATCAGAATTAATAGAAAGTTAGAATTATGAGTAACAATAGAAACCCAGAAAAAATTTTCCACTCTGCATCAATATTGCTTCTCAAAGAAGGATGTTATTATCTCTTTTCGGATTTACCGCGTGTTCTCGGCATAACTGAAGGAGAGGCTTATGGAGTAAAGGGGCACATCATGAAATATTTTTGGATGAAGAAGCTAAATCATGAGCTCAGCGCTTTTCCTCCACATGCGATACATACTCCAACCACCGTCGATGGGATAGAAAAAACATATCAAGCAGGAGTTCATAATTTTAGTACAGTTTTTTTTCGTAATATTATTTTAGATTCTCCTGAAATAAAAGATTTCTCTATGCAGGATAAATCTTGGGATTTTTATCAAAGACTTATTAATGAAGAAATTCAACGGGTGGAGTTAGAAAAGTCCATCAATCCAGCAGATATTTGTTTTTCTTGGATATTGTTATACTTACCTAATTTGGCAATACATATTAAAGACTTAATTTACGTTTTAAAAATAAATAATTTAAGACCTCTTATTAATTTATTACCCAAACAAAAAAATGAAACAAGAAAAAAAGTGGATACAAAAACAAGAGATGCATGGATTATGAATGAATACGAGGTATTAAAAACTGGAAATAAAAATTTGACTACTGTTGAGATATCCAAATTGATAGAAACAAAACTTAAATCTGATAAAGAGATGGTAGGTGCAAAGATCGTTACTGCATCCAGAATAAGAAGGATAATAACAGAAAACCTTGGATCAAAAAAATAAAAACATAAGTATTTTTAATTTACTACGGCCTACCATGTTGATTCATTGTGGGCTCCTCTGTATTTAACTAATTCTTCCGCCTAGAAACATATTGGGTCTGCAATTAGCAAACCCATTTCTCTTTCTTCTTCTGCCCCCACACTTCCCTGCTCTGTAGCTTGCGCTGCCTAATATCCCATTACTTTATTGGTAAAGGCTTTTTTTATGTCATTTTTATCCAAAAAGGCTATTTAGCAGGAAAAATGTGCGACATGCACTTTTTATTAATTTCCGCTCAAATTTAGTTCAATTCCAAGCCAACAGTTGGCAGTTTTGCTTTAACTAAAAGAATCAAATTTCGCAAAAAAATATTACATGAATTTCCGCTCAATTTTCCCGCTCACTTTAAGACATGAGTTTATAACACTTCTCATAACATTGAGCGGATTGTGCAAATTTTACTCGCTCATTTTATCGGCGCATCTTTATTAAGTGCACGCATCAGCATGAATCAACGAAAGAGCTAATGCGACATTTAATTTAATTTTAGCGTAAGGAGTTTTTTAATGAACCAATTTATCAGAGAGCCAGAGTGTTTTAAAATCACAGGATTAAGCCGAACAACAAGGTGGCGACTTGAAAAGCGGGGAGAGTTTCCTAAGCGTTGCAAAATTTCTCAAAATATTATTGGCTGGCTTGCATCCGATTTAGATACTTGGATTAGCAGCAAGAAAAATAATGGATCAAATGTAGGTGAAGCAAGTTATGCAAAGTAATCACAAAAACAAAGAGCCCGCCACTGCAAATGGCGAGCTAAGCAAACAACCAATGCCATACTTTAATAGCACAAGGAATTATACCATGGGTTTAAAATGTACGCCAGACGATATAAAGAGAATTGCCTTCGCCCTGGGAAAAGCTAAGGGGTATCGTAACGGGTTTACATCTTGCTGCCCCGCCCATCATGATAATGAACCTAGCCTCGAAATATCGATTAGCGATAAATACCCACTTGGACTCTATTGTTATGCTGGCTGTAATCCTAAAAATATTTATGATGCAATTAGAGCGCGTGGCTTAATACCTCATAATCAGGCCATAGGCCAACCTGATAAAACAGCAAAAAAACTTGGTGATATCATTAATAAATGTATATTACCAAAACTTACACCTAATCCTAGCAACACATATAACCAAAAACAGTCAAAAAAACTATGGCAGATGTCGATTGCTGCTGAGGGCACACTTGTTGAAACGTATCTTAGGGCACGGAGTATTCAATGCGACATGCCATCAACCATTCGTTACGTACCAAGTGTAAAACATACTCCTACTGACACATATTTACCTTGCATGATTGCGATCGTTACGCGATGGCCAGGCAAAGAGCCTGTAGCTATTCATCGCACCTACTTGGCGCCTGATGGTTCTTGCAAGGCAGATATCAAGCCAAATAAGATGATGCTTGGCGCAGTCGCTGGTGGAGCAGTAAGGCTTACGGAAATGAAGAACGTGCTCATTATGGCAGAGGGCATTGAAACTGCTCTCAGTTTTATGGAGTCAGACCCTGGGCATGCTATTTGGGCTGTTCTATCAGCAAGCAATTTTCAAAGCTTAGTACTTCCAGAACTTCCTCTTGCATCCATTGTAATCATAGCCGCAGATAATGATAAAGCTGGAATAAATGCAGCAAAACGTTCTGCGAGGAAATGGACAGAAGAAGGCCGTGTAGTCAAGATAGCTATTCCCCCTAAAGACATGGATTTCAACGACGTTCTAAAAAGGAATTAGATATGACTTTGCAGGATGTCAAAAAAATAATAGATGCAGCTACAATATTTGAAATGCCTATTCCAGATATAACAGAATGTAAGCAAGAAGCCAGCTTAATTTTTCCTCATGGTTATCGCATCACACCAACTGGGATTGAATATTTAAAAGGAAGCAAAGGACAAGGTGGAGAATATGATGATTGGAAATGGTTATGTAGCCACTTAATTGTTACAGCACATGTATGTAATGATAATGATCATAATTTTGGACGTATACTTGAATACACTAATTCTAATGGCCGTACAAAAGAACATGTAATGCCGATGGAACATCTATCGGGTAACGGTGAGGAATTAAGAAAAGAGCTTTTATCTCGCGGTGTAATCATGGCAACTGAAAACGAAGCACGGCATCGTTTAAATGCTTACATTTCATCATCAAACCCAATTGCACGAGCTATTTGTGTTGATGAAGTTGGTTGGTTTAGAAACCAACAATATCTACTTGCTGATAAAGTGTATGGTCAACAAAATGGAGAACGAGTTGTATTCCAATCAAAAGGGATTGCGCCAAAAAATACGCACTCTGGTTCTCTTGCAGAATGGCAAGAGCATGTTGGTAAATATATAGATGGCAATCCTATTTTATGCTTATCAGTATGCACAGCATTAGCCGCACCATTACTTCATTTACTGGGTGAAGAGAATTTTGCAATCCATATATCGGGTAGTTCTTCTATAGGCAAAACGACAGCTGCTCGTGTAGCACGCTCTATATGTGGTAATGAGATTCACTCATGGCGAACCACAGATAACGCAGCCGAATCTTTAGCGAGAAACTCTAATGATGGATGTCTCATCTTTGATGAACTTGGCGAAGTTGATGCAAAGTCAGCAGATAATATGGCTTATATGCTGGGTAATGGATCAGGTAAAGCACGCGCTAATAAAAGAGGTGATGCGAGGCCTGTTAATAAGTTTAGAATAGTAATATTAAGTACTGGTGAAGTTGGACTTGAAAGTAAACTTGCTGAAATTGGCAAGGCACAACGAGCAGGTCAGGCTGTCCGCTTTATCGAAATACAGGCTGATTGTGGTAAGGGTTTTGGAATATACAAAGAATTACATGGTTTAAAAGATGGTGAACAATTATCTAATCATCTTAAACAAGCTAGTGAACTATATTCGGGTACTGTTATGGATGCATGGCTTACCTATATTACTCAAGATAAGGAAAGACAAGAATACATTGTAAACATAACTAATACACTTAGGGATGGATGGATCAATAAATTTGTACCATCTCATGCCAATGAACAAGTTAAGCGTTGTGGTCGAAAGTTTGCTTTATTAGCGGCTGTTGGTGAAATAACCAAAGATCTAAGGATTTTGCCACAGTATTCAAGTGATCATAACGTATTTGAACCTATATTAGGAGCATTAAGTGAATCGATAAATGAACTCTTTCAATCTTGGTCTAGAAGCCGAGGGGAAAATTTCCACGAATTAACAGAAATAATTAAAGCACTTAGATGTTTTATTAACTTACATGGCAGCTCTCGCTTTGAGACACCTTGGAAGGACAAAAATCATGACAGCGAATATGTAGACATGGATACATCACATACTCTTTGTGATCAGAGAACACACAACCGTGCGGGCTATAAACGATTGGTAGATAATAAATGGCACTATTATTTTTATCAGAATGTATTTGTAGACGATGTTCTAAAGGGTAAAAACAATAAGACTTTTCTAAGCGCTCTTGCTGATAAAGGTATTTTACAAAAAGAGACGTCCGGAAATACTACCTGCAGTATTCGTATTCCCGGCGAAGGGCAAAAAAGAGTTTATTGCATACTACCTGACGCTATCAACATGGGAGATGAGAATGAGTAATAATATATCCTTTCTTTGTCATTTTTTCATTTTACATCTACAGAATGAATGAAATCTCTGTTTCAAATGTTTCACTGTTTCAAACGTGTTTTAAGTGGTGAGAACCCAGTAAAATACTCACTTTTAGGCCTAAATTATTTGCAATATTTTTTATTTCCCATTTGTTTCAGGTGTTTCAATAAGTGAAGAAGTTTAACATTTGAAACATTTGAAACATTTGAAACATTTTGCATTTTCATTTTTGTTTCAAAACAAGTAGGCAGAATATGAGGAAAACTGGATGTTTGAAGGCAAAATAACGTTTAAAACACCTGAAACATTTGAAACACAACTTTTAATTATTCTGTAAAAAGAAAGGAAGTGAAGAATGTTTGAAACACCCGAAACAGCATCTCCACCTGCCTGCCCTTCCGATGCTAGATATTTGAAATATCGAACATATTATGGCGAGCGAGCAGGATTTGCAGAATACGAGGCGGGCATATCTAGATCTGAAGCTGAATACAACGCACGTTTAGAAACTTTATGGGTATTTATTGCTGATGAATATCCTAAAATTTTAGACATATTTAATTCCACAATCACGAATGAAGAGGTAACCAAATGAGTAAAACATTAGATCAAAGCACAACACACCGTAAACAACGAGATGACAGTGGCATCTCTACTATCTCTGTTACATTAACGAAAGAGAACACACTTACGGAGGAAATAGTTCATAACTTAACGCAACAGATTTATTTAGCGATGCCCGAAATAAAAAACGATGATGAAAATAAGAAGCAGTCAAGACAGAAAGCCATCGCGCATATGATTGTAAACCTGGATCCTCAAGATGAATTAGAGAGAATGCTTACTGTACAAATGTTGGCAATTCATCATGCGTCTTTGGATTGCTTGTCAGTCTCATTTGTAACTGGTAACTATTCTGACCCGCGCTATCAGAATCTGAATCAAGTTAATAAATTAATGCGTACCTTCGCTGTCTTAATGGATTCATTAGGCCGTTATCGAGATCGAGGTAGAAGTCAGTTATCGGTAGGGCATGTTGATGTGCATAGTGGTGGACAGGCCATCGTTGGTAATATACATGTTGGTGCATTCAACAATGAATGAATGCAATCACATCAATGTTTCGGCATAGGCAACCATCTCTAATGCTTCTGTTATAAGTATGTTGAGCTTTTTCTTATGTTGTAGATTTTCTTTTGTATGAAGTCCATAGGTATAAGATCCATGGGCTTTTCCACACGGCGCCCCTGGCGATTTTCCCCCATGCATACGACAGCGACCATTCATCATAGCTGGTGATACGCAGGGGTGAGCTGCACGCGTTTTTGCACCGCAGCGTTTGGCATTATTGGCTTTGCTGAGCGCGGTCATCCACGCAGGTTGTGGCGCGTTTCTTTCTGGGTGCATGGGGTTAACCCTTAAAAAAAATGTTATGGTATTATTGTAAGCTAACGAAGTGGATTTCAAGAGCGAATATTCATTCATTTGGAAATCCTGTTTTAATCTCATTAGAGTTGAATTCCACGCAGCTTGCAACGATAGGGAGTTTTAGACATGCGGATTTATTGCTTTTGCATATCCCCACGTGACATCTATCCAAGAGGATATCTATAAGACTTCCTGAAACTGGATCGTCGTTGTCTAAATTATTATGTAAAAAAGTTGGTTTAACGAAACAAAATGAGCATGATTAAGAATCAAGTATGTTCTTTTGGTGTACATTCTAAAAACACATGGCGCTCCTTCAAGCATAAAACCATCCAGATAACGTCCTTATAAATTATTATTATTTTTCACCTGCATAAATAAATATTTTTCTATTTAATTTTTATGTTATATCTGATTGATCTTATATAAAAATTGAAAAATGACATGATATTTATCAAAACAAAGCAAAAAATAGGTTTACTGTTAAGTTTTGTCTCTGTGTGCGCGCACGCTGCAGGCGATGAAGTCCCCAAGTTAAACGGATTTGAACTCAATCGAGTTGATGAGATTGGTAGGGGCAGTTTTGGTTCTGTGTATCGAGGATATTGGCGAGCAGGCGGCGTTGATGTGGCCATAAAAGTTTTGAATATACCAACAATAACAGAAGCCGAAAAACGGGAATTTAATAAAGAAGTTGGTATTTTGTGGCAAAGCCAGTTCCAACGGGTGGTGCGCTTATATGGTGTATGTTTAGATCCTGGGAATTTGTCTATGGTATTTGAATTAATGAACGGGTCTTTGTATGACCTGTTGCATAGTGGTACGGCTGTTTCAAATAAGCAGCGATCGCAAGTTGCAATTGACATTATTCAAGGGCTTCAAGATTTGCATGCAAATCATATTTTACACCGCGATTTAAAAAGCCATAATATTTTATTAGATGTACGGGGACGTGCAAAAATTTCGGATTTTGGTTTAGCCAAATTAAGACTTGCCACCAGCACCCGTACAAATGGTCGTGTTTCTGCTGGAACACTTCGGTGGCGTGCGCCTGAACATTTAAATCTTAGGCCAGCCGCACTACATACATCGATGGATATGTATAGTTATGGAATTATTTTATGGGAATTATTGACGCATAAAATTCCCTTTGAATATCAGCCTGACGATACGATTATTAAAGATGCTGTTAAAGGCGGTGAACGTGAAGAAATTCCTGAAGATTGTCCGGTGGTATGGCGTGAAATTATCAATGCATGCTGGCAGCAGGATCCTTTAAAGAGGCCTGATGCAGGTGAGGTTCTTGAGCGTTTAAGTGAAGAGAAGCCAGAAAGAACACCTGCTCCCCTGTGGTTGTTTGAGGATCAAACCATTAAAACAATTCCAAATTGTGGTTATACGTACTGTGATGGCAGTGCAACGGATTGGGAATTTGTTTTACGGTGTTATCAGCATCATCCGGTTCCGGGTTATGATGTGGATCGCGTTGAAGTTATTTATCACCCTCTTATGAATCAAACTTTTGCCACAAGTATACAAATGTTGCAGCAACGTAAGGGAAATCCGAGGTATGTAGCCGATTGGATGAGTCAAAGAAAAGCTGAATGGCGCAGAAATATATTGCAACAACTTGGTCATTTATCGGAGGAGTATATAGATGATACGTATCCAGATGTTAACGTTCTCCCTCTGTGGCACGGTACGCAAAGTGATAAACTCCGAAGCATACTAAGTACGGGATATACCCCATTTGGGGATACAGATGATGGTTACTTTGGCAAGGGTATTTATATGACGCATGAAGCGAGTTATGCGGCGAAGTATGTTGCTAATGGTTTCGACCCTACACCTGAATCACGCTTGATCTTAAATTGGGTGTCAAGTTATTCCAGCTGTCCTATCATAAGTGATGACTTTGATCCCTCTGAAAAAAAAATGATATTGCCCATTCGAGCGGGCAAATATGATTCTCATTTTATTCCGGTTGTAAGTCAAAATCCAGCGGATCCAATTTGTATGGAGTATATACCAACGGGTGTGGGTGAACAGCATCATTATACCGAAATGGTAATTTTTGAAAAGGCACATATTTTGCCGCGTTATGTGGTGACACTAAAAGAATCCCTTGGTATAGATAGCCAACAATCAGTGATGCGCGAGGCGCTTAGAGAAAGAGAAGAAAGAGCAAGAAAGCGAGAAGCCTTGGGGAAAGATCGACGGTCTATTAAAGAAGTAGATAATCTTTCGCAACGCATTGCTGCCGAGAATAATCTTTTGGAAGAAAAACGTCAATTGGATTTAGAAAAAGAAATACTTGTACAACAACAACAAGCATTAGAAGTTTTTCGGCAACGTGCAGAAGACGAAAGGCGCTTAAGTGAGGAACGACGCCGTGAAGATGAGCTCCGCCTTGACGAAGAAAACAATATGCTGGATTTAAAAAGAGACACACTAGGCCAACAAGAGCGCGAATTAGAAGCTTTACGGCAACGCCTAAATGAAGAGCAGGAAGAAAAAAAACGTTTAAGCGAAGAACAGATCCTTGCAACTGATAATAGATGTTTAGAAGAAGAACGTCGTTTGGATTTAAAAAGAGAATCTCTAGACCAACGAGCACACGAATTAGAATCTTTGTGGCAATGTGCAGAAGATGAAAGGCGTCAGTTCGTTCTAGAAAAAGAAATTTTTGAAAATCAAAGAAGAGAATATGAAAAAAAAGAAAAAATAGCTGCTGATGCTAATGTAATATCAGATAGAGCTACGGCTGAAGCTAAAAGAGTCGCTGATGCTAAGCTAATATCTGACAGGGCGTCTGTTGCCACCCATGGAGCATCAGGAGGAGGAATTGTCACCACAAACGTTCTTACCTCACCTCTTAAGTCAATCTCAGCTCCACGTGTCACAATACCTGAATTTGCTCGGGGCTATGAAGATATTTACAGACGTTTTATTGGAGGAAAATTACTTTATAAACCAGATCAAAACAGCACGATAGGACAAATAGAAATTCCATTTACGTCATTATTAAATCCACTTGAAGGAACATTTGATTTATCACGTTGTGGTGATGTGGGTAGATATATAAGCATATCGACAGGCTATCGAAAAGGTAAAATTGCGGCTAATAAGGACAAGCTTGAAATCTGGATTACACCTAAGTTTGTGGTTGAGAATGAATTAAGAACGTCAGCGTCGCATTACGCCCCAATCTTGAATTCCGCCACGTGGACATCTCCGGTGGGCATCATATGGACATATGGTGGCTGGGATGACGTGGCTTGGTATGATTATTTGACAACAAAACAATTTGATGAAATTTCGTCTAAAAATTTATATGAAAATTGGTGCGGTGTGTTCTGTGCGAGATGGCGTGGAACCGTGGTCCACAGCGTCCCAGCCGATGCGCGTATGTCACGGGCGCATCGTTTATTTTTTACTTTCGATTTTAATTAAATTTGAGCAAACTTAGCAAGTCGCGACGGATATCTGAGAAAAATCAATCGCGGCACCACCGGACAAGGACGCCGACAACGTCGGTAACCGTTCTTGAACACATGTTTTGAATGCGATGACCTCAGATAAGCCGGAGACGAGCCAGTTTGCCCATTTTCTAAAGTACTTCTGCAATCTTTCTCGGAGGTCACGTTTTTTTAACGCGCATGCGTTTAACGTTTCTAAAATTATGTTAAAATCCGCATTTGTGGGTGCGGATTCATTTACCTGATATTTCGAGATGTCTCGATCTGATGTATGTTGACGAGATCTGTAGGATGGCGATTGCTCATAAAGCGCAGAAGAACGTTCAGAAAAACGGCGGATTGTTTCCTTAGAGGGAAGGATCGTGTGATGATCCATATAAAAAGCGAGAAAATTGAAACCATGGCTGATTTTGCCGATGCATGTTTTCATCGGGTGCAGCTTAAATTTAAGTGCATCTATAATGGAATGCGTGAACCCCCGCGGGAAAACCCTATGGGATATCATAGCCGGCTTCGTCGAGGACTAGCTCTGCTTTGCCAACGACCTTCACTTTATGAAGTCCATTGGGGTGCTACACCCACGGGTAAACCCAATGGTTTTACTAGCCCATATAAAACAGCCTTTGTTGATGATTTTTTTAGCTTGAATAGTTCAACACGTGACTATTTTTAATTTTTGCAGGAGAAGGCTCGTGAGTTTTCAAACATTTTATTTAATGAATAGATTATAGGATAAAGAGGTGAAAAAAGCTTTTGCAAGGTGATTTCATCTAGATATTGTGGACTAATTAACCAGTAAAGCCTTTCACACCTACGAGTTAATTCAACAATATTTTTAATTCAAAATCCACAAAAGGTAGCACCAGGTTCTTTGAATTAAACTCAAAACTGCCTAAAAAAATAATCATATCTTAAATTTAGATGCAGACTTCAAACTCAAAGAAACTAGCAGGTGCTCATAGTTTTGAGATTTTGCTACCCCATTTGCTACCCCGGCGTAAAAATTCAGCAGAAGAAGCCAGAAAAACCCGCAGTTTCACTGGTGCTGAAGAGAGGAATCGAACCACCGACCTACTGATTACGAATCAGTTGCTCTACCAACTGAGCTACTTCAGCACACACCTAGAATGTAAGCAACTTGTGTCAGGCCCGTCAAGTGTAATCTTGATTTTGTGCGTGCCTTACCGCCCATTAATCATTTGCCAAGCTTCTTGTGTTTTGCTTAAGAATACAAGTGGTGCATCGGTTACAAAGCTTACATTTGATTGTCCCGTGGAGCCGTTGCTGAGAAGAACCAAAAGAGCAAAGCCAATTTCATCTTTTGTGATGCTTTCATCGCCTACCATCTTTTGTATATTTAAGAGCACTGCATTTTGCTGGACTTCATCAAGGACTGGATAATGCACGATAAATGACAATGCTTCTTCTTCAAGTGATTGCAATAGACCATAACGTTGATCAGTAGGTATGCCAGGAACATCCGTTAGTGTGAACTTTATTTTATTTGGAAAGCCTACTAATCCGTCGTTGAAATAAAAAATGTCATTGTCTGTGACTTGGATTGTTCCCAATCGTGTATCAATTGTCGTCTCGGCTGCAGGAATTGCTGTGTTTATTATTGCGTTTTGTGTTCTCATGATAGTCTCCTTGGTTTTTCAATTATTCGTTGAGGGTTTGTGCTAACTATAAGCTGCCAATTGCGTCAGCAAATCTTCGTTCTAGTTTTGCATTTTGAATCATTATATTTTCTGTGTTTTGTTTGCTTGATTGTAGTGATGGTAATTCTGTCAGCGCTTTGATTTGATTTTCAGCGCTGGCGAGCATTAAGCGTTCTGTTAGCTGAATGCGTTTCTTTGGAATGGCATCAACGCATGCTTTTGTATTATTGGTTTCGATATGTATTTTATAGAGTGCATTCGGTATATCTTTTCCAGTTGCTTCGCTACATAGTCTTGCTGCTGGCTGCAACGCGGGCGCATGAATATCATTTGGCTGCATTGTTAGGCATAATCGCGCGGCTTGAATGACTTTTGCAAATGCATCGTGGGCGCCTGTGACTGGGTATTGATTGATTTCAGTTTGTTTATCAAGATTTATAAATTCATCACCTCTTCCGCCCTGGTAATAGCTATAGTCAATGTTCTCCATGCCTTCGGGTAATTGACCCAGCTCTGTCAATTTTTTTACAGGCTTTGTGTCAATAGCGACGCCTGAAAGTGTTTGATCTCCGGCTTCATTCGAATTCATAATCCGTTCAATTTGACTTAAGTGCCCTCGGACCAGATTGTGAAAAGCTGTTCCTGTCATCGGATTCGTTGTATTTACGGTTCTAATTAACGCATTCAATTCTTCAGCGACAACTTGGACTTGTTCTATTTGTATTTTTGTTTTTGCTTGACGATTGCCCAGAAGAGCGCCGTATTTCTCCTGCTGTGCAAGCGATTTTATTTCTTTCTGTATTGAAATAACTTCAGCAGGATCGTCTGTATGGAGAAATGACTTTTCTGAAGAATTTGAAGACAAAATTGCGCCATCTTTGCTAATTTCTTTATCTAATCGACTGATTTGGGACGTGATGTCAGATGAACTAGACCCTAGAATCGATAATGTTGGATGTATTGATATGCCCATAATTTATTACCTCTATTACATTATTTTAAGTAATTCTTGATCCATTTTGTTTGCGAGCGACATTGCTCGTACCAAAAAACTAATGGATGTATTGACGTCGAGTATGTCTTTTAATGTTTGTTCTTTATTTACACCGCTAATAGCCTTTGCACTTCGAGAGAGACGTTCGTAAATGAAAGTTTCGTTTTTTAGTTCTTCTGCATTTCTTTCGATATTTTCTTTTCGTTGTTTTATCATTAGATTTGAATAGGAACTTAAGCTTATCCGCATTGGAGCTGACACAGATGTTCTGTTAAACTGAGTGTGTGGATTGTCATAAGCATTTGCGAGTGATGACAAAATTTCTATATTGCCTGGCTCTAATACAATTTGATCGGGACCTATGATGTCGTGATTAAGCAATGTTCCTTGTGAAATTCTGGCACCAGAAGATGCGCTTATGTCGCTTCGTACAGAAAGTGATGATGATATGCCTTTAATCGGACCGCCAAGGATTTGTGTCCCCGTTTCAAAGAGATTATTAAGACCAAAAAAATGTGAGAGATTCGTGCCGACACTACCGTCATACGCTGATGTTGAACTAAGTGATGCGATTGTCTCGCCAACAGATCCGATAACGACACCTTGTGTGGCCGTATTCGAGTCAAGTTGAAAACGACCGTCAGCTGTGATTGACGCGGTTACACCTGACGTTGGATTGGCAGAGTTAATGCTCGCTATCAAGGCGCCTACAGTCATGTTATCAGTGAATGGTATGTCTGTGTAGCTGGTTAGATATTTAGTGTTTGGGTCAAATAATCCAATACGAACAGTGCCTGTGCCTGAAATTACCGTTCCGCCAGTTAAGTTAGGCACGCCAGGAACGCCAATGCTGCCTGTTAGTGTCGATGGTGGATTCATTGAAATTCCTAAATTGTGTATTTGGTTATATGTATCACGCATGACACGCGTGTATTCATCAAGCTGTGCTTGAAGACCT
The DNA here is from genome assembly GCA_040389165.1 of Pseudomonadota bacterium. GTDB lineage: Bacteria > Pseudomonadota > Alphaproteobacteria > Paracaedibacterales > CAIOTO01 > CAIOTO01. Next base: position 18,189 of record JAZKAK010000013.1, read on the forward strand.
GGCAGAATATCGTCAGTTAAGCGCATAAGACCAGCCAAACGACCTGTTTTTTCATGCGCATGAATAGATGTACTAATATCGACAGACCGAAAATCAATTGTGTTTACGGATAACGTTCGTGTTCCATTAATCTTTGTGTAGTCAATGTTTGATCCTTGTTCACCCATGACAAGAACGTTGCCATTGGCATCGTAAATCACGTTTTGTTTGCCATCGAATGGGATCACATGCAAGCCAAGCTGTTCCGACAAAAGCTGCATTTCTTGTCGTCGTTCATTTTCGTATTGAAACGTATCCCGTGAAGCGTTTGTTGCCTCTTTAATCTCTTTGTTTAGTTCTGTGATACGACGAATGGCACCATTTGCTATGCTGACAGATTGTGTGATGTCACCCTCAATAGTGCCTTGCAACGTCTGAATTCTTGTCGCTAATTGTGTGATGCTCTTTGCATGTTTTTGTATTCCTACAAGTGCATCTTGCATGGAGCTTGGGTTTGTTGAGGTTAATGCAAACGCTTTAAGTGCTAACGTCATTTCTTGACCAACGTGCGCAAATGAACTTTGCTCGTCTCTTCCACCAAAGAATTCAATAACATCATTGTAATATTTATTTATTGAATCAAGGCCGCATACACGGCTATTTTGAGAGCGAATTTCTTTAATTAGGTTTTCATCTATACATTGTTGAAGTTCTGATGTTGTTACACCAATTCTGTCAGACTTAATTTGGCAATCGAGCCGTATATAGGAAGGATCGTTTTCTGATGCCAAGTTCTGCTGATGCATGCTCGCTTTTGTTTGCTGCGCTTGCATTGCTGACCATAAGGCATCTTGAGGGATCGAGTTGCTTATTAATGGTGGCATGAGAAAGTCTCTTTCTTGGTCTTAAACAGTGGTTTATAAATTTTGTGATAAGGCTATTGGTGCATTTGATTTAACAAGACCCATTTCACCTTTCGATGTGTATAAGTGCTTGTTGATTTGATTAAGTGACGTAACAATGACATTGATGAGCCTTTTGAAATATTCATGGGCATGTTCAAGCAAGACATTATTTTCGGCTGATTTTTCCATAAATTTCTGATTCATCTTGGAAAGTCTTATTACTTCATCCTTCGATAGAATCTTTAATGATAAAAGTTCATCTATATCGATCATCATCGCTTCATAACGATCGCTGCATTGTTTCTTAAGGGGTAGCAATTGGATGAGAGCGTGTGTGTCATATTCTTGAATGCACGCATTTTCACGGTCGATAATAGATATGAAATCGGCAACACACGCTTTGAAATTAGCCATTGTTTTTTCAGGATTTATGTTGCATAGATTCTGGTTATGCGTGTTGGTCATACGCGCCCCCTTGCTGCATCATCTGGTTGGGTTCTGCATACATCCGGTCAAGCGCTTTTATGATATGTTTAGCAATTCCAACGCCGCGTTTTGCTGTTTGCTTTGCTGCGGCATCAACCCACAACGATTGATACATTTCAGAACTGTGACCACCGCCAAATAAGCCGCCTTCCGTGTCCTTTGGCATGATATTTGTGAAGAAGAATTTAAGAAACATTTCTTCATAATCATGAGCAGCTTTAATTTTATCCTCTTTTGTTGTTGTTTTATGCAGGGGCATCATTGTTGTTGGTGCGTTTGTTGTTGCTGATACTGACATAATTTACATCTCCCCTAATTCATAATGATTTCGGCATGTAAAGCGCCGGCGTTTTTAATAGTCATTAAAATTGAACCCATATCTTTGACGGATACACCGAGTTGATTGAGCGCATTCACAAATTTCTCAAGCGTCGCGCCAGAACTTAGCAAGTTGAATTTTCCTTTTTCTTCGCGAACATTTACTTTTGTTTGCGATGTGATGACAGGTTCGAGTGCCTTAGATGCCCCTGGTGTCGTTTGCCCTGGCGTGTTTCCATTAAGCTCGTTGATTTGCTGTAAATTGCCGGCGGAATTTGAAATTTGCTGTTGCTGTTGTAGATTTTGTAGTTGTTGTTGGAAATTTTGTTGTAATTGAAAAGTTTGCTGACTTTGTGTGTTTACTAATTGTGCTATTTGGTTAGTTCTTGCTGTTATCTGATCAGCTGAGAGTCCAGCTTCAGGGATGCTCTTCTCAAGATTGCTTTTTTCAGTGGCTTGCTGCTTAGCTAAAAGATCTAATTGCGTTTTTTGCAATGTTTGTAAAGAATTTGTTTGTTTTGCCAAATCTGCCAACTGTGTTGTGTTCACACCGAAGACGGTATTCATAGTTGGTAAAATGCCTCCATTTGGTAAGTTAGGCATATACACTTCTGGTATTTCCATAATCTTAACAATTGTTGATCCACTGGCAACGCCGCATGGGCTCATTTTTACACCGCTGGTAACAACAATGACGTCTTTTTGTGTATCAATCAGTACTTTTGCTTTCTGATCTGGCTGTATTTCTAAATGGCCGACTTCGTGAAAGAAATCAAAGGGACGCACGTTCTTTGGTAATTTTACGTGAAGCGTTCCCATATCAAGTGGGGTTGTGATTTCATCTCCCCATTTCTTTTGCCCTGCATAGGCATTTATTGCCTGTGCAATGCGTTTTGCCGTTGTGAAGTCAGGTGTGTTGAGGATCATTTTGATTTCTTTTAAATCAGCAAGTTCATATCCAACTTCTTTTTCAATAAGCCCGCCATTTGAAATTTTTCCAGCTGTTGGGACACCTTTTGTTTCAGAAGCGTTTTTTCCACCTGCTGTTGAACCAGAAACAGCAATGCTTCCTTGTCCAACGGCGTACACATCAGAGTCAGCACCAAGGAGCGGCGTCACGAGTAACGTTCCGCCATTCAAGCTTTTTGCATCACCAATAGCTGATACAGATATGTCGACGCGTGATCCTTTTCGTGCAAATGCCGGTAGTGTTGCTGTTACCATGACGGCGGCTACATTCTTGCCAGACATTGTGCCGTCACGTACATTGACGCCAAGGCGCTCCAGCATGCTGGTAAGGCTTTCTTGTGTTTGAGGAGAGCTAGCTAATGTATCGCCAGTACCATTAAGACCAACGACAAGTCCGTAACCAACGAGATGGTTTTCACGTACGCCCTGAATTTGTGTGACATCTTTGATGCGGATATTTGGTTCACTGTCTTGAAAGTCTGGATTCTTAAAGGTTTTCTCAAGGAAGAGTTCTTTTGGTTCAGGTGGTGTCGCATCTGCATTTTCAGCCCACGACGACGCACCAAATAGCGCGAAGAGGAGAATCCCAAGAAGAAATTTGATGTTTGAGACGAGATACACGTTGTTGAAACCTAGAAAATGCTCTAATTAGCTGTAGGTATGCAAGTTATGTGCCAAATATTATCAGAATAAATGAAGTGCCTTTGCTTGACCGCAAGATCCAGGCAAACTATCATCAAAATTAACGCAGTGCTCACGTTTTTTCCCTTGTGTATTGCCCGGACGTGATCCGGGCATCTAGATCACCGGGTCGAAGCCCCACTGCCATTAAGTTAAGACGTTCCTGCTATCTTCATGGCGAATTCCGCAAAGCGGGGTGTGGCCATCCAGTTGGCTGTTTTCCTGGATCACCATGGAGCTAGTGCTCCTCGTGATGACGGCTGATAGACTATGCAGTTCCTTAACTTAATGGCGGTGGGATCAGGTCCGGTGAATACACGGAGAGGAATCTAGGGTTTTAAAAAACGTGCACGCTGAGTAAATTAACAATTAAAAAGGTTCTCAAGGGATCAACATGAGCTTCCGTTCTATTCTTTTTATCATCGGCATTTTGCTAAGCGGACTTGCTGCCACAATGAGCATTCCTTTGTTTGTTGATGCCTTTATTTACAACACAAAAGATTGGCATTCTTTTCTAATGGGAATGTGCGTGACTGGGTTTTTTGGCTCTGCCATGGCTCTTGCGAGCCGTCCTGATGGTAAAATTAAGCTCGGCACACGAGAAGCATTTATTACGACGACGCTGATTTGGATTATGATGTGTTTTTTTGCAGCACTTCCAATTTACTGGTCACGTTTGCACATTAGTTTTATCGATTCGTGTTTTGAGGCCGTTTCTGCTCTAACAACCACAGGTTCAACGGTTCTTGTCGGGTTGGATACGATGCCTAAAGGGCTTTTATTGTGGCGGTCAATTTTACAATGGCTTGGTGGTGTGGGTATTGTGGTGATGGCCATGACGATCTTCCCGGCGCTGCGCATTGGTGGCATGCAATTATTTCGAAGTGAATTCTCTGATCGATCTGAAAAGATATTGCCACGCGTTTCGCAGATTGCCGCAGCCATTTTAACAACATACATTTGTTTCTCAGTCTTATGTTTTATCATGTTGCTATTAGCTGGTATGCCGATGTTTGATGCGATTTGCCATACAATGACATCTATTTCAACAGGAGGATTATCAACGCATGATGCCTCTATTTCGGCCTTTAATAGCCCATTGATTGAAGCTATTTTATGCTTCTTTATGTTTGTCGGGGGTAGTGCGCTTATTCTTTATGTGCGCTTATGGAATGGGGATTGGAAAGCTATTCGCGATAGCCAGTTGCGTGTTTATGCAGGCTTTACCTTGTGTAGCATTATTGTTCTTACCTTTTGGTATGTTTGTACTCAAAATCAGCCTTTTTTAAAATCCTTTAGATATTGTAGTTTTTCGGTAATTTCTGTAATCACATCAACAGGATATACGCTTAGCGATTATTCTTTATGGGGATCTTTTGCGTCGTTGCTCTTTTTTATGCTGAGTTTCTCGGGCGGGTGTACAGGGTCGACAACAGGCGGCATTAAAATTTTTCGTTTTCAAGTCTTATATCAATTAGCGCGCAGTCATTTGCATCAATTGAGGCGGCCTTATGGTGTTTATGTGCCGATGTATCAAAATCATAAAATTACAGAAGCCGTCGCGTTCTCAGTTTTTACGTTTCTCATTCTTTATTGCTTATCGCTTGCGCTTATTTCCTCGGCATTATCAGCAATGGGGCTTGATTTTCTTTCAAGTCTGAGCGGAGCAGCAGCATCGCTGGGCAATGTAGGGCCAGGTTTGGGCGCAACGCTTGGCCCTGGAACAACGTTTGCATCCATTAATACAGGTTCCAAAGCAATCATGATGTTTGGCATGATCCTTGGACGGCTTGAGCTGTTAACCGTTTTAGTTTTATTTATGCCATCTTTCTGGCGTGATTAGATTCACCGATAAGGGTTCTGTTTTATCGCATCGATTATGTCCTGTAAGTTGTAAATATAGGTTCCTAAAAGTCCATACGCGCAGAGTGCGCCATTAACACGAATGGCACCATCCAGGATAATAGAAGGCAGTTCGGGGAGCATGTATTCGCTTAAAACAACATCGCCTGAGTGAAATGCCTGAATGCCGCTACCCTCTGAAAACAGTTGATGTGCTGCGGGGTGTGCATATATGCCATTTGAACTCACAGCATTTAGTTCAAAGATGTAATCCGTAAGCTTATTAAACAGCAATTCGCGAGCAAAGCTTTCAAATGCTATTGGTGCAATATCAACTTCGAAATCAGGACGTTCTAACACAGTTTGGTAATGCGTCTTCTTTAGTGAATAAGCGCCTTCTTCACCTTTTTGAAACGCATCAAGGTCAAAAATATCTCCACCCGCAAAAATAGAATTTTCCATGGCATAGTGTTCAATTTTTTGTGTGATAAAATCACGTGAGAGAACAGGGGTAATAAGATCAAGAAATGCATTGAACTGAATGCCTTCGTAGGTATTGGATGCGGGGAATAACATGCGAATAGCCGATGATAGTTGGTCGCGTTGTTTTGTGGATTGAATCTCATGCCACGTAGTCGCCTGTCTTATTTTTCCGGGTAAACAGGGATTTTCAGCTTTTGCTGACGGCAAAGCATTTTCATAAAAATTAAGAAACATATTATGTGCATGTGCATAATGATAGGCTGCGACAAAATTAAGGACTTCTTTGTACCATGTTCCACGCATAATTGCGTCGGCTTCTTCTTGCGTAATTTGTGCTTCACTTTGTCTACGAAAAGCATCGTTTACGAGATTAAAATCTTTGTTTGTTAAATCAAATGAATGCCCAAAATTAGCCCGTTGGTGGATCAAATCCGGAGAGGAGATAACCCGCAGGATCTCGTTAAGAAAATGAACAATATCTTTCCATTGGCAATACTCAGGCGTTAAGGAAAATGCGATCGGATGTGGGGCCGTTGTTTCTCGCATTGGATTTAATTCTGAATAAAGTGCATTGGTGGCTGTGTGATTCGTGGTTAAAGTGAGACCTTCTTGTATTTGCTGAGTAATTGTATAATTGATGGTGCTAAACAACGTTGTTGTAATGCCAATATCGTGTTGTATATGCTCAACCATGCGCGAAACAATGTTTCCATGCATTGGCTTGATATATTGCAATCCATAATCACCAGTTTCTTTTAATTTTGCATACATAAAGCCTAAATCAACCGGAATCACTCGGCCAGTGAGAGGTGGCAAGGGAATTTCACCGAACAATAGTTGGCCATTGATTGTTTCCATAATGGGATTAAGTGGATCTGGCAGTGCTTTGTAGCCATAGGAGAAGTAAGATGGCGTGTTATAACGATATTCAGTCACTGCCTTTTTGGCCGCAAGAAAGATAGAATCTATGCCGGGTGCACGTGGATTTGACAAAATATCAAGTGTGATCAAGTCTGTGTCAAGATGTTTTTTAAGCGCTGTTACCCAATCAAATTGTTGATAATCTGCATCAAGAACAGCCATTGACGCAAGAGCAAACATATAAAGGTTGCGTTGCGTGTCTTCGGACAGTGGGATGTCTATTTGACTGGCAGCAGGATAAGTTGCATTCAAAAATATTTTCCGAAGCGTTGTTATGCTTTCAGTGACATGAGGCGTTCTTTTTAATAGTTCATGAATAGAATGAGGAGTGTGGTTGATTGCAGGAGGCGCTACCATTTCGTCGGAAAGAGCTGCTTCAGATGCTGTTATACTTCTGTCTGCTTGCATAACATCGAGCATTTGCGGGATTTCAGTTGTTGCCGTTATTATTTGTGTGACTTCGGTTGCTCCTGCCGTGCCTTCTGTTGCTACTACCCCCGTTTCATCATGTGCTCCGCTTGTTGAAAGCATGCTGTTTGCTTCAGTTAGTGCAAGATTATTCCTGTATAAATTCCGATAATAAACATTTCGTCCCACTTGAGTGGATGCTTTAATAAGCAATGATAATGGGTGCATGTCAGTTTGCAAAATTTGGTCTGATTGTATAGATGTGTTACTTTGCAGAAAGAACACTGTTTGCTTTTGAATTTCTGCAAGCACACTATCAATATTGCTGGCTACGCTTGTTCCGCTCAAACAAACGGAAGTATAGGCTGACGTTAAAAACCCAAGAATCATATCAGATTGAGATGTGGCGTGAATCCATTGATAATCATTAGAATCGCCCCAATTCCTTTTCTTAAGGATTTCGGCATGCCATTCTAAGGTTGATTGTTCTGCTTTTTCTGGATTTAAACCTTTTTGTAGGAGTGACCATAGCGGTGCATCCGCTTGGCTGGATGCGGCTTGGGCAATTAAATCACTTAAAAGTTTTCCTTGGTAATATGTATAAAGTCGCGCGGCATCATGAGCGCGTGATACATTAGTTGTTATCCCTATTTTTTCTTCGGTATAGAGTGCATATGTTTCAGGCGTACTGGCATAAAGGGGAGTTATTAATTCTATTGTAAATAAAATAATTATACGCATTTTAAACATAGATTTAACTCGTTATATAAACAATTAGATTATATGATACATTGTAGTATATATAAATTAATAGATGGTTAAATGTGTGAAGAATGCGTCTCTGATGGATTTTTGAATACAAAAAAACCCGACTTATAAATAGGTCGGGTCAGATAAATCGTTAGAGATCGATAAGTTACGCGATTGCTTTTACTTTTTTAGCTAAGCGTGATACTTTGCGAGCTGCTGTATTTTTGTGCATCATGCCTTTGCTGACACCGCGCATCAATTGACGTTCAGCAGCAACGAGAGCAGTCTCAGCTGCAGCTTTATCTTGTGCGAGTGGTGTTTCTAGCATGCGTTCAATTTTACGAACTTCTGTGCGAATACGTGAAACGCGATTTTTGTTAACGAGTGTCTGACGTGCTGTTTTGCGGATGCACTTTTCTGCAGACGAATGGGAAGCCATGAAATGTCCTTTTCAATGCGTTATACTAAAACTTTTAATGGATTTTGGCATAGCATTTTGAAAAAGTCAAGTTTTTGCGGGGTATTTTTTAAGGGTGAACGTAAAATGATTTGTTTCATCTATATTCTTCACCGACATTCATACAGCGCTAAATCTGGTTCATAACAGACACGAGAGAAATTCTTTACAAGAAACTCTTCTCCTATTAGATTTTGTGGCTTTCCATGAGTACCTTTTTCGTAAACATTTCGCCATATTTCATTTGATCTGAACCATTGGTCGTCGCGTTTTGTGAAAAAATGATTTTTCTCAAACACATGGTATTCGTGTGCAGGTGCTTTTGAACATCTAACCTCTCCTTTAAGCGTATCTTCGTCGATCCAAACGGAAATTTGAAATGTTTCATTAGTTGGGTTGTAGATTTGCAAGTCGACATAATTCCAAAAGAGTGCGGCACCGCTGCCAAATGGAAGAACACGATTTGAATCGGGAAAGGGGTCGAAACTATGGTGACTTCGATCAATGACGTGCAATGGCGTGTGCCACGCTAGCCAATTAAGTAGGTTTGATAATTGACAAAGTCCGCCGCCAATGCCAGGTTGAGCGCGTCCTCGAGAGAGTTCCATCCCCTCAAGGTATCCTTTTTTCTGCGTTGGCCTGCCTACACGTTTGCAGAATGAAAAGATTTTTCCAGGCGGGATAAGCACCGCATTAATATGTGGTATGGCAAGTTGCAGGTTTTTGACCTTATTAATTTGCCACTGCGCATAACGTGGATCATCGAGATGCTCACGCATCAGTTTGGATGAATGACGTGCACATCGATAGAGCAGCTTTTCGTCACTCAACGTCAAACGGTATCGATTGAAATTAATCAACCAATGAAGCCACCTGCAAAATCTTTTTTGCCAGATGCGAACAAAGTAAAATAGTGGATGTATTTCACTTAAGATTTTCCCTTTATATTTCATTAAAATTGCTCAAATGAATTTTTATGATTGTAGCACGTAGCTTATTTAAACTCTATTAATTTCAGTCGAGGATATTTGCTGTATTTTGCTGTCAAGTTTGCTAGATTGACCCAAGCTTATATAAAACATAATGACAAAAGGCCACACATGAAAATATTATTTTGCGGAGACATTGTCGGCAAAAGCGGTCGTGATGCCGTCATTGCGCATCTCCCCTTAATTAAACAAAAACTGCAACCTGATTGTATTATTATCAACGGCGAGAATGCTGCGCACGGTTTTGGTATTACAGCAGCTATCTGTAAGGATCTCTATAAAGCAGGTGTGCATGTTATCACGACTGGTAACCATGCGTTTGATAATCGCGAGATTATGAATTATATGAATGGCGATAAAAATATCATCAGGCCGATTAATTATCCTGCGACAACTGCTGGTAGTGGTTTTACGATTTACACAACGCCACGCGGGCAAAAAGTACTTGTTGTGAACGTGATGGGACGTTTGTTTATGGATCCATTGGATGATCCGTTTGCAGCGATGGAAAATTTGTTTAAAACCTATGTTCTTGGTGGCCTTGTGAATGCAATTGTGGTTGATATGCATGCCGAGGCGACCTCTGAGAAAATGGGCATGGGCCATTTTTGCGATGGCCGTGCAAGTTTGGTGGTCGGCACACACACACATGTGCCAACATCTGATTGTCAGATTCTTCCCAATGGCACAGCCTATATGACGGATGCGGGCATGTGCGGCGATTATAATTCTGTTGTTGGAATGGATAAAGAAGTTCCGCTGTTTAAATTTACACGTCGTATACCGCCACCTGCACGTATGCAGCCTGCAGCGGGGCCGGGCACATTGTGTGGTGTTTTTGTTGAAACGGATGATGCGACTGGGCTGGCTAAAAAGATAAAAGCAATTCGTCTTGGTGCACGGTTGGAAGAAACGCCGCTGGATGGGATTTAGCGTGATTGATAACAAACGCATGGACGCCATCGGCACTGGGCAAATGGGGCAGGGCATTGTTGAGGTGTGAAGTGAGAGGTCGTTCTACTGTGAAGTGTAAAAAGAAACAAGACTTCACAGTAAAAACAACTTTTGAATTCACAGTTCGTTTTATGGGTGTCTGTATAATAATAATGTGTACAAGTCTGCAGATATCTTGTTAAATCAGCGCAAAGCTGGCAAATTAAATGCTAAGTTAGAAGAAGGTTTTTTAGTTATCAATGAAATTTCAGGTTAATCCCTTCTTTTGGCAGCGTCAGGCATTAAAGAAACATCCCACTATTAAACGGTGTGAATATAAATCATGCGCAGAAGAGGGGACCTATCGTGCGCCCCGTCATGATCGTCCGCACGATATAAAGAACGATTCAAATTGGCATTGGTTGTGTTTGGATCATGTGCGTGATTATAATGCTGCATGGGATTTTTATAAAGACATGTCAGAAGAAGAAATTCTGGCATCGCGTAGACGTGGGATAGCATGGGATCGTCCAAGTTGGCCTGTGGGTGATTGGCAAACACGTGCGACGACAAAACCATTTTTGCGTTCTGATCATTTTATAAATGCCAAAAGAGACCCTTTTGGTCTATTTGATGAAGAGAAAATGAATGCGTATGAAAACGGGTTTTCGTGCGCATTTACAACACCTGAAATTGAAGCAATAGCCTTATTTGGTTTAACGTTAGCATTCACGCAAGAAGAATTACAAAAAGCGTATCGAGCACTTGTTAAACGTCATCATCCAGATGTGAATGGCGGCTCTGTTGAGGCAGAAGATCGTATTAAATCAATTAATGTAAGTTATGAATTATTAAAAATAAGATAGGAATAAAAAATGACTGCAACCCCACTTTGGCACGTCACTGCACGCGTCCCATTAACGGCTATTGATGCCGTCGTTGATTTATTTGAACGTGTTGGTTTTTCCGGTGTGAGTTGGATCGAATGTGATGATGCGCCTCCATCGGAACATATTGATGATAATGGTTTTCCAATCTCGTCTGAATTTGCGCTTGATGGATACACAGCGAATAAGCCTGATCTCGATTTTTTGAATGGTATGGTTGAAAGCCTTTCAGATCTGTTGGGTGTGGCATCACCTGTATTGACGTTGAGTATTGTTGATAACACTGATTGGTTATTAACGTGCTACCAAAGCATGCCAGCCAGGACTGTAGGTGATTTCTACGTGTATGGCAGTCATATTGAAGAAGCACCACCAACAGGGCTTTTCCCCGTTCTCGTGAATGCTGCGACGGCATTTGGCAGTGGTGAGCACCCCACAACGACAGGCTGTTTGACAGCTTTGTCGGCAATTGCGTACGATGCTTTTGGACCTGATCTGTCGATTCTTGATATGGGGTGTGGATCTGGTATTTTAGGTATTGCGGCTAAAAAGAAATGGCCAAAAGCAACCGTGACGGCCGTTGATAATGACGCAGAATCAGTACGTGTAACGGTTCAAAATGCACACACGAATGAGACCGTGATTACAGCGATTGAAAGTATGGGGTTTGCAAATGATGCGGTTTCTGTGCATGCGCCATACCATATTGTGCTGGCTAATATTCTGGCAAAACCACTCATTGCATTAGCGCCTGATTTTGCCACCCACATGCACTGTGGTGGCATCGTGATTGTATCAGGGTTGCTCAGCCGTCATGCAGAGGATGTGACTAAGGCCTATGTTGACGCTGGATTTGCTCCCGTCTGTTCGCATAATTTGGATGATTGGATGACGCTTGTTTTCAAAAAGACCTAGGTTATGCCCTTGCTAATTATTCGTGATCTTGTACATCCCTATATTGCCATGACGCAACGTGCACCTTTGTCAGTTGATGTTTGTGAAGGCGCGTGTGTCTGGATCAAAGGTGATAATGGTGCAGGAAAATCAACATTTTTAAAGCTAATTGCGGGTGTGTTGCCTGTCGAGAATGGGTGCTTGGCTATGTCGGTGCCGTTTAGTTATTTAGGCGCAGAATTGGGCATGAAAATGCATGCAACGCTTGCTGATTATCAGCGTTTTATGGCGGCTTTGGGTGCGGAATGCTCGTCAGATTTATCCAAGAATCGTGAGCTTAATTGTTTTTCCAGTGGACAGCAGCTTTGGATTCGCCTAGCCAGTGCGCTGCGCCCCGATCGCCCTTTGTGGATTTTGGATGAACCAACGCGTTTCTTGGATGCTACTCACGAAGCCTTGTTGTGGAATCAGGTAAAACAACATTGCGCAAGCGGCGGTGCCGTTATTGTCGCGTCCCATAATTCTGTTATATCGTGGGTTCCTGATTGTCAGGTGCTTGGGGTCTAAGGCCATAACTGCTGGTATTATAATATTTCGAACAATATTATTTAAATAATAACAAAGTTGTTCGGTAGTGATGCTTCATTATTATTGTAAATAATATATTATAATTAATTTCTTATTGTCTTATGATCATTTTCATGCTACCCGTCACTTTTTGTCACTCCACCCTTGTCATTCCCGCGGAGGCGGGAATCCAGAAAAGCCCCTTTAAAAACCGTGAGTTTGGGGAGAGCTAAACAGCCTGGATCCCCGCCTCCGCGGGAATGACAGTAAGAAAAATAAAAGTGACGGGTAGCATGGATCATTTTTTATTAAATTAGGGATAAAAATGAATTAACTTAAAATTTTAAATATATATATATGCGTTGATGTTTGGTGCTGGATCTTGTTTTTCCGCCGAAGAACGTGTGGTTGCTGGTGTGACAGAAGGTGCTTCACATTTTACGCGATGTGAGGGTGTCGTCTACCAAGCAAATATTGGCCCAGCTATGGATCGTGTTTTTAATGCGTATTTTACAATTTTCTACCGTCGCGGCTGTGACTATCAAACGGGATTAAAGAGCTCTCTACATAGCATGCATAAACGTAATTTGCACAAAAATTCACATATGATAAAATAATGTCAGTTATACTGAACAAAAATGTTCGACACACTGGACAAAAATATAGAATACGGCGTACAATAAAACAATTCTTATCTAAGGGCTTCAAATTATGTTCAAAAGACCGCAATTTAAAATTGTAAAAGATCGCATGAATTCACCCTTCAGGTCAATTCAAGTTATGTTAGGTTCACGGCAAATTGGAAAATCTACGATAGCTTATCAGTTGATTGAAGAATTAAAAATGCCTGTACATATGGCATCCGCGGATGATGCCTACAATGCTTCTCAAACTTGGATTCAAGCTCAATGGTCAATTGCTAGGCAGCTTGTAAGGGATAATGGATCTGCACTTTTGATCTTAGATGAAGTGCAAAAAATTAATGATTGGTCGGGAGTCATTAAGCAATTGTGGGATGAAGATACGAGAAATAAAGTGAATCTTAAAGTTCTTCTTTTAGGGTCATCAACCTTGATGTTGCAATCAGGATTGACAGAATCCTTAGCAGGACGTTTTGAAATTTTGAACATTCCTCATTGGTGTTTTGATGAATGCTATGATGCTTTTGATTTATCGATTGAAGAGTATATTTTTTATGGGGGCTATCCAGGAGCGCTTCCTCTTAAAGATGATTGGAATCGTTTTAAATCATACGTTAAAGATTCTCTTATTGAAACGGTGATATCCAAAGATATTTTGATGCAAGTAAATATTAAAAAACCACCTCTTCTCCGAAGGCTTTTTGAGGTTGGTTGTATTTATTCTTCACAAATTTTGAGCTATCAAAAAATTGTAGGTCAGCTGAATGATTCTGGGAATATTACAACGCTGGAGCACTATTTATATCTTTTAGGGCAAGCGGGTCTTTTGACGAGTATTGATAAGTTTTCTGTTGAGAAGGTAAGACAGCGAGCATCAAGTCCGAAATTAATGCCTTTAAATAGTGCGCTTTTTGCTGTCTGTGTGGGGAAGACTTTCGAGGAAGTAAAAAAGGATCATGAACTTTGGGGTCGTTTTGTTGAAACAGCTGTTGGCGCGCACCTTGTTAATGCATCAAAGGCAGATAATGTTGAAATTTTTTACTGGCGAGACGGTAATTACGAAGTTGATTTTATTTTGAGAAAAGGCGACAAAATTATCCCGATTGAGGTTAAAAGTTCTGCAAAGAAGCTATCATTAAATGGCGTCGAGAGATTTGCTTCAAAGTTTTCATGTCATCAAATTCTTATTGTGGGGGGAAAAGGAATTGAGTTGGAATTGTTTTTGCGAAAATCACCTGCATATTGGTTTGAGATTTAAGTTACGCTTTCTTTTATGAGAAGCATAATAACGCTATTGCTGAAGAGACTATAGCGCTCCACATCATTTTACAAACTTCTACCGTCGCGGCTGTCACAATCCAGGCTATCTGCCTCATATTCAACATCAACGATACATGAATACTTCTGTAAATCAGTTCAAATCGTCGTTCCTCCTCACAAAAAACAAAACCATTTATCTTAAATTAGTCAAAATTAACTAAATGTTAATAATGTAAGCGTCAAATTGGTATTAAGAGTAACACTTTTGTGCAATGCATGACGTGCATGAATGGAAGTGTGGCGAAAAAATGCTACAGGAGCTTGACATGGCAGAAAACACGCAACATAAAATTGATCGAATTCGCCCGCCTAGGGTGCAAATCACGTATGACGTTGTTGTTGGTGAGTCTACTGAAATGAAGGAGCTTCCCTTCGTTGTTGGTATTATGGCTGATCTTTCTGGCATGCCACTTGAGCCTCTTCCCAAAATGAAAGACAGAAAGTTCATCGATATTGATAGCGAGAATTTCAATGACATTATGGGTTATGTAAAACCACATTTATCGTTGAACGTTAAGAATCGTCTTTTGAATAACAACAGTGATTTGGTTGCTGATCTTACCTTTCAAAGCATGGATGATTTCAAACCAGTGAATATTGTTAAACAGGTCCCTGCGCTTTCTAAACTCTACGAAGCACGTGTTCACTTAAAAGATTTACTTTCAAAACTAGATGGCAATGATGTGCTTGAACAGTTGCTGCACGAAGTTATTCATGATGCTGAAAAAAGAAATACATTGTTACATGAGCTTGGTATTAAGAAAGAGCACATTTCCACGTTTAAGGTAAAAAAAGAAGCATCAACAGATGATGCGAAAAAGAACGACTCAGTTTTGCAGGATGACCCTGAATTAAATTAGAAATTTAACATGCTGTGCATGTGTTACGAGATACGAAATTAAAGGGAGATTGTTATGGCCGAGGATACAAAAATATCGATTCTTGAGACCCTCATGGTTAAGGGAAAGATGATTTATGATGAAAGCCAGAAACCCTTTGCACGTGATCTTCTGTTAGAATTTGCCAATCAGTTGATTCAACAAGGAAATGTGGCAAACTCTAATGTGAGCGCATTTATTGCTGAGCGTATAAGACAGATTGATGAACTAATAACAGCGCAGTTAAATGAATTCTTGCATGATTCAAAATTTCTTAAACTTGAAGGATCATGGCGCGGCTTAAGCTATCTTGTTGTGAACACGAAAACGAATGCCAAATTAAAGTTACGTTTGTTGAATGCAACAAAAAAAGATTTGATTGATGATTTAGAAAAATCACCTGAATTTGACCAAAGCCAATTGTTTAAAAAAGTATACGAAGAAGAATATGGCACATTTGGTGGTCATCCCTATTCATGTCTCGTGGGGGATTATGAATTTTCACGTAGTGCAATTGATTTGGGATTGCTTGAGAAATTATCGGCAGTAGCGGCGGCGGCGCATGCTCCACTTTTGACAGCGGCGAATCCAAAACTATTTGATTTGGAAAGTTTTGAGCAAATTTCAGTACCACGTGACTTAGGTAAAACCTTTCAAAGTCTCGAGCTTGTTAAATGGAATAACTTCCGTAATAACGAAGATTCACGCTATGTATCGCTTTTCTTGCCACGTGTATTGATGCGTCTTCCTTACGGACCAGATACATCTCCTGTGGACGGATTTAATTTTGATGAAGATGTGAATGGTACAAATACGAAATTATTCTGTTGGGGAAATCCTGCATATGTAATGGCTGAACGTATTACAAATGCCTTTTCACTTTATGGTTGGACGGCGGCTATCCGTGGCGTTGAGGGCGGCGGCTTGGTTGAAGGTTTGCCTGCGTACTCGTTCAGAACAACGGCAGGTGATGTGGAATTGAAATGTCCAACTGAAACAGCGATCACAGATCGCCGTGAGAAAGAGCTGAGTGATCAAGGATTTATAGCGCTTTGTCACTGCAAAGGTACAGATTATGCTGCATTCTTTGGTGCGCAGACCGTTCAACGTCCACGTATATATGATGTGGATGATGCGAATGCCAATTCTTTACTTTCAGTAAGATTGCCGTATGTTCTAGCTGCATCGCGGTTTGCTCATTATATAAAAGTTATGATGCGTGATAAAATTGGGTCATTCATGACACGTGATAAAGTTGAATTGTTTTTAAATACATGGATTGCGAATTACATATTGCTAAATGATGATGCGCCTCAAAGTGTTAAGGCTAAATATCCTTTGCGCGAGGGCCGAGTTGATGTGTTTGATGTACCTGGATTGCCAGGTTCTTATCGTGCTGTCGTTTATCTTAGGCCGCACTTTCAAATGGAAGAATTAACAGCGTCAATTCGATTGGTGGCAACCTTGCCGCCGCCTGCAAAGTAATGCCAATTTCACTAAAGTTTGATTGATACGTCGATCATCAGACTTTCGGTGCTCGAGTACTACATGTACGCTCCGCGCCTAAAGCTTCGATCTTTTGTCACTTAAGCTTTCTTGAAAATGGTATAATTTGAATTTTGTTATGTTTTAGACTAAAAGAGGAGAATTAAATGTCCACCAATTTTCAAATTGTTGATCTTCCAGGAAAAGGCAATGTTCGTATTGCTACGACTGATACTGTATCAAATGATGCTTCGTACGGGGTAAAATCACCAGAATGGATGGTTCAAATTGATAATATAACAGTGTCAACAATCGACGGTTTTGAAGATTATATTGAACTCTTTGGTTGGCAAGGTGAATCAAGTCGATTGACGGGGCCTGATGTTGGCGGACCTCTCTTTACATCATCAACGCTGCGACATACAGATTTGATTCTAATGGTTCCTTTTGGTGGGCATGCCGCACAAATTGAAACCATGATGAATCGCGGTGAGAACATTGAAAGTGTTAAAATTATTCGTTTAGGGAATGTACTGCAGTCAAAAGTACGCTTGCAAGAACTAGAATTCAATACGTGCAAGATTCAAACGTGTCAACAACAGCTTGATCGTATGATTGTTCATGTTATGATAGGCATAAAGACAAATACGGTTTATGTGTTTGATCAGACTGGTTTATGTACTGGGCAGATGGTCAGTAAAACCGATTATATCAGGAATGTAGCGGAGTAATTTTATGGCGTCATCAGCGACTTTGTTTAAAAAAGAGCCGAAGATGACGAGTGGTGCAACGACACCCTTCTTTGATCGTCTCATTGATAATGATCCAACAAATGAATGGGATCAGCATTATGAGTCTTTCTTAGATTACGCAGGCTTGCTTGCATCCGTTATGCGCGAAGTTTCCTTTGTTTTGAACACACGTCGCGGCGCACGTCAGGCTTTTTACAATGAAGTTGAAGATGATTCGATTTATTTCGGATTACCCGCATTGTTTGGTTTTAATGATTTCCAGACATTTGATGCCCTAAGTACGTTGGATAGACGTAAAATTATTGCGCTTTGTGAAAAATCAATTACCTTTTTTGAGCCTCGCCTTAAAGACGTTTCCGTTACAGTTGGTTCGTATGATGCGCAAAAGCAATCACTCGAAGTTTCTGTATCTGGTTTGTTGCGATTGGAACAACAGCTTGAGCGCGTTCAATTTCCGGTTTGTATTGATCGAAAAGATCGTTAATTCATCTGGTGCCAACGCCTGGCCGAGCTGTGGAATGGTCTGTTTTACTGTACTATGCCAGGGCTGCGGGGCTCATTTTAATGGTTTTGTTTGCCACTGTGTGCCGGTTAAGGTCGCGATAAATTCATTATGAAGCGCTTCTTCTTCGGATGAAACAGAGAAAGAGCGACTGGGAAAGTTCACAGCAGATTTAGCAGCGTGCTGCATTTCCAGCGTGCTTTCTAATTCAAATGCGAGCGTTCGCTGGCGCCCACCTAACAGTTCAACATATACATAATAGAGTAATTCAGCATCAAGCAGTGCGCCGTGCTTATTGCGCTTTGATAAATCAATGTCAAACCGTTTGCATAATGCATCTAGACTGGCTGGTGAACCCGGAAATTTCTTGCGCGCCATAATAAGTGTGTCGGTAGCACGTGTTTTAGGCAATATGGTTTTCTTTGCCCATTCGAGTTCAGCATTCAGAAATGACATATCAAAGGGCGCATTATGGATAACAAGCATATCATCCGCAATAAATTCTAAGAATTTATCTACGATTTGTGCAAAAGCTGGAAATGGCCGAAGAAATTCTTCCGTCAGGCCCGTGATTTCTGTTGATCTTGCGGGCACATCACGTTGGGGATTAATGTATTGATGAAATGTATTTCCAGTAGGCTTTTTGTGCACAAGTTCAATGCAGCCAATTTCGACAATTCGATGGCCTCGTGCGGGCGATAGCCCCGTGGTTTCTGTATCAAGTATGATTTCGCGCATGAGAGTATCCTAAACAAAGAATAAAGTTTTGGCTAGTTGAAAAAGAGGGTGGAAGTGTGCGGCCAAAATGATTCTGATCCATGGATGCTATTTCTTTATGTTGAAGAGCACAGTTTTATTCCGTAAATTAACGTCATATTAATTAAAAAATAGTATAGTGGCGGTATGGGTTCATCACGAATTGCGTAGGTCATGGGTAAAATTTTTAATTACTTGTTGGTATTTAGTTGTGTTTTTTGCACAGGATATTTAATGGTGAATAATGCTTTTTCTAAATACGAACAAGGGATTGTTTTAATTCAACTTCCAGGTGACATTCCAGTGATTGGGCCGGCTGAAGTGCCCTATAAACTTACGTTATCAAAAGGGAGCACTGACGATGAAGCTAAGAATAAAATCAATCTCGCTGATGATATTCGAAATCACATAACAGGGCTTACTTTTTCTGGGCAAATTAAAGAAGCTTATATTCTTTATGATGCTGCTGCTAATGTTGCGGATATCAGTCCTGACTTGCATGGGCGCGCAAAGGTCAATGCTGCAGAGCTTTATCCATATGCGAATACAGAAGATTCATCCTATGCCACTATTCAGCAACGAAAAGTCGAATCGCTTGGATTGTTCAATGAAGTAATTGACGATACAACAGCCTTTTCAGCTGAATTAAAAGGATGGGCTAAATGTCGTGTTGCTAAGCTTTATCTTGAAAATACATTTGATGTCGAGGCTAGTGCTGCAAAACAAAAGGCGATTGCGTTATTGCAAGAAGTTATCGCTGATAAAGATATTGGCGTTGATACAAAGGCGCGCGCAAAAATTCAATTGGCAGTTAATTATATTCATATGAAATTGGATGTTGCAGAGTCAGATGCACGGCAAAAAGCGACGAGTTTGCTCACTGAGGTCAAGTCTGATGCGCATGTAATTGCTGCCCTTAAAGGGGAAGCTGCTCTTGAGCTAGCCTCTATTAAGAATAATGAAGACGATCCATATAATGCACAGCGATTAAAAACGTTGAAAGACCTTTCGGTTGATCCTGCTTATTCTGCATCAATTCAAGCAAAAGCAAAGGTGGTAATAGCACGTGGTTTGCTTAACGGTGAATTTGATGCGAAACCAAGTGAAGCAGCTACAATGGCGCTTACCATGTACAAGGAAATCATTGCTGAACCTAAACCTGACGCCAAACCAGAAGCTAAGCTCGATCCGTCTGAATATTTTTCCTACAAACAAGAATTTGCATTAAGGCTAGCTCACAATTCATTTCATCAAAAATCAAAAGAGGCGAAAGATGCTGCGCAGGCGCTTTATACAGAGCTTCTATCAGATTCCCAGGTTACTATCGTTACTGATCAAAAGACTGCGGTGAAGTGGCAACTTGCATTAAATTATTTGGATAAGAAATTGGATCCACCAGCAGATAAAGATGCCAGAACTGCAGGCGTGGAGTTAATTAATGAAATATTTAATGATTCCCATGTCAGCCTTGAATTAGCATTTGTGCTTAAGTTTAATTATGCACGTTTGCACCATTGCAGCATTATTTCAAATCCGCTGGGTTTGCAAACGAATCAAGCAAAAGATGAGGCTTTGCAGATATTAAATGACCTGCTCAATGATTCACACCTGTCGGGTAAGCAAAAAGAAATGGTGCAAGCTGAATTAGATGTGTGGAATGGTATTGTGAAAAGATAGGAACTAAGGCACGCAGTGTGCACGTTTTCCTCCTCTGTGTATTGCCCGTCTCCGGACGTGATCCGGGGATCAATCCGGGCATCTAGATCAACGGGGCAAGCACGATGAACACACGAGGAGAAATAATAAGCGAGTAGAAATCGAGGTTTAAAAAACGTGCACACTGCGTTAAGGTAGAAAATACTATCAACTATCATTTTATCGAAAGAACTCAATCTTATGAAAAAAATATTACTCATGCTTGCGCTTGGCGTAAGTGCTGTCTTTGCTTGCACACAAACCTTTGGAACATTAGAAATTGCCAACAGTACATTTCGTGCCCTTAAAGGTGCCGTCAATGGATCGGCTTATCTGACGATTACGCAAACGGGAGACGTGGGCGATACATTGTTAAGCGCACACTGTGATGCGTCTGAGCGCATGGAGATTCATGACCACATCACGGATCCTTTGACTAAGGCAAAAAAAATGGTGGAAATCAAATCGCTTGATATTCCTGGTAAGAAAGATGGGTGCTGGTTCTTTACGTGTTGGTTCGCAAAAGCAGAACCAGTTGAATTTGTTAAAGGCGGTAAACACCTTATGCTGATGGGTTTGAAACCAGGCGCAAGTGAACTGAAAGAAGTTGATGTTAAGCTTGTTTTCGAGAAAGCGGGTGAAATTACGGTTAAATTTAAAGCTGAAAATGCTGATGGCACGAGCGCTGCGTCTTCAACGTGTGAACACCATAAGCATTAGGGTTCTTTTTCGATTGCAGAGTGAATATTCTTAAATTGAGTTGGAGTAGCCTCAAAAACAAATCCCCGCTTTTGCGGGGATATAGCTATTTTTCAAGTAAATTCAATCATATTGACAGAATGTGTTGCGAATATAAACGAATTTATTTTTTATTTCTAACTGCGGCCTGTGCTTTAGCAATAGCGTCAAGACGCCTGGTGTTTGCCAGTCGTTCTGCAAAAGTCGTATTTTGCATTCTATCAACTTTTTCGCGTTCTGCCTCTTTTTTTGCTGCTAATTCAGCTTCACGAACGGCTTCATAATTAACCGCACTGTCGCCTGCACCCGCCCTACGCTCATCGCGTTCACGTACAAGTTGCAAAACACGATTGCTCGCTGCGGCAGCAGCGCGTGCCTCTGCGCCCACAGCATCGGTGCGACCATCACGAAGGATGTCTGTACTGTTAGTGCCGTCACGCGCAGCAATGCTAGCGTGCCTATCATTCATTATGACTTTCAATTCGCTCTGAGACAAACCCGCTGGCTGATGCGCTGCTGCTGTTGGTACCACCCGAACAGAAGATGGTGCCGGGGAATGTGCTCGAGATGCTGCTGATTCCTCTACCGTTCCAGTTGCAGATGATGATGCCCGAGGGGAGGGTGAAATATGAAGAGGTGCTGGGGAATGTGTTCGAGGTGCTGTTATGGATGACTCAATTGCCGCCTCTTCCGCAAGCATAAGTCTAGCCAATTTTTTTGCCTCTATTAATCCACCAGCAACTTCTTCTCTGCATTCCGTTTTAATGCTGGATTCAGATAGTGATGGATTAATAGTTGCTCTTAGAATGTCAGCCCAATTTTTAGTCTCAAAGGCCTGATTGACCATACGTTCAATATCACTTGTTGAGCTCACTATAATCGGCTGATTTTCTCTGTCCATGGCGCACACATCATGCACACTCCCTATAGGCACGCCACTTAACATTGTCACGCTCAGCAATATCGTTTTTAACATGTGTTTTTTCATAACATAATCCTTAAATTCACCATTAACTAAAGCCAGAATAAGGTTAAAACCGTTTAAAAATAGTTAACGATCAGAGATCTGCACGAGACGCTATCTCATGAACGGAATTATGAATGGAACGTGCATCTGCGTATGAGTGAGAATAATCAAAACCTTTAACATAGATTGTATGTGTGCTATATAAGATTAAATACATTATAAAGAAATTAAACATTCAAAACATGCAAGTCACACATACACGTTTTTTGCCAATAGCGCTCGTTGATTTTTTTAAGCGTAGTATCCAAGAATTGTTGGGTTTTTGTTTATTGCTTGCGACAGGTTCATTGTGTCTTGCGCTTGCCTCCTATTCACCTGTTGATCCTAGCTTGAACACGGCAACACTTCAGTTGCCTGTTAATTGGCTTGGTTTATTCGGCGCTTATTGCGCAGATATTATGCTGCAGTTCTTTGGGCTTGCTACGTTTGTTTGGATAGTAATTTTTGGATTATGGGGCTATCGCTTGGTGCGCCAGCAGTCATTTGCGTTGTCTCCTATGCGGTGGATTGCTGCATTTGTAGCTACCTTATGTTTTGGCATTGTATTGACAGGGTTTCCTATTTTTGACCCTCAGTTAAAAAGCTCAGCTATTTCGGTTTTTGCAGATATACCCAGCCAAGGCGGCGTGTTTAGCTTTCTTTTATTTTGGAATAGCCGAAAATTCTTAGCATTGCATCATATGTTATTTTTATTAAAGCCCGCGCTTTTGACCATTTTTTGTATTGGTTTTCTATGTGGATGGTATGCCACTGGTTTGTCAATCAAGCAATTGAAGCATGCTATTTTGCGTATTTATCGAGCCGCTCGCTGGATGTTCATCACCCTACGGCATTTTTTCAATGTAGTCTTTTCCTTTGGGAAGAAAGGCGACGCTCTGCATGAAGACAGTGACGTTAGTGACTGGGGTCCTAATCAACAAAAAGTACGATTTGAAACAATTGATGAGATTCCTGAAATTGATTGGCGTCATACAGATGATGATCAGGATGACGATTGCACGGATGAGTATGATGATGAGATCGTAGAATTTCCATCTGTTACACAAGAAGACTTACCTAAAGTTTCACTGAAAAAAGTTAAGAAGAATAATTTTAAATTACCCGAGCATTTAATGCATACCGGTGATTATAATTTGCCACCACTTGATTTATTGGATAAAACAATTCAAAAAGCTCAGGCTATCATGCCGGAAATACTGCAAGAGCAGGCACGTTTGCTAGAATCTGTGCTTGGGGAGTTTGGTATTCGCGGCGAGATTGTTAATATTCGTCCAGGGCCTGTTGTGACATTGTACGAACTTAAGCCTGCGCCTGGTATCAAGACATCGCGCGTTATTGGCTTGGCTGATGATATTGCGCGATCGATGAGTGCTTTGTCAGCACGTATTGCCGTGACCCCTGGGCAGAATGTGATTGGCATTGAATTGCCAAATCGTACACGGCAAACTGTCTATCTTCGTGAATTATTGAATGCACGTGAATACAGTGAAACAAAAGTTGGCCTTCCGCTTATTCTAGGGCAAGATATTGGTGGTTACCCTGTGATTGCTGATCTTTCTAAAATGCCTCACTTATTGGTGGCAGGCACGACAGGTTCGGGTAAGTCTGTTTCAGTAAATGCAATGATCTTGTCGTTGCTATTTAAATTGCCGCCTGAAAAATGTAAATTTATTATGATCGATCCAAAGATGTTGGAATTATCGATTTATGATGATATTCCGCATTTGTTGACGCCGGTGGTAACTGACCCAAAGAAAGCTGTTGTTGCGCTTAAATGGGCGGTTAAGGAAATGGAAAATAGATATCGTGCGATGTCAAAGTTAGGTGTGCGTAATATCGATGGGTTTAACACACGCTTGACAGAGGCACGTCGTGCAGGTGAGGTTCTCGTGCGCCGCGTGCAAACAGGATTCGATCCCGAAACAGGAAAACCAATCTTTGAGAATCAAGGACTTGATTATGAATTGCTGCCATATATCGTTGTTGTCGTCGATGAGATGGCCGACTTGATGTTGGTTGCGGGTAAGGAAATTGAAGCCACGATTCAACGCCTTGCGCAGATGGCACGTGCCGCGGGTATTCATCTTATTATGGCAACGCAGCGTCCATCAGTTGATGTGATCACAGGTACAATTAAAGCAAACTTTCCAACGCGTATTAGTTTCCAGGTAACATCAAAAATCGATAGCCGTACCATTCTAAGCGAACAGGGCGCAGAACAGTTGTTGGGGCAGGGTGATATGTTGCATATGGCCGGCGGTGGACGTATTAGCCGTGTGCATGGACCATTCATTCGTGATGATGAAGTCGAACGTGTTGTCGCGTTTTTGAAAGCGCAAGGTGAGCCGTCATACATAGAGGGTGTCACTGATGATGACGAAGAAGAATCCACGGAAGAGAATAGTGAAGCCAAAGGCGGTGATGCAACCTATAATCAAGCGGTTGAGGTGATCATGCGCGAAGGTAAAGTATCGACCAGCTTTATTCAGCGGCATCTGCAAATTGGGTATAACCGCGCCGCACGCATCGTTGAACAGATGGAAAAAGAAGGACTGATTAGCCAGGCCAATCATGCCGGTAAGCGCGAGATCTTGCGGTAATTTATGCTTGAGCGATAGTTTTTAACGTATCTGTTAACTAATTGTTAAGTTTGCTGAACTCAATAATTCGCTTCTATTTTGAGTTCAGATTTTTCTTTATTAAATAACCCTCAACCAAAGTCACATCATCAAGTGTATCCACAGAAAAGTAATCGCCATCCACCAGTGTCACTCCGTAACGATGACCCAATGCTAAACCGCGCAATTGCTCCAACTGTTCCGTCGCTTCAAGCTGCGCAACAGGCGCTTTCACAAACTCAGACAATGCAGCTTTTGTGTAAATATACAGTCCGATGTGTTTGTAAAATTGTTTCGCTCCATGCGGAATAACTGCGCGCGAGAAATAATGCGCACGACCAAAGGGCGCGTCATCCGTGCTTGCTGCACTTTTCTCGAAAGCCACTTTAACGTATGACGGATTAGCAATGTCATCATTCAGCGCAGACATCGCTGTTACAACATCGCTTGGCACGTGTTTAAACACATCCAACGTCTTTTGAATCAAGTCTTTTGGGAAAACCGCCATGTCCCCTTGCAGGTTGATAATTATATCCTCATCGTTTCCGACTTTTGTATAGGCCTCGAAAATACGATCGGTACCTGATGGTGCATTTGGATCGGTTAGAACTGCTTCGCCGCCCAGTGATTCGATCAAATTCATCACGCGCGCATCGCAACAAGCGACCACAATACGCCCACCATACGATGTTTTTGCACGTTCAAACACATGTTGAATCAACGGCTTGCCGGCAATGATGTGCAACGGTTTTAGAGGGAGACGCGTTGATGCGAGGCGTGATGGAATGATGAGAATTGGTTTCATGTGTAGTTTTTGCTCCAAGCTAATATGTCATCTCCAGACATGATCCGAGGATCTATAAAATTCAATAGGCAAATATTTTAGAGTTTTACAATCAATTGTAAGCTATATGCCTTTGCTATAGTAGAGATCTTCGGATCAAGTCAAAAGATGACACAGAGACGTAATTAATGTCCTGCGTCAACGGGTTCAGAACTGTGCTTTGCGGATACCATTTTATCAATGAAAGCCAAGAATAGTGCTGATACAACAAATGCAATATGGATAGTGACTTGCCACATCAGTTGATCCGCTGTGAATGCTTTCATGTTTAAGAACGAAGCCAATAAATGGATTGACGAGATGCCAACGATTGATGTTGCCACTTTAATCTTGATGGTTCCTGGGTCAACGTTTCCCAACCAGCCAGGCTTTTGTCCGTCGTTACCCACCAAAATTGGTTCAATAAAGCTTTCATAACCGCTGATAATAACCATCACCAGTAAGTTTGCAACAAGCAGTAAGTCGATCAAATTAAGAACTTTTAAAATAAAATCTGATTCACTTGATTGTTCTACGTGGTAAAAGAGCTTTCCAAGTTCGTGGTAAAACTGTACTGAAAAAAGAGCAAGCGCTAGGATCATTCCTAAATATAGGGGGATTTGCAGAAAACGGCTCCATAAAACAATGGATTGTAGCTTTGGACGTTGCATAACAAGGCTCCTGTTAAAAATGTATTAACGTTTTGTAGTCTATCATATACATATCCTGTCTGAAAATGATCATTTTTAAGAAGGATTTTCCACTGGAGGAATCATGCTCGCAAAATCACATACAGTTTCGTTTCAGGGAATTGATGTTCATCCTGTAACCGTTGAAGTTGTTATCAACAATGGCTTGCCTAATTTCAATATTGTAGGGCTTGCAGATAAAGCTGTGGGTGAATCACGCGAACGTATTCGTGCGTGTTTTCACAGTCTTGGTGTGGCGTTGCCTGCTAAGCGAATTACGGTCAATCTTTCGCCAGCGGATGTGCCGAAAGAAGGCGCGCATTTTGATTTGCCAATTGCCCTTGGAATTTTAGCAGCGCTTAAGGTGTTTGATACGGTCCAGTTGGAAGAATATATTGCGCTGGGCGAGCTAAGTCTTGATGGTACAATCAATCAATGCGTTGGAATCTTGCCAGCGTCGCTGCATGCACTTGAATCAGAAAAAGGAATTATTTGTCCTTACAAAAGTGGGAATGAAGCTGCATGGACAGGAATTAGCAACATCATTGCGGCCAAAAATCTGTTGGAACTCATAAATCATTTTAAAGGTGACCAAATTATTGCGCCGACTGACGCACCAGGGTGCATTGCTACGAATGTATTTAGTGTGGATATGAAAGAGGTTCGTGGACAAATCATGGCACGACGCGGTTTGGAAATTGCAGCTGCTGGTGGCCATAATGTGTTGATGAGCGGCCCTCCGGGGGCTGGAAAATCCATGTTAGCACAACGCTTTCCGACGTTGCTCCCGCCTTTATGGCCTGAAGAAGCACTTGAAGTTTCTATTATTCATAGCTTGTCGGGCTTGTTACCTGAAAGTGGTTTAGTGACATCGCGTCCATATCGTGACCCTCATCATTCGATTTCTATGCCTGCACTTGTTGGCGGCGGCGCCAAGGCTAAGCCAGGTGAGATTTCATTAGCGCATCGGGGTGTTTTGTTTTTGGATGAATTACCAGAATTTCCGCGTTATACACTTGAGGCGCTTAGGCAACCTCTTGAAACAGGTGAAGTTCTGATTGCACGCGCGAGTAATCATGCACGATTTCCCGCAAAATTCCAGTTACTTGCCGCTATGAATCCATGCCGTTGCGGATATTTAGGCGAGGTGGAGCGTGAGTGTTCAAAAGCACCTTTGTGTGGAAAGGACTATCAATCAAAGATTTCAGGCCCACTGCTTGATCGCTTTGATTTGTTTATTCAAATGCAAAAGATTGATCCAAAAGATTTGGTGCTCGCTACAGATGAAGGAGAGGATTCAGCGTCGATTAGTGCACGTATTTTATTGGCGTTAGACTTTCAAAGATCGCGAGGACAACGTTATCCAAATGCAGATTTCAAAAGTGCTGATCTGCTAGCGCAGCTGGATGCCGACAGTGAGCTGAGTGAGTTGTTACAAAAGGCTTTTGATCGATTTAATTTAAGTGCCCGTGGGTTTTATCGTTTGCTGAAAGTAGCACGTACAATCGCTGATCTCGCACAACATGAAAAAATAATGAAAGATGACTTGTTAGAGGCTATGCAATTCCGAGTGGTTGTCTAAGTAAAATGTATTATGTATAATACAAGTAACCTTGCAGTGTAATTCAGTGTTGAGCTGCAAGTTTAAGTTCAACTGCTAATAAATTTTTAGGGATATCTGCTTCAAATATTATTAGAAATTGTTTAGTTTGCCTTTCTGGAATACCTGGCTTTTTGTGTGCATGGTAGAGCGATGTTATAGCTATTTCTTTTTGCGTGCGGGTTAAGGATTTTTGAAGTTCTTTATAATAGTGTACGCGAACTTTAAGATCTTCCTTGGTGTCAAGTATAGCAAGCATGAATGCTCCATTAGCAGATTCTTTTTGTCTGTTGCTTAAATAATCTTCAATAAGTAAAAACGCTTCTTGGCGATCTTGTGGTGTTAGAAGCCTTATATACATTTTCTCAAGCATTGATTTTGAAAGTTCTTTCATTTCCTTGATAGACAAGTGTGTTTGCAGAAGCCTAAATGCATCAATGCAGCGTGTTAATTTAGTTACTGGTGACGTGATGTCTTTGATAAAAGTACGAATGGCAGTATTTAATTGAGCAGGAGTTAAATATCTTTTTAGTACGGGAAGTAGCTCGAGTCGATCTTCAACTGCAATTTCATGACTATCTAAATCTAGTAACAAGGATTCGACTGCTATTGCGAGTGATGGTCCGACGAGGTATGTTTTGATTAATGCGAATAATTCCGCACGTTGCCGTGGTAAAATAGCATAACTCGTGAAATCTTTACAGAAATAAGTAGCCATTTCTCTGCATTTTTCTTGGTTTAAATATGTTCGTATGATGATAAACGCTTCTTTTCGATCGAATGCTGCGCCATCTTCTTTTTTTATATCATAAATAAATCCCTCCAAAGGTAGCGGCATTTCAGTTGAAATATAATTTCGTATTAATAGGAAGAGTGTTCTTCGTTCGGTGGCAGAAATTGCTTCATTTGCAATATGTTTTGTGAAAACATGAATGAATTCTACCAACAAGGCATGTGTAAGATAAGATTTGCTCAAAACAAATAATTCTCGACACTCTATAGAATCTCCATCTGGTCTTTTTACTGTTTCCAAGAAACTCGTGGAAATTTGTATGCACATGTCATTGTTGATATATTCTTTAAGCGCTAGAAATGCCTCGCAACGCATTGTAACGTTAAATTTTTGGCTTGCAATTTCATTTGTCAATATTTCTAATGTACTTATTAAGGACCTTTTGGGCACATATAGCCGCATTAATTTAAAAGTTTCCACACGTTTATCAAGACTGATGGTTGGATTTTCGATATCCAAGTTAAACCCTTCAGCTGCTAGAATTATATTTTTCGGGTCTAAATTTCTTTTGAGAATAAGAAATACTTCTTCTCGTTCTTCTCGAGAGGTCTTTGCGTCCGTTAAAAATGTGATGAAGAATTTTGTGAGGCGGTTACTTGTTTCAATGGGTAATTGTTCTTTCATCAAAACAAATTTTTCAGCACGCTGATTGATTGTGAGCTGAACCTCCATTATTTTATCCTATTTCTAATGATTAACTAAGTAGATTGACTGTAGTTTTGTGTTTATAAAAATCGATCATAATTCAACATAAAAAATATGCTGTCATTATAGATCTTTCTGGTGTGTTTTCTAATGCTGATTATTGCATGTAATATTTAATGAACTATTAATTATAAATATTTTGACGATCAGAATTTTCTTCTCACAACGTGTGATGACAGTGCTTTATCTCGATGTTGAGTTTAGGGTTAGTGGATGTTTTGTTTAATGTATCTTCGAATAAGTCCCCCTTAGTAACTTTTTATTAATATATTGCAGCCATAATGAGAATTAACACATCTTTAGAGTTTTTTAAAATGACATCAAAATTTCGTAGAATTCGCACGTTAACTATGCTTTCTTTTCAACTTTTCAGTTTTTGGCTTGCTGTTGGCTATGTATCGTGCTTGTTTGTTTTGTCACTGCCAGCAACTGCTCAAGATTTGACGAATAGCGTGTCGTTCTCTATGCCGCATGGACAATTATTTTTGTATGCAGAAATAACGACAGCAGCATCAATTGCCTTAGCAATGTTGATTGCGCATGTGCAACAAAGAACCTCAAAATTAAAATTAATACGTTTGTATCGTCCACGCAATGCTAATGAGACGAATAAGAGGCCTTTGATTTATAAATAAAACAGGAATGAGTTGATGATGAGATTATTGAATTCATACTCAATGGGTGTAAACTAACTCAAAATATATTGATTTATGGTCATTCCTCATGCTTCCGACTTTTCGTCCTTTTCACATACTTAAGCGATTTATGCCACAAAGTTTGTTCGGTCGAACGCTTATTATTTTGATGACTCCTCTTATTTTGCTTCAAGTTGTCTTGGGGTATATATTTTTTGAACGGCACACAGAAACGGTTCTGCGCACACTCTCGGAGAATATTGCTGGTGATTTGGCGCTTGTTATGATTTGGCATGAAACGTCGGATACATCATTTGAACAATTAAAAGTTTTGGCAAAAGAATATTTATCGTTAGATCTAGAATTCAATGAAAGCAAAACGCTCGATCGTACAGGGCAGTATCGTGAGAATTGGCTCTATATTCCATTGATAACTGCACTCGATGATAAATTGAAAGCACCTCATTATGTTCGAATGACTCCGGAATTGATTTATATATCTGTTCAAACAAAAAAAGGTTTGATGACTGTGTCTTTGCTGAGAAAGCGTCTGTTTAGCAGAACAACCCCGCTTGTTCTGATTTGGACAACAGTGTCCGCAATGCTTCTTTTTGGTGTCGCCTCAATTTTTATGCGCAATCAAATTCGTCCTATAAGACGATTGGCGGAGGCAGCCGAGCGTTTTGGAAAAGGAGACGAACTTGTTCCCTTTAAGGCAGAGGGAGCCATGGAAGTAAGAAAAGCAGGCTATGCCTTTTTACGTATGCGTGAACGTTTGAAACGTCTTTTGCACGAACGTATTGAAATGTTAGCAGGTGTTTCTCATGATTTAAGAACACCTATAACACGACTCAAACTATCAGTTGTCATGCTGCCTGACAGTCCTCAGAAACAGCAAATTGAGGCGGACACAACGATGCTGCACCATATGGTTGAAGGATTCTTGTCGTATGCGCGTGGTACAACTGAAGAAGAAAAACAAAATGTTTTATTGATTCCATGGATTGAAGAGCTAACTAAACATCATCAGTGTATTGCTATAATCATTCAAGGTGATGGAAAATTAGAAATTAAAATAAAGAAAACTTTCTTTAATCGTTGCTTAACTAATTTAGTGGTAAACTCTGAGAAGTACGCAAAGAACCTTTTGATTGAGATTAAACGTTTAGGAACAACTGCTGTTATTACACTTGATGATGATGGGCCTGGAATTCCAATGAATGAACGTGAACATGTTTTTAAGCCATTCTACAGACTTGATCAAGCACGTAATCTTGATACAATCGGCGTCGGTTTAGGGTTAAGCGTTGCGCGTGACGTTGTGTTGACGCATGGCGGACAAATTGATTTGGCTACCTCTCCAATGGGAGGACTGCGCGTTCAAATACGCATACCGCTTGATGCATTATAGAATTACACGGTGCAAAATCTTTTTTATACGCATATAACAGGAGACTATTTGATGGAAGAAGCTAAAAAGAATGCAAAAAAAGAAGATACCACTCAAGGTTGCAAGGAAGACAATAATAAAGAAACCTATAAACCCTCAGGAAATCCGACGATGGACATGTTCAAAGCCTATGCGCAACAAGGAAAAACAACGATGGATCGTGATGCAATGATTAATAATCATCGCAAGAATATCGATGCAATGACGGATGCAAGTAAGACAGCAATGGATTTACTTAAGTCTGTTACGAATTTGCAAAATCAATATGTACGTCAAACCTTTGAAGACTTTAATGCGATATTACGAGATATGATACAATCTCAACAATCACCAGAACAATTAGAGAGCCAGGCATTACGGCTCAAAGAATCGATGTCTAAGGCTATTGATCATACATCAAATATTGCCAATATTGTTGTAAAGACGAATAGTGAGTTTTATAAGAAAGCACAAAATCAAGTTAATGATTCTTTTGAAGAGATGAAATTTAAGGCAACCAAGAAAAGCTGATTAACGCAGTATGCGTATTTTTAACATTATACTAATTTTACATAATTTCGATTAGTGCAGCCATCTGCACTATCTCCGCAGCGAGTTGTACAACAATACACTGCGCACCAAGAACTTTGATCCCTTACATCTCAAAACTTCTTGAAAACAGTCTTATTTGACATAGCTCAATGAACAGTCTCCTAATAATACCATTTTACGGAATAAATTAACTTAATATCCATACCCACATACGCTT
>JAZKAK010000014.1:0-19790 GCA_040389165.1 Pseudomonadota bacterium
GAGAACTCCCCTTTGCTTTACGTGAAGGGGAGTTTTTGTATGCCTGTAAGAAGTCGGTGTCCTCTCGTGATTCTTTTCTCTCTGCTTTAAGCAGACTATACGTACATTCTTTCGCGTGAAAGGGAGGGCGGGCTTATAAAACTGATTGGTATTCTCTCGTAAAGGGTCGGCTATGCTTAAAAGAGAGTATGATTACGCCGTGCACAAGCCTCCGGCATGAGAAATAGCGTATAAAAATGCTGAGCTAACGTAAAGAAACGTGCTTCTAGATTTTTTTGCTTGCTAGATCATTTTTTAGTGGCATTTTATCCTTCTTCTTCGTATACTCTTAATTGTTAACGTTGGGGTATAGCCAAGCGGTAAGGCAGCGGTTTTTGGTACCGCCATCCTAGGTTCGAATCCTAGTACCCCAGCCAACATTGTTCTTGTATGAAGAAAAATCTCAAAAAAATATTGAAATCAACACTAACACAAAATATCCTCGCTCATCTTGGATATGGATATTTGTGGTTTGTTTTTAAAACCACACGGTGGTCGTACATTGGTGTCGAACATATTGATTCTGCCATTGAAAATAAGCGGCCTTTTATTGCCGCGTTCTGGCACGGACGTCTAGCAATGACCCCCTTCTTATGGCGCTGGAAAAGCCCTTTTTATATGCTTTTATCAGAACATTCAGATGGACTGTTCATTGCTAAAATCGTACGTCATCAAAATATTAGAAGTATTTATGGTTCGCGGACACGTAATGGTGCCAGGGCGGCCATAGCGTGTGTTAAAGAGCTGAAAACAGGAAGTTGCATCGGAATTACTCCTGATGGGCCAAAAGGCCCCAGGCATGAAATAGCAGAAGGATTAATTCACATTGCGCGGCTAGCAAATGCTCCTATCATTCCAATAAGTTACGCGTTAACACATAGCCGCTTTCTAAAGACATGGGATCGATTTCTTATTCCGCTGCCCTTTGGAAAAGGCGTTTACGTGATTGGTTCATCAATATGTATCAGTCAAAATAAAGATACTGCAACAATTGAAGAAAGCAAAGCGCTCCTTAAACAAGCCTTGCTGAATGTTGAATTACAAGCTGATCATGTTCTTGATATAAAAAACTAGAATTAAGAGAACAAAATTTGATTTTAAAATCTATGCACAGCTTCTGGATACGTGGATTCCAAATCGACAGCTCCTTTTGGGGATGAAAAAGCAATTTTTGGTGCAACATGGAATTCTTCAGTAGGGATAACCTTATTCACTGCATACCTATTCAAAACCATTTGAAGCTGTTCTAGCCTTAATTTGCCTTGGATATTTTCAAGGCCTAATTGCCGGTCTCTGAATAACTCTCTATCTTTACCAAGCACCTTATCAGGATCTGATGTTAATGCAATAATTGGTCCTTGGTACCCTCTCTCACGTAGTGCTCTTGCTAGTTTAATGCCAGCCCTACTGTCCTCCATATTAATATCTGTGAAAACGATCTCAAATAATTCATTTCGAGCAGTCATCTCATCGTAACAGCTGAGAGCAGTTCCCCCAGAAAGATGAATTTCAGCCAAGCATTTTGTCCCAAGCGGCAGTTCAATTTTTTCTAAGTGATTTTTGAACACTCTTATGAGCATAGCTGAGTCTTCGGCAAAAAGTATTCGAATTGTTCGACGTGTTATACTTGGTGAATCTATGTTAGAAAGAAGCACAGCTTGCGAAATTTCAACTTCTGCTAAGCCAGACGCTATCCTTGTTATTCCATTTGAGTCTGATGATCGAGAAGTTCTTCTGCTTCTTTCAGTTGAGTCAAAAGATGAATGTCTTAATCCCCCAGTATGATCGTATCTGTCTTCATCATATTCGTAATCCTTGATTTCAGAATGTTTACTGCCTTCTACAACAACGTAATCATTGCGTTCTGCAGCTTGACTCGATACCGCTGCATGATGAGGTGAAATAGCACTGCTTACAGCAATTTTATTTTTGTTGTAACGAGGCCACCATGAGAAATGGCAACAAGAAGTTTCGCACACAATAGAAACACTTCTCTGTTTGAAGGGGGCTTCTAATCCAGTTGTTGAAACTCTGGCATTTGCATGTTTCATGTTAAGATTAATAAAACAAAATAGAGATGTTGTCCACAGAATGTTGCGTTTAATTTTTTTATTAGAATTATTCATAAAACTTCTTTCTTTTGCATTATGCAACATCAAATCATTAGTTTATTTTATATGTTTTTTTAAACTTACTTTCAAGTACATTTATGTTGCATAATAAATTTTTTTTTACGATAAATCGGAATAATATTTTTTAGTGGATTTGGAAGGCACGTTAAATTGTTCAACTGGAGCTGTCTGCTCCGTGTGAAAAACAGAAAAATCGTATCCAAGAGGCCTGTCAAGAGCTGTATGGTTCGTATTTTGTTCTGCTCAATCATATTTAACGATTGACTGAAAAAGATAAAAATATGATTAATTATGGAGCCTATTCACCATAATGTGCACGTATATCTCAAACGCATTATGGTCGAAAACATATTGTGTGTTTTAGGTTGAAATTTAAATGGTGATTTCGAAGTGCGGCAGCTTTATCCGCGCATGGCTTTCATCGTGCCTGACAAGTAACTGCTTAGCATGTAAAAGCTAATACCAATGGCGCATCCACCGAGAACAAAGGTTATATCGTGGTAACTTCTTAGAATTGCTGGAATATAGAGATGTGTGACAATAGCAGGCAGGTAATATATCAATAGCCCCATGACGATGCTTAGACAGGTGATTTTAATGCCAAAGTTGATTAAATCTTTAGTCAGATGAAATAGCCCGCGTTTATGCAACAAAATTGCCAGCGCAATTACGTGCCCATAGGCTGCAATTGATGTAGCGAGCGCCAGTCCTACATGTAAGAAAAATGGCATAAGGCAAAGATTTAAGATGATGTTTCCTAAAATAGCAAAACCTGCGACTTTTACGGGCGTTTTGGTGTCGTTTCGAGCAAAGAATGTTGTTGTAAATACCTTTGCAGCGACATAAGCCGGTAAACCACTTGCAAAAGCAGCAAGTGCAGGTGCAGTTTGTGCAACGTCGGCTTCTGAGAAACGGCCATGACCAAATAGAAGCCCTATGAGTGGTTGGCTGAGGACGATTAACCCAATAGCAGCTGGCATATTCATGAATAAAGAAAATGTAAGAGCCTTGTTCTGTAAATGCAAGGCCTGTTCTGTATCATGTGCTCGCCAGAGTTTACTTAAACTGGGCAGCAAAGCCGTTCCAATGGCAACACCAAAAATTGACATCGGTAGCTGGTATAATCGATCTGCATAGTACAGATAGGTCATGGAACCTACAGGTAAAAAAGAGGCAAGTTGGAGATCGATAAGTAGATTGATCTGCATGACGCCAGCCCCAATCATACCTGGGAGCATTTGACGCATGACGCGCCGGACATCATCTGTAATTCTCGGCAAATGAAGAGGCAAGGCAAGCCCTTGACGCATACATGACCAATATAGCCAAGAAAACTGTAAAATGCCGGCAACAAAGACAGCGATTGATAGTAGTTCTCCTGATGATATGTTTGTATATGGGATCATTAAAAGTGCGAGAATCATCGTGATATTGAGTAAGATGGGTGCTGCAGAGGCTGCCCAGAAACGATCAACGGAGTTAAGCATGCCGGCAAGAAGAGCCGTTAAAGAAATGCATAAGATATAGGGAAAAGTGATGCGCGTAAAGGTAATAGCGAGTTCAATGCGCTCTGGTGTGCCTGAAAAACCAGGAGCAATTATGGGAATGACGTACGGTGTGAGGAGTTCGATCAATAAAACAAAGCCAAATAAGAACCACGCCATGATTGAAAAAATGTCAGTAGCCATTTTTTTTGCGGAAACGGTACCTTCTTCTGATAGTTTTCCTGCAAATTGCGGTACGAAGGCGGCGTTGAGGGCTCCCTCCGCAAAGAAGCGACGAAAGAAGTTTGGAAATTTAAATGCGACAACAAAGGCATCGCTAACAACGCTGGCTCCCATATAGTGAGACATTAATATCTCGCGCAACATACCCAAGAAGCGACTTATAGCTGTCCATCCGCCTACCGTTGTTGCTGCTCTAAAAAGGCTCATAACGCGTTTTGGACCTCTTCCATGATGCCGTTACGTAAGTGTACGACACGATCCATTTTGCGTGCTAGTGCTAAATCATGTGTGGCTATTATGCCGGCAAGATTCTGGTTGCGAATCATATGCATGAGTTCTGCAAAAACAATATCTGCTGTTTCGTTGTCAAGGTTTCCTGTGGGTTCATCCGCCAAAAGAATCATTGGGTCATGCACCAATGCACGCGCAATGGCAACGCGTTGCTGCTCACCGCCGGATAATTTTTTTGTGGAATGAGTAAGACGATGAGACAATCCCATTTTCTCAAGTAAGATTTCAGCCTTTGTACGTGCCTGTTTTTTTGCGACACCTGTCATGAGTAAGGGCATCATGACGTTTTCAAGCGCGTTGAATTCAGGCAAGAGGTGATGGAATTGATAAATAAAGCCTAAGTGTGTGCGTCTGAGGCGTGTTAGTTCTGAGTCAGGTAGAGTGCTAACATTTTTGTTGTTGATTGAAACTTCACCAGAAGAGGGTTTTTCTAATAGGCCAGCTACGTGTAGAAATGTTGATTTCCCAGAACCGCTTGCGCCAACCAGGGCAACAATTTCACCTGCTTTAAGGTCAAA
This sequence comes from Pseudomonadota bacterium, assembly GCA_040389165.1. Classification (GTDB taxonomy): domain Bacteria; phylum Pseudomonadota; class Alphaproteobacteria; order Paracaedibacterales; family CAIOTO01; genus CAIOTO01. The sequence continues at coordinate 4,708 of JAZKAK010000014.1, forward strand.
ATTAATACCCTTAAGGATATGTAAAGGTGAGTCCCCTTGTTGATAAACGCGGTGGATATCTTTACATGAAAGGATCATTATAATTTCCGGAGATAATATAGAAAAAAGTGGGGCGAATGACCGGGATCGAACCGGCGACCTCTAGAACCACAACCTAGCGCTCTAACCAACTGAGCTACACCCGCCACAATGATATTATTCTTAACGTTTTTTGATGGAAAAATCAATTGTTTTTTTAGAAATGTTGCTTTTTGTCGGATGATAATTCTGCTCTGCCATTTTGAATGAAAATGACAGAGTTAAGTTTCTCTTGTTTATTAAACAAAATAGAAAAGGTGGTGATGTTGATCAGCTGGTGGTGTGAATTGTGGTGCATACTGTTCCACCATCTCTTTTGTAAGCGTAAGTGTCTCACCGTTTAACTCTTGTCTTAGTATGTTTGCGTTCGTTTTTATGGGATTAATGACTGCTGCAACAATTGATTCGAGTGATCTTGCTCCCGTATTAGATTCAAGCGCTTTTGTAATAATAGCATCGTAAAATTCATCCGTACAATCAGTGTTTATGCCATAATATTCACATGCTAAGAGTGTGCGAGCTTGTTTGATTAATGAGTTTTTTGGCTCTATTAAAATGCGTCGTAACCCATCTCGGTTAAGCGGCTTGAAGAAGACAAAATTTTGCAAGCGCCCAAGAAATTCAGCTTTCAATCCAAAATCAACGAGTGCCGCAGGCGAGATTGAGTAAATCTTTTGCAGGGGAGGAAGCGGCTTTGTTTTTGGTTTTGCTGTTGGTGCTGTGCCTTCAGCTTTTATACTTGCTGTTGGTGCTAGCGTTAGATCCGTTGCAAGCCTCTTTTTCTGGATAGGAATTGCGGCGGGTATGTATTGAAGCGTTGGCTGTAATCCATCGAATGCGCCAGCACAAATAAATAAGATATTAGAGGTATCTACTGTATACGATTTAAGCTGCTTTGCTGCTGTTGAAGTTGCAGGAATTTCTATTTCGACAGTGACTTCACCGCCCCCTAAGTACTTTAGTAATTCGTTTTGCACTTTAGTGCCTGTTATATCAAGGCCCGAACCTTTCTCTGCACGGAGTTTATCAATTTCATCAATAAAGATAATAGTTTTGTTTTGTGTTTTTTCAATATCATAATTATGTGCGATAAGTGCATTCTTTATGATGTCTGAAGGGCTCCATCCCACATAACCTGTGGTCGTCATTCCACTTGTGTTTTCAAGTATGACTTCAATATCAAGACTTTTCGATTTAACATATCTTTTTATACCTTTTATGGTTTCCGTTTTTCCTGATCCTGTTTGCCCAATCATAAGTATGTTTGTTGTTTTTACGGGGACCCATCCATTTTCTTCTGCTAATGCAGGGTTTTCGAGAATGGATTTATTGAGTTGAACACTCACGAAATGACTACAGATAGTGGTATCAAGTGAAGACATTGCATCATCTTGCCCAACAATATTTTGCTTTAGATAGCTTGAGATTTCATTCGATTGGGGTAGTCCTGCATAGGGGTTTTGGCGTTTCTGAGCTGATTGCTGCGTGGGTAGTTCGATGGGCGCAACCCAATTTGCTCTTTTCTGTGGTGGTATATAAGCAGTGGATTTTTGAGGAGTTTTGGCTAACTTAGAAAGAGCAATGCGTGCCTCTCTTTCTGTGCTATTCAGAGAATGATCTTTTGCAATAATAAAACTAAAGAATGGGCTTTCCCACGAAGGTGTTCTTGATTTATTTCCCATAATCCCTGTATCAATGGTCCATGTCACATATTTCTCAGCACGATCTTCCTTGGTTTCATTGGGATGTTGCATAAAAAAAGAGACAAAATCTGTTGCGAGCAACTTTGCAACAGCGCTCATTAGGTCTGTTTTTACTGTATGATTTGATTTTTCAAATAATAGATTGTAATCAGCTTGCGTGGCCAATGCAGGGGCTGTGCCAATAAAACCTGCTGTTCCATCAGTGTCTATGCCATCACCAAAAGAGCCCGTTTTCGAGCCTGCAAAGATGGTGCTCGTTAGGCTGGATGTTAATAAAAGTACACATGCTCTTGAAAATATTTTTGTACTAATCATAAACTTTTCTCCCTATTTGATTTAAGAGATTAGAGCACATCGGTCATAACAAATACAAATGATAGTTCATTTCATATAGTATGTTTATGTCATTTTATTCTTCTTATACCTATTTTAATCATTTTAACTTGGTAATAAAGTATGTGTCTGTCTTAGTCTTGTGTTGTTTTTACATTGAGTTTTTTAAATTCTTTTATAAAAAAGAGACTCAACAATGATTCTTAGAAATCTTTATTGAAAATAGGTGGCGTTTTGAAGGAAAATTGACATCGATGCGACCTCGTATTCTCGTGTAAATTAATTTTATACATATAATAAAAAAGAATGTATTTTTTCTATGTATATTTATATATAAGAGATTTTTTATTAACCTCTTAATTATTAGTATACAATTAATTGATTAATTATCCGTTAATTTTAGATGGAGTTATAATAGTATGCGCAACGTGTATATTGAGAATTTATTCGTAACTTTTTTGTATGTTGATTTTGATAAGATGAGGAAAAATTATGATAAATCTGCTGGCGCATTGTGTCTGATGACGATAAAGTAACAGGTGGACAATGGAGAGCTATTATGCAACAACACAAACCCGATCTTTGGTATGGGACGACTATTATTTCAATACGTCGAAATGGCAAGGTTGTTATTGCTGGTGATGGTCAGGTTACCCTGGGGACGCAGATAATAAAAGCGCAAGCGCGTAAGGTACGTCGTCTTGCAGGTGGTCATGTTATTGCCGGATTTGCCGGTGCAACAGCCGATGCATTTGCCTTGTTTGAACGTCTTGAGGGAAAGCTTGAGCAATATCCATCGCAACTTGCGCGAGCCTGTGTTGAAATGGCAAAAGATTGGCGGACAGATCGTTATTTAAGGCGATTGGAAGCGATGATGGTGGTTGCTGACAAGAATGTTTCACTTGTTCTTACAGGAACGGGCGACGTGCTTGAACCTGAAGATGGTATTATGGCTATTGGTTCGGGCGGTGGTTTTGCGCTTGCTGCAGCGCGTGCTCTTGTTGATATTGATACGTTTGATGCAGAGCATATAGCCAGACGTTCCATTGAAATTGCAGGTGATATCTGTATTTATACGAATAAGAACATTATCGTAGAAAGTCTAAGTCTATGAGTGCCCTAACTCCACGTGAAATTGTAGCTGAACTTGATCGTTTTATTATTGGCCAGACGGAAGCTAAACGTGCCGTTGCTATTGCGCTTCGCAATCGCTGGAGGCGTTTGCAACTTGCACCTGATCTGATCGATGAAGTTTTGCCTAAGAATATACTTATGATTGGGCCAACAGGGTGCGGTAAGACAGAAATTGCCAGACGTCTTGCAAAATTGGCACAGGCGCCATTTATTAAGATTGAAGCCACTAAATTTACTGAAGTTGGCTATGTTGGACGCGATGTTGAACAAATTATTCGTGATTTGATAGAAATATCAATTCAAATGTCGAAAGAACGTATGCGTGAGGATATTAAGGCACGGGCTGAGGCTCTGGCTGAAGAGCGTGTGCTGGATGCCCTAGTAGGTGATTCAGCAAGCCCTGAAACACGTTTGAAATTCCGTCAAAAGCTGCACGCGGGTGAACTGAATGATCGCGAGATTGAAATTCAAGTTCATGATAATGGCAACACAATGACAATGCCTACGATGGATGTGCCTGGGATGCCGGGTGCACAAATGGGAATGCTTAATCTTGGGGATATTTTTGGGAAAGCAATTACCGGGAATCGTGTTAAAGATCAACGCATGACTGTGCGCGAAGCACATACCATATTAATTGAAGATGAGTCAGAGAAGCTCTTAGACCAAGATAAGATTGTTAGAGAAGCACTCGAGGCTGTGCAGCAAAAAGGAATTGTCTTTTTAGATGAGATCGATAAGATTTGTGTGCGTTCTGAAAGACAAGGTGCGGATGTTAGCCGTGAGGGTGTGCAACGAGATTTGTTGCCGCTTATTGAAGGGACAACCGTATCAACAAAATATGGAACGGTTAAAACAGATCATATTTTGTTTATCACGTCTGGGGCGTTTCATTTAGCAAAGCCATCGGATTTATTGCCGGAGCTGCAAGGACGTTTGCCGATTCGTGTTGAATTAAAAGCGCTTACACGTGAGGATTTTGTGCGTATTCTGACAGAACCTGAGGCAAATTTGATTTGTCAGGCCAAGGCTTTGCTGGCAACGGAAGGGCTTGTGCTCGATTTTGATGCGGCTTCGATTGAAGAGATTGCACGTCTGGCAGCAGAGATTAATCAAAATGTGGAAAATATTGGTGCGCGACGTTTGCACACTATATTAGAGAAGTTGTTGGAAGATCTTAGCTTTGATGCGCCTGATCGTATTGAAAAATCAGTGTGCATGACAGCGGTTGATGTGCAGGAGAGAGTAGGCGAGCTTGCTAAAAATCAAGATTTGTCTAAATTTATTTTGTAAATAGGCATTGTCTTATAAAGACTTCTACATACACGTAAACAGGTCGTTTTTGGACTTGATTAGAAGATTTCTAAAGATACAAAGGCAAATACACGGGGAGCCTGTGAATAAGTGATGACCAATATGCAGACTCTTGTTCAACCTAATACTATTTTTAAAAAGTTTGAGTGGTAAGTCTGCAAGATTCGAGCAGCGGAGTTTACTGAAGTAAATGAGCAGCGCAGACATCGCAGGAGGCTGCATCAATCAATCTTTAGTGAAATTGGTATAACTTGCCACTTCAGCTAATCTCCTACCTTGCCAAACCCCCTTCATATTGTCTAAGCTTATCGAATCAGCAGCATTTTGTCCTATGTTTGTGGTAAATACGCATTGCAATGTAGTTGTGCCATAAGGTGTACGCATTACTTTGTCGTAGAAATTAAATATGTGCTAAAAAGGAATTAGATATTAGTATGGCATCATCTCATGATTCAACGACTCCAGCTAACGCAGTTTCAACGGAGAATCAAAATATATCTCAAACCTCTGAGGCGTCTGTATCTTCGCCTGATTCATCTCAGGATGCGGCTCATATTGCTACTAAACCATCAGGCGCGACACCTCCTTCCCCAAAAGAGCCGCGTATGCAGCTTTGGCACAAAGTTCTTATTGGACTTATTGGCGGCATTTTATGTGGATTTATCTTGGGTGAGCATGCTGCTTACCTAAAACCAATTGGTGACATATTTATTCGTCTCATCAAAATGATTGTTATACCGCTTATCTTCTTTTCAATTATTAATGGTCTTCGTAACATAAAGGATGCAAATCAACTCGGTCGTATAGGTATTAAGGCAGCGTCAGCGTTCGTTTTGTGCACATGCTTTGCTATTTCACTTGGTATGCTAGCGGCGTGGTTGTTTCAGCCTGGCGTTGGGCTTGTGCTCAAGGCGAACGCGCATCAAACAGCTGATGTGTTTGAGCCTGTTGCAATGCTTCTTAACATTATACCAGATAACATCGTTGCGGCCATGGCTCGTGGTGATCTGATGCAAGTCGTGTTCTTCTCAATTTTCTGTGGTGTCACTTTGGTTCTTATGGGACCTTCTGCCAATCATATTTTTGGCATGGTGAAAGATCTAACGGCTGTTGTGCTAAGCATGATTCGCATGATTGTGCGTTTCTCTCCTGTTGCTGCTTTTTGTTTGATGGCATGGTGTGTCGGCACGCAAGGGTCTGCCGTTCTCTATAGTTTGAGTAAGCTTGTGATGGCTGGTGTTTTTGCATTTACAATTCAATATTTTGTATTTGGTGGTCTTATTGCTGTGTGGGGTGGCTTGTCGCCTCTGCCGTTTTATCGGAAAAGTTTTGAATATCAAGCAATGGCATTTTCTACGAGCAGCACAAAAGCAGCACTGCCTGTTACGATGTCTGTATGTCGTGATAAAATGGGGATATCAAAGCTTAGTTCATCTTTTATATTGCCGTTGGGTGCAACCATCAACATGGATGGACTTGCTATTTATTTAGGTCTTTGCGCTATTTGTTTTGCGCAGGCGGCAGGGCACACATTAACGTATGGTGAATATGCAACGATTATGTTCACATCAACGTTAGGATCCATTGGTGGCGCAGGCATCCCTAGTGCTGCAATTGTGATGTTACCAATGATTCTGGGATCAGTTAATTTGCCTTTAGAAGGTGTTTTGTTAATCACCGGCATTGATCGTCTGATGGATACATTTCGTACAACGATTAGTATTACGGGCGATGCTGCTGTGACGCTCGTCGTTGATAGTAGTGAAGGCATGCTTGACCGCGAAAAGTACTATAGCTAATCCAGGTTATGTTTAGATTACGTTCCGATCAAGGCAGTCCTTAGTGGGCTGCGTGAGATTTTAGGGATAGTTACGCCCCATTCTTCATCTCTTTGATGTTTTACAGCTAGAAATTTATTGATGCGAGGCTTTAATCCAGCTCAGGCTTGATTTTTGTCTTTGCCGAAGCGCTCTATTCACGCTAAACTAATTCATAAAATTTATGCTAATTTTGAAAGTAAAAAAATGACATACAACATCACACTTATCCCTGGCGACGGTATCGGCCCTGAAGTAACAACAGCAACGCGTCGTATAATTGATGCTACAGGCGTTTCTATTAATTGGGAAATTTGTGAGGCTGGTGCTGAGGTTTTTAAAAAAGGACAGGCAACGGGTGTTCCACAAGCGACAATTGATTCTATTGTGCGCAATAAAGTTGCCCTTAAAGGTCCACTTGAAACGCCTATTGGTTTTGGCGAGAAAAGTGCCAATGTAACACTTCGTAAATTATTTGAAGCTTATGGTAATATCAGGCCCGTTCGTGAAATTCCTGGCGTAAAAACGCCATACCAAGGACGTAACATTGATTTTGTGATTGTGCGTGAAAATCTTGAAGATCTATATGCGGGGATTGAGCATATGCAAACTCCGGGTGTGGCTCAGTGTTTGAAAATTATTTCACGTAAAGGATGCGAAAAGATCATTCGTTTAGCATTTGAGCTTGCGCGCGCGGAAGGGCGCAAAACTGTCCATTGTGCGACAAAAGCGAACATTATGAAGCTTAGCGAAGGTATGATGAAGCGTACATTCGAGGAAATAGCACCTGAATATGCGGATATTAAAGCAGAGCATATTATTGTTGATAATGCAGCGCATCAATTAGTGAAAAAGCCTGAGCAATTTGATGTTATTGTGACAACCAATATGAATGGCGATATTTTAAGTGATTTGGGCTCTGCACTTATTGGTGGGCTTGGTTTTGCGCCAGGAGCAAACATCGGTGATGACTATGCGATTTTTGAAGCTGTTCATGGATCTGCACCAAAATACGCTGGTAAGAATAATATTAATCCAACAGCTGTGCTTATGTCTGGTGTTATGATGCTGCGGCATTTGGGTGAATTTGAAGCCGCTAACGCTATCGAGCAATCACTCTATGTGACACTTGATATAGACGGTGTGCAAACACGTGATATCAAGGGTGATGTTGGTGCAGCTTCGACGAGCGCCTTTGCGGATACATTAATTAAAAATTTGGGTAAGAAGCATCCCTCTTGTGTGTCACGTACGTATCGTGCAATCGATTTGCCACAGGTTTCAAAAGCGCCTGACCTTGTAAAAGTGACAACACGTCAAGTAAATGGTTTGGATGTGTTTTTAGAATCATCGGTTGATGTTATTCAAATTGGTGCAACGCTTGAGGCCGCGGTCGAAGGGACGCCGGTCCTTCTTAAAATGATTTCAAGCCGCGGTGTTAAATTGTATCCAGGTGCAAATCCCGCAGTAGATGTTGTTGATATGTTGACAGCTCGGTTGATTGTTCGCGAGGCCTCCCATGATTTATCGGATGCGGATATCGCGATGGTTATGGCGAAGATTTCACCATGTTATCGTTGGAATCACATCGAAAAGTTGAATGTTTTTGATGGCAAGCTAGGATATACGAAAGCACACGGAGAAGAGTAGGATTTTTCAGAGTTGAGCCATAGTTGGTTACTATGGTCTTTTTCCGAGAACTAGCAGGTAGTGGGCATAATGGGCTAATGTGCCAGAGGAGGCTGATTTTTTGAAGTTATTTGTTTTCTTTTTATATAGCGTTTAAACGTTAATTTAATTATGTTTCCGTCATGGCTAGCACAAAGGGCGTGACCATCCAGTGGCTGTTTCCCTGGATCACCGCGCCTCTTACGAGTCTCGTTGACAGCGAATTTATACTCAATTTACATGTGAATGGCTATAGATGAGACAAAAAATATTATATTTTTTAATAACTTATTAAGTTTTATATGGCATTAATTAATTACTAAGTTATTTTAATGTTTTATTTCAAAGGATTATTTACGATGCGATTAAGTTTTCAAAAATTAGCGCTTTCAACCACAATGCTATTTGCTTTAAATAATGCTGGTTTCGCCGGTGAATGTGCCTGCTTAAAAGAGGATCCAGAACGTCCTATAGAACGCAAACACGAGAAAAATGAGGGCGGTGATGAAGTCGTCGTCAATAATTATCACGATGTACACCATCACCATCAACATCACCATCACCACCATCATCATCATCATCATGGAGTTAATGAAAAAGCTATGACTCCAGAAGAAGAGAAACACCATGAGGCAAAAGCTGAAGCTTCAGTACACGCAGCAGCTTCAGTACACGCAGCAGTTCCAGTAGCAGTTCCAGTAGCAGCTTCAGTACACGCAGCAGTTCCAGTAGTAGCTCCAGTAGCAGTTCCAGTAGCAGTTCCAGTTCCAGCCCCAGTGCAAGTAGCAGTACAGGGTCACTAGTACTCTGATTGTACCGCGCATTTATTGAAGTTCAGCAGCCCATCTTTGCTTATCTTGCAAGCAGGGATGGGAGTGATTTATGTCCGAAGTTTTCAGAGACCTTCTTGCCTATTTTAAGATTTTTTGCTTAACGCCATGTGTCATTTTTCTATTCAACGCAGTGCCCACGTTTTTTAGATTCACGTCATCGTTATTCCCGCGCTTTGGCCGTGAATCCAGAGAAAAATAAAACTCAAAATAATGAATTTATATAATTTAAATACACTTGGTCCCCGCCCGTGCGGGAATGACAGCCATGTTTAAAACAATTTTGATCATTGTGAACAAAAAATGAAAAACGTGAGCACGCGTATGCTATCATTTTTGTAAGATTTATGAGTATCGTGTATCAATGGGTATAACTATTTTATTTTCTATTTTCTCCGCTTGTCTCCTGAGCGCGGCATGTGTTGTTATCTTTGCTAAAAATACTGTTTACAATGTCTTGGCACTGATTGTTTCTTTTTTTAATGCTGCTGCACTCATGTTAATTGGCGGCGCTGAATTTCTTAGCTTTGTTCTTATGATTGTGTATGTAGGGGCTGTTGCTGTATTGTTTTTGTTTGTTGTTATGATGCTCAATCTTAAAGCAGATAATTTAAAAACAACTTTTGGTCCATATTTGTATAGCGTATTTGCTGTTGGTATACTGCTCATTATTGAGATCATTATCATCGCATACCTCTTTGAAGGTCATTCACAAGCTGTTGATTTGCTTGTTTCTCCACGTCCAAGCCGAACGCAAAATACGATCGCTCTTGGGCAAATTCTGTACACACAGTATGGATATATTTTCCAAGTTGGTGGTTTAATTTTATTTGTAGCAATGATTGGCGCCATCGTCTTGACAGAAGGTATGCGACGCACAGTGCCACATCGCAAACAAAACGCATCTTTACAAATTCAACGCACGAAAAATAATTCTCTCATTCTTACTAATCCTGGCATTGGAATGGGCGTTAAGGTGGATAGCATGGCTCTTTATAAAGCTAAAAAGGATAACGCATGAGAAGCATTGGCATTCATCCATATCTGATTGTATCTGGCCTTTTATTTGCAATTGGTATCATTGGTGTTTTTTTAAATCGTCGTAATCTGATTGCGCTTTTTATGGCTGTTGAATTAATTCTACTGGCTGTTAATATTAATTTTGTAACATTCTCTCTCTATTTTAAAGACATGGTTGGTCAAGTTTTTTCTCTTTTTATTCTTACTGTAGCCGCAGCAGAAGCAGCCATTGGGCTTGCAATTCTGGTTAGTTACTTTAGGCAACGCAGTACGATCAATACCGATGAACTACATATGCTTCACGAGGAGATCGTTTGATGACGACAGAACATCTCGCTTTATATGCTGTATTTGCACCTCTTATGGGCTTTCTCATTGCAATTACCCAGCTCAATATAAAAAGATTCAGTGAAACTATTTCACTTATAGGAATGACAATTGCATTAGTAGCGACACTGCTTCTTTGGTGCAATACGCAAGGAATGCTGCATATCACTATCCATGTGCTTGATTGGATAGACGTTGGCACACTGAAAGCCGCGTGGGGTATTCGTATTGACCCGTTAGTGATGGTCATGCTCGGCGTTGTCAATATTATTTCTTTTTTAGTACATGTTTATTCACTGTCATATATGGCACATGATCCTTCGCGCGCACGCTTTATGGCTTATCTTAGTTTTTTCACATTTATGATGTTATTGCTGGTTACAGCCCCAAATATGATTCAGCTATTTGTTGGTTGGGAGGGGGTAGGCCTTGCCTCGTATCTATTAATTGGCTTTTGGTATGAACGTCCCAAAGCGGGTACGGCAGCGACAAAGGCCTTTGTCGTAAATCGTATTGGCGATGCTGGCCTTGTGCTTGCCATGGGCGCGTTATTTTTATTATTTGGCAGCCTTGATTTTGACGTTATATTAACAGCGTTACCCACAGTAAAGTTACCAGCATTAATGCTGGCAAACCATGCGATCAATCCATATGATATGATCGGTTTTTTCTTATTATTAGGGGCCATGGGTAAATCAGCACAATTTGGTCTACATGTGTGGCTACCTGATGCCATGGAAGGTCCAACGCCTGTTTCAGCACTTATTCATGCCGCAACTATGGTGACTGCTGGTGTTTTCCTTGTGGCCCGTTTTTCTGTCCTTTATGAAATGGCGCCCATTGCCAAAGAGAGTTTGTTATGGGTTGGTATTTTTACATCTTTCTTTGCAGGAACAATAGCGATCACACAAACTGACATCAAACGTGTTATCGCCTATTCAACATGCAGTCAGCTTGGCTACATGATGGCGGCTTGCGGTTGCGGTGCATATAATGCCGCAATTTTCCACTTGTCAACCCATGCATTCTTTAAAGCACTTTTATTCTTGGGCGCAGGGTCGGTTATTCATGCTATGTCCGATGAACAAGATATGCGAAAAATGGGTGGGATTGCACATCTCATTCCAGCGACATATACATTTATGTGGATTGGTAGCCTGGCACTTGCAGGGATTCCAATTTTTGCGGGGTTTTACTCTAAAGATGCTATTTTAGAAGCACTTTATAACAGTCATCATCCCATGGCTTATATCATTGGAATACTGGTTGTTCTTTTAACAAGTTTTTATTCATGGCGTCTGCTATGGCTTACATTTCATGGAAACGCACACGCAAACGAACATGTTATGGCGCATGTGCATGAATCTAACTATGTAATTCTTGCACCACTTGCGCTACTTAGTATCGGCGCAATCTTCAGCGGGATGCTTGGTCAATCTATGTTTATTGAACAAAATGGATTTAGTTGGAAAAACACGCTTGTCGTGCTTAATGAGCCAGCTGTACATCTGCCATTTTTGATCCATTATCTCCCTTTAATTGTTTCAGTCATAGGGATTGTGAGCGCAATTTATATGTATGCTCAAAAGCCAAAATTAGCAGAACGTTTAGCAAAGCAGCCATTCTATGCACTCTCTTACAACAAGTGGTGGATTGATGAATTTTATGTGAGGATTATTAATAAACCCATATGTGCACTTGCTGAGCTTTTATGGAAAACAGGCGATGAACGCATCATAGATCGCTTTGGCCCTAATGGAATTGCACAACTCTGTCTTGCATTTTCACGAAAAAGTCGTCACATACAAACCGGCTATGTATACCATTACGCGTTAAGCATGATCATTGGCCTGATTGCACTCAGTATTCTTATCGCACTGTGTTTTTACCAATCTTAATCTAATCTTGGATCAATATTTACATCAACGTGACTGATCCACTCTGGAGAACCCTCTATGCATCTTCCACTCCTAAGCTTGTTAATTTTCTTGCCACTTTCAGGCGTTATTTTCTTAACGCTTGTTAAAAATAGCGATGTACGAAATGCAAAAGCAGTAGCACTTTGGATTTCATGTCTTAATCTTGTTCTGGCGCTTGTAATGTGGTCTCAATTTGATGAAGCAAATCCTCATTTTCAATTTGTAGAGAAGTATAATTGGATTGAGAACATGCGTTGTTCGTATCATTTAGGCGTTGACGGTTTATCTATTTATTTCGTCTTATTGGCAACTATTTTGACACCTATCTGTATCTTATCAAGTTTTGAAACCATTAAGATTCGTGTTCGTGAATACATGATTGCATTCTTACTCCTTGAAACATTGATGATTGGTGTTTTTTGCGCTTTGGATGCCGTTTTATTTTACCTCTTTTTCGAAGGTGTTTTAATTCCAATGTTTTTAATTATTGGTCTTTGGGGCGGACATAATCGGCTTTATGCCTGCTTTAAATTCTTTTTATATACCTTCTTTGGATCTGTTTTCATGCTTATTGCTTTGGTGAAATTATATGGTGATGCAGGCACAACAAATCTTATCGATATGGTTGGCATTACAATTCCTCTCGCCACTCAGCAGTGGCTATTTTGGGCTTTAGTGACTGCTTTTGCTGTGAAAATCCCTATGTGGCCTGTGCATACGTGGTTGCCCGATGCGCATGTTGAGGCTCCGACAGCTGGGTCTATTTTGCTAGCAGGCGTTTTACTTAAAATGGGTGGATATGGCCTTTTGCGTATTGTTTTGCCAATATTGCCGGATGCCTCTCATCAATTTGCACCTATTATGATTGCACTTAGTCTTATTGGAATTGTTTATACGTCTATCGTCGCACTTGCGCAAACAGATATGAAAAAATTAATAGCCTATTCGTCAATTGCGCACATGGGATTCGTAACGTTGGGGATTTTTACTTTTTCATCTCAAGGACTTACGGGCGCTATTACGCAAATGATTAGTCATGGCTTTATATCTGCCGCTTTGTTTTTATGTGTAGGTATGATTTATGACCGTTACCACACACGTGCAATTAAAGATTATGGTGGATTGATTACGGTAATGCCAATTTATGCATCTGCTTTTTTTATCCTCTTATTAGGAAGTATTGGCGTGCCAGGGACAAGTGGTTTTATCGGTGAATTCTTAGTGCTTATAGCTATATTCAAAATCAATATGTTTTCTGCAGCCATTGCCACGCTTGGTATGATTTTGGGAGCAGTTTACATGTTATGGCTTTACAAACGTGTTTTTATGGGAAAATTAAGTGGCGTGTTGGTCCTGCACGACCGGCAACATGTTGATTTAAATCGTAACGAGCGAGGCATGATAAGCATTCTAATACTGATTATTATTGCTTTAGGGATTTATCCCAAAATTATATTAAAAGGGATTAATTCAATTTCTTCAAATATATTGATTGAAAGAAAATGATGTATATAGGCCTCCATACACATTAATACGAAAAACCTTTGCATTTTTTATTGACCAAAAAATCAACATAATGCAAAGGCTTTTTCATAATATAAAGAACATATCAGTTTATGAGGAACAGTAACATCCATTTGTTGTTCCCGCTGGGGTTGCGTTACGAAGCTTGTGCAATGTATGGTAATTTAAATGGAAGGAAAGGGTGATGCCTTCCGCAAGTGTATTAGCTGCTTTTTTACAATTTCCATCAATTACAGATGTTGCAGACGTGCATCCTACAGCTTTGTAATACTCTGCAGCAAAGTGCATTGCATGATGTACTTGTCCTGTATGTATATGATGCGTTTGTGAAAGACAAAAATCACGAATTGGCGCATTTGCATCACCAAGCGCTCCGTTTGCGCCTGTACAACTTGTGATATCAATGGACATCGGTGCAGCAACTGCTATAGGTGCTGCCACGGGGGCAGATGAAGCAAAAACCACTGCTGTACTGCATGCCATTAGGCAAGCCACAATCAACTTATTTCTCAGCATAATTAAAAACCTTTCATAATTCATTTGTAAAATTAATATGTATTAATTGTAACGAACACTCACCTTAACGAAGTATTGATGTTAGTAATGATGACGCTAGCGAAGGAGCAGGTGCAGTAGCTTGTGTTGTTACAGCTGCCACTGGCGGGTGTGCGGTGAACGCTTGCATTACTTGTAGCTGAGAATTTGCTGCCTGCTGCTGCAACGTTATTGCTTGAGTTGCATTATGTTGAGCAGTAGAGGCTTGGGTCGTTGCTATCGTCGCTGACTGTATAACGGCTTGTGTGGCCGTCGCTATATTAGTTGGATTTTGCGCTGTAGCAGCTTGTTGAGCCGCGGTTTGTGCTGCTTGTGATGCCTGCGTTGCACTCGCAGCTGCTTGTTGAGCAGATTGAGAGACTTGCGCAGCGCTAGCTGAAGCTTGTTGTGCTGCCTGAGCAGCTTGTTGGGCTGTAGTTGATGTAGGAATTAATGCTGCTTCTTGCGTTGCAAATTGTGCCGTTTGAGCTGCTTGGGTTGCTGCAGCAGAAGCTTGCTGAGCAGACTGTTCCGCCTGTGTCGCTGCAGCAGAAGCTTGTTGAGCCGCAACCGTAGGATTAGAAGAAATAGTCACTGAACCTGGAATTTCCGCTGGAGCTGCTGTTGCATGAGCTGTTGTTGCTGCCGCTGGAGTTGCTGCTACCACTGGAGGTGCTGCTACCACTGGAGTTGCTGGCACTGCTGGAGCTGCTGTTGCATGAGCTGTTGTTGCTGAAGCCGCTGGAGTTGCTGGCACCACTGGAGCTGAAGCCGCTGGAGTTGCTGGCACCACTGGAGTTGCTGTTGCATGAGCTGGAGTTGCTGGCACCACTGGAGTTGCTGTTGCATGAGCTGTTGTTGCTGAAGCCGCTGGAGTTGCTG
>JAZKAK010000014.1:19890-53350 GCA_040389165.1 Pseudomonadota bacterium
GCTGTTGCATGAGCTGTTGTTGCTGAAGCCGCTGGAGTTGCTGGCACCACTGGAGTTGCTGTTGCATGAGCTGTTGTTGCTGGAGCCGCTGGCACTGAAGCCGTTGCTGTTGCATGTCTTGCTGGAGCTAAAGCGCTAGCTTGAGTTGGATTAGCAACTGAATCAGCTTCTGAATGAGAAACTTTATGGAAAATATGTGGATCATTTGCATACGCTGCTTGCATACCCAAAACAAGTTGAGCGCGTGCAATCTGACAACGCCCTGTGCCGTCTGGTTTCACATCAAGTGGCGGATTCGTAGGTGCATCTTCACCTGTTGGACACATATGCGCTTCAACATAGCGTATATAACAGCCCATGGCAATGCGTGCATTATCCCCTGTTAGACTGGTGCAATAACTAATCGTTAGAGGGTCTGCTGTATATCCACATGAATAATAGTTACAGTCGTAAGGTGTAGATGCAGGTGCGCGACGTGGATTTACTCCTGGAACTGAAGTTGCCATATGTTGAATAGACGTCGTTGCCACTGAAATTGGAGTAGTTCCAGACTGAGCAGTTGGAGCTACTGTTGGCGCGGCTCCTGATCCACTGCTAGCGTTCTGGCTTGCAGAAAAAACAGTCGATGCTGTTGCCGCTAGTAGTGTTAACACAAAAAATTTATGCTTAAACATACGTAAAATTCCTCTTCAATTCATGTTATTAATTAAATTCTATTTGGTTTTGTCTGTGGATATGTAAAATTATCAATATAAATTTTTGTTTAACTAACAACTTTAATATAGCAAGAAAACATTTAACAAAAAGTTAACAAAAAGAATTATTAATCTGTAGAGAAAAAAATCGAGAAATTGGTCAACAATTGAAGAGGGTGCACTCCTATCCATATGAGAGAGCTATTAAAGAATTAAGCATTACTCAGCATATGTTCAGGCACAACTGCTGCATTAAAAGCTTCTGCGGTTAGGTAACCTAATTGGATCGCAGCTTCTTTTAGGCTGACATCCTCCTTTAATGCATATTTAGCCACACGAGCAGCTTTTTCGTAGCCAATAATAGGATTTAACGCTGTCACTAACATCAGGGATTTTTCAATATTAGCCTTAAGGCGTTCTTCATTAGCCGTAATGCCAATCAAACAATTATCAGCAAAACTTAACGATGCATCTGTTAGAAGGTTTATTGATTGTAATAAATTAAGAATAATCACAGGTTTGAAAACATTTAATTCAAAATGCCCTTGAGAACCAGCAACGGTAATTGTTGTATGGTTTCCCATCACCTGACAGCAAACCATTGTCATCGCTTCCGCTTGAGTTGGATTTACTTTGCCAGGCATAATTGATGACCCTGGTTCGTTTTCAGGCAGAAAAATTTCACCAAGACCACACCTGGGACCAGATCCTAAAAAACGAATGTCATTTGCAATTTTCATGAAAGAAACAGCAAGCACATTAAGTTGTCCTGAAAGCTCAACAAGTGCATCATGCGTGGCAAGTGCTTCAAATAGATCTTCTGCTGGTTTAAAAGAAATTCCAAGGCGCGTGCTTAACCTTTCTGAGAATCCTTCTTTAAATCCTTTTGGACAATTAAGCCCCGTCCCCACAGCCGTGCCACCTTGCGCAATGTTGCACAATCGTGGCATTGTCGACTCAATACGTTCAATTCCCAAACGAACTTGTGTTGCATAACTATTGAATTCTTGCCCAAGCGTTACAGGCGTAGCATCTTGTAAATGTGTGCGCCCAACTTTGATAAGGTGTTTAAATTCTTTTGCTTTGGCTATCAAGATTGTATGCATATGACGAAGTGTAGGCAGTAATTGATTATGCACAGCAAGCGTTACCGCAATATGCATGGCCGTTGGAAAGCTGTCATTGGACGATTGCCCCATATTGACATGATCATTAGGATGTATGGCATTCGCTTCGCCTAAATGCATATTTGCACGATACGCGATTACTTCATTTAGGTTCATATTTGTTTGCGTGCCAGACCCCGTTTGCCAAACAACGAGCGGAAAATGTTCATCTAGCTTTCCGTCCACGATATCAGTAGCGGCTACTCTAATCGCATCAACACACGCTGGCTTTAAACGCCCTAATGCGCCATTTACTTCTGCTGCAACACATTTTAAATGAGCAAAGGCATGAATAAGTGCAAGCGGCATGCGCTCTCCGCCAATTTTAAAATTGCGACGCGATCGTTCTGTTTGTGCACCCCAATAACAAGATGCATCAACGTCGATAACGCCCATTGTGTCATGTTCGGAGCGTGTATTCATGTGATATTCCTTCGAAAGTATTGTGTTTAGTCGCGTAATTATTTTGATTACCTAGTCGCCACATCAAGTGCCATTCGTTAATGAACATGCGGTAGTGCAAGTGCTGCCGCATCCGGATTATAGCCCCACCAATAAATAGCAACAAATAAGAATAGCCAGACTACGTCGACAAAATGCCAATACCAAGCAGCAGCTTCAAATCCCACATGGTGGTTAGGAGTGAATTCACCACGACGCGCACGAAACAGGCAAACGCCTAGGAAAATGGTGCCAATAATGACATGCGCACCATGAAAGCCAGTGGCCATATAAAAAGAGGATGGATATATACCGTCCTTAATCGAAAATGTAGCATGGTGATATTCGACGCCTTGCACAACGGTAAAGATCATCCCAAGGAACACCGTAATTGCGAGGCCTTTTATGAGGTCTATCTGTTTGTTTTCGAGTAAAGCATGATGTGCCCATGTGACCGTTGTTCCGGATAGCAATAAAAGCAAGGTATTAAGATAAGGCAATTCAAATGGATCAAGTGTAATTATATTCTTTGGTGGCCATACGCTGCCAATTATTTCGGGTGGATTAAGCGCAACATGAAAATATCCCCAGAAAAAAGCTGCAAAGAACATTACTTCTGACGCAATGAAAAGCCCCATGCCTATTTTAAGGCCGCTTTGTACAGCCTTTGTGTGCACACCTGTAGAATTGCCTTCTTGGATGACGTCACGCCACCAGCCGAAGAATGTGAAAACGAGAAGACCAAGGCCAATAAAAAAGACAATGCGATCCAATTGGCGCATATAAAGGACCCCGCCGATGGCAAGCACAAGTGTTGCTATTGCTGCAATAAGCGGCCACGGACTGGGGTTAACTAAGTGAAAAGGATGTCCTCTTTCATGTGTTGTCGCGCCCTGGCTATCTTCGGTGGTATTTTTTTGGCTATCGTGTTGCATATTCTTCAAAATGATTGCTAATTGATCTACTGTTAAGGGTATGACTTATGCGATAATTAATCAACTTTTCTTGAGCCTTACCACTTTTCATCGTTTGAATTGTAACCAAAATGATGCCCAAGTTCGTGCATCATTACGTGTTGAACAAGTGTTTCTATTTTTTCTTGATTCTCAATAGAATAGCGAATGAGTGGACACCGATACAAAAAAATACTATCTGGCAATGTTGAATGCGCAAAAACCGTCTTGATTGGTACAGGTGTTCCTCTGTACAAACCGAGTAATTCGTACTTGTCATCAATTCGTAGGCTGTTCAATGTTTCTTTATCCGCATAATTCTCAACGACAATTTGAATTTTTTTAGCATATTCCTTAAGTGCATCAGGAATTGTTTTTAATGTTTGCTGCGCTATTTGTTCAAGTCGTTGAATTGCTGGTAAATTTGAAATCTGTGGATTATGCAGTTGCGCTATCGTCATTAGATCCCTCCTGGTTTTTACAATTACCATCTTGGTAAAAGTTGTTGAAATTATGTCTGGCACTTCCCTATGTGAGAATGTTACTTTGAAATGATCTCAGTCTTATTATTAACAAGCAAAGGTTAACAAATGATCGACAAACTAAAAAAAAAACAAATTGATACTATGCTGGGTGATAAAAAAAGATGGTCTATCTATGATTATGATGTTTATTTTATGTGTAAAAGATGTGTAGCGTTTTTAATTGTTATAGGTGGATTGTCCGGTTGCGTTAATGATTCATTCAAATCCATTTTTTCTATGCAAACAGCGAAAGTTTGGCTAACGAAAGCATCGTTTAAGGTGGCTGACGATGTAAATGACTCTTCACCGGTGACGTTGCATATCTTGATTCCCTATACAACGGACCTTTTAGCTGATTTGTCAAAAATGTCCGCTGAAGATTATTTCAAGAAAAGCGATCAAATTAAACTTGATAATGCAGGTAATTTGGATGTGTTTGCCTGGGATCTTATTCGTTCACAAAGCTTGCAGGATGAACCTATTTCTCCAACAAAAGTAAGTGGGGTAGGGGTTCTCGTTTTTGCGCGCTACAGTACCCCTGGGGACCATAGAATAGCAATCGCTGATGACGAGTCCGTTCTTATTAAGCTCGATAAGGGTGACTTTTCAATTGAATCAGTCAAAAAATAATAATTTAATAAAATTTGGGATAAATAATGTCGGTTCAAGAAGAACAAGAAGACTGTCAGATTTTTTTGCATCCGAGTCAGGTGCAAACACTTTGGGATCAGGTGTGTTTGAAGCTTAAATCTGAGTTAGGCGATGCAGTCTATGTGAGTTGGATTGAGCCACTCGAAGTCATTACCTATGATGGACAATGTTTGCAATTAGCAGCGCCAACACGCTTTATGAAAGATCGTATTCAAACGCATCATGGTGAAAAGTTATTTACATTATGTAATCAAATTTTCCCAGGATTTGAAGATTATACAATTGCCGTAACAAAAAAAGGAAAAACCGCTTTAAAAGAAAATGCGCGTGTTGACCCTTTTCAACAGCAAGTTAGTTCTGCAATTGCAGAACCTGATGAGGAAGATTATACGAGTGCTTTAGATATTCGTTGCACCTTTGAGAATTTCGTGATTGGAAAGCCGAATGAATTGGCGTATGCGGCTTCGTTGCGTATTGCCGAGGCAGACGTGCCGCCCTTCAATCCAATGTTCCTGTACGGCGGCGTTGGTCTTGGTAAAACACATTTAATGCATGCCATTGCGTGGCATATTAAGAAAGTGCACCCAAAGAAACGCATTATTTACATGTCAGCTGAAAAGTTTATGTATGAATTTGTACGGGCTCTTCGATTTAAAGATACCGTTTCATTTAAAGAACGCTTTCGTAATGTTGATATTTTGATGATTGACGATGTGCAATTTATTAGCGGGAAAGACACAACACAAGAGGAGTTCTTTCACACATTTAATGCGTTGATTGATAATAATCATCAAGTGATTATTTCCGCAGACAAGTCGCCATCGGATTTAGAGGGTATGGAAGAAAGACTGCGCTCGCGTTTAGGATGGGGGCTTGTGGCCGATATTCATCCCACCACGTACGAGCTAAGGCTTGGTATTTTGCAATCAAAAGCCGAGGCTTTGAAAGTTGCCGTGCCGGCGAATGTGCTTGAGTTATTAGCGTTTCGAATTACGTCAAACGTACGTGAACTTGAAGGTGCCTTAAATCGTATCGTTGCCCATTCAACACTCGTTGGCCGAAAGATAGATATTGATACAACGCACGATGTCTTGCGTGATTTACTGCGCTCGAATGATCGCCGTGTCATTACAATTGAAGATATTCAACAAAAAGTATGTGATTATTATAATGTTAAAATTTCAGATCTTTTATCAACACGTCGTATGCAGGTTATTTCAAAGCCAAGGCAAGTTGCTATGTATTTATCTAAAACGTTAACACCAAAGTCATTGCCCGAGATTGGTCGTCGCTTTGGTGGACGTGATCATACAACGGTAATGCATGCTGTAAAGCGTGTGGAAGAAGCATGTGCAAGTGATCGTGAATTTTCAAATGATGTAGAAGTTTTGCGTCGATCGTTGGTTTTGTAAGAAGTGACAAGCTAAGATAAGTACGTAAAAGTAATAGATCTCCCTCACAAGTGATTTTTGCATTTTGGAGTAAAGGTTTCTGCTAAGCCAGTGCAATCTAAAATATGAGTCAAGCAGAGAGAATGTGTAATTGAGTCTCTCTGCTTAATTAATTGCTTAAATCATTTACTGACGACTAATCGCCATCATTAAGGCCACGACTGACAAGTTTTAATAACTCTTCATTGATTGTAACAGCAAGACGATCACGTGCAATTTTTGTCAAAAGCGGCATGAGGTCTTGATGCGTCATCTTTTGAACGCTTGTTTTGATTTTCTCAATGGTTGATGTATCCATTGTGTCCAGCTCTGTCTTTTGTAACATCAAAATGATAATCGTATTATTTGGTAATTCAGCATAGGTTGTTTTGCCAACAGCTACTGTAAATAGTTTTTGCAGCAATTGAGGCGTTAATGAAGCAAAGAATTTTCCAGATTCCGTATCCTTAAACTCTTTGAGTTCAAAATCGACACGGCGCACTGTGTGTGTAGGAGTTATATGGAAATTATGCTCTTTCGCGTATGCTTTTAGTGCATGTAAATCCTTTTGGTCCTTTGTTAGCTTGCCTGCAAGCTTAAATGCAGCTTCACGTTTTTGATTAAGTTCCCAATCCTTTTTTACAGTATCCTTAATCGTCGCTAAATCAGGAATGATTGATGGGGTTATTTTCTCTACACGAACAACAAATGCCAGGTTGCCAGAGACATCCGTTATTAAGCTATCTTTGCCTTCTTCAAGTGAGAATGCTTGCGCAAGAACAGGTGTTTTAAGATCGTCTTCCAATGAAGCAAGAGCATCTGTGTTTTTATCTGTTTCTCCGTTCTGATTAAAAGAGGAAAGATCGTTCACTTTTAGATTATGTTTTGCCGCTGCATCACTAAGTTTCATACCGCCAGCTAAATCATCATCAAATGAGTTGCGTAATTCTTGAAAATAATCAGGATACTTTTGCGCGCGTAGGTCTTCTTCTACTTTTGTTCGTACTTTTGAAAGTGGTTGTGTTACTGCCTGGTCAATATGTGTTACTTCATAAATGGAATATCCTGTTCCATTTTCAACAGGTTCGCTGCGAACTCCAGCTTTTAATGAGAAAACGACCGTTGAGACATTCTCTGATAGAGTTTCTTTCTCAATTAAGCCCATGTCATCGAAGGTCCCACCAGGTACATCACGTATAACGGCAGTCATAGGGCGGCCTTTTTTAAGATGCACCAAAGCAGTTGTGGCTGATGCAAGATTTGGATAAGTAACGCGTCGTACCATGCGACGTTCCGGTTGCGTATAATCTGCAAGGGCGCTTGTGTAGCGTTCATTTATTTCTTCTTCAGTAAGTTTGATGTTTTTGCTAAGAAAGCTTTGATCAAAAACAACAACTTGAACCTTGCGATACTCAGGAATGCGATATGATTCCTTCTTTTGTTCAAACAAAAGATTGATTTCTTCATCAGTAGCCTTTTTTCCAAGGTGCATTGCACTAAATGGGATAGTGACGGCTGAATAACTATGTTTTGTCGTTAAGGCATTCGTGATTATACCAACATAATTTTTTGGCAGACTCATTGCAGATGCAAGTGTCCCAGTAATTTGTTGTTTGTATATATCTTCGCGGATTTGGTCTAGAAATCTGGGTTCACTTATGCCATTTGATCTGAGCGTCTCACGTAAAAGTGCGCCATCATAAACGCCATCTCTTTTAAAAGCAGATTGCGAGCGAATTACATCTCCGACAAATGCATCCGAAGCTGCAAAATGCATATTTGTAAAAAACTGTGTAAGCGCTTTGTCGTTAATTAAACGTTCAAGAACCAATGTGTGTAATTGGAGTTTTTTTAATGTGGCTGGATCTATCTTGCCATCATACATTTGTTGAATGCGACTTGTTTCTTGATGGAGCATGTGTGCTAATTCTTCATAGGAAATATCAAATTTTCCAACTTTAGCAATAGGTCTATTTTCCCAATATTTTTTAACAACATCGGCGATACCCCATAAGGCAAAGCTTGCACCAAGGATGCTTAAAAATATTTTTACAATGATACCTTGAGAGCGGCCGTGAATTTTTCTTAGAAACATAATTAATTCGTACTTTCGATGTGTTTTACTAAAAGTACGTTTAGTGTAGCGATTGTTTGGGAAAGACTCAAGGGATGATAATGAAAACTTTGGAAAAAATGTGTTTCTTGCTCTGAAATTTCAAGAAAATGGCTCCCCGGGACGGACTCGAACCGCCGACCCAGTGATTAACAGTCACTTGCTCTACCGACTGAGCTACCGGGGAATTATGTGATATTATTAGCAGATATTGTTTTGATTGGCAAATGTTTTTTATGCAAATTCTTTAAAATTATTAATGATTTGTTCGATTTGTCTTAATATTTTCAACATTGCATGAGATTTTTGATAAATAGAAATACATTTTACAACTTTGACTTTTTATAAGTGTCAATTTTTGATAGCATGAATAATATGCATTTAATTTTCGAAAAATCACGTGGATAGCTTTGAACTGAATAAAATTATGGCTGCCGTCTTGGTAGCATTGCTAGCAATGAAGGTTTTTGATATTGCTGGCTCTGCTTTGGTTAATCCCGTCACAAAGCTTTCTAAAAATGTATTGGTTGTCGCGGTAACAGAAGGATCAGGTGGGGCTGAGCACGAGATAAAAGAAAAAGAGTTATCACTCATTGCACCATTGCTGGCAACGGCAAATGCTGAGAATGGTGAAAAGACATTTAAGAAATGCATGCAATGCCACGTAATTGAAAAAGATAAAGCGCATGGTATTGGACCTAATCTATGGGGAGTCGTGGGCCGTGCAATCGCATCAACGGTAGATTACGCATATTCAAGTGCTATGAAAGAAAAGGCGCCAGCTGTGTGGGATGTGGAATCACTTAATCATTTTATTCATAATCCGCGGAAATTTGCAAAAGGTACAAAAATGACATTCATGGGCATCGAGACAGATCAGGAACGTGCCGATCTTATTGCGTATTTGCAAAAGCACGATTAATTGTATTAATTCTTTTATCGTGAAGTGAAGTGGCGTCTATCTAAACGGTGGTTCGTCAAAGCCACGTAATTTACGCGAGTGTAACTGTTCTGCTCCGCCTTCACGAAGCAAGCGAATCGCCTCGAGACCAATTTCAAGATGTTGCGTGATGCGTTGACGGTAAAAGGTGTTCGCAATCCCTTGTAGCTTGATTTCACCATGAATAGGTTTATCTGATACGCACAGCAGCGTTCCATACGGAACACGGAAGCGAAAGCCATTGGCGGTTACCGTCGCGGATTCCATATCGACCGCGATGGCTCGGCTTTGTCTGAATCGTTCGTAAAACTCACGTGACTGTAATTCCCAATTGCGATTATCCGTGGTTAATACCGTGCCTGTGCGCATATGCGATTTAAGTTCTTCTGAATTCTCATGCGTGACATTTAGAACTGCTTTTTGCAGGGCAACTTGGACTTCTGCTAAGGCTGGCACGGGAATCCAAAGTGGTAAATCTTGATCGAGGACATGATCTTCACGTACGTAGCCGTGAGCCAGTACATAGTCGCCAAGATTCTGCGTTGATCTTAATCCTGCGCAGTGTCCGAGCATAAGCCAGCAATGTGGTCTTAAAACAGCGAGGTGATCCGTAATTGTTTTAGCGTTGCTGGGACCAACTCCTATATTAATAAAGGTTATACCTTGCCCATCAGCACGTTTTAAATGATAGGCAGGCATTTGTGGTAGATTTGCTGGTTTTGGACATGAATCAAGCGTTGGATTGTTACGTGTGAGATGAAGGCCTCCGGGCCCCACAAAATAAGTATACTCAGTGTCCTCTTTCAAAAGCTCATTAATGCTGAAGTCGATAAACGCATCGATGTAACGTTGATAGTTCGTCAGTAAAATAAAATTCTGAAAATGTGAAACGTCTGTCCCTGTATAATGTTGCAGGCGATGCAGCGAAAAATCAACGCGTTCGCCAGTAAAGAGTGAGACAGGGCGTATATAAGTGCTGGGCGCTGTACAATTAGGGCCATTATCATCGATGCGTGAGAGATTGGGGAGAACAAATGCATTCTTTACCTGCCACAATTGATCGCTTGCTAAGTCTGATGGTGAGTGCTCAACAGCGAAGGGAAGGGGAATGGCCCATGAACTTCGTCCAATGATAACGGCTACGTTATGACGCTCGAGGATAAGTTGAATTTGTTCACGGTAATATTCGTGAAAAAGATCCGGCCTTGTTAATGTGCCGCCGTAAAGCCCTGGCTCTGTAACGACGCCATAGCTTGCAGCGGGATAATTATAGAGATCTTTATTTTCAATATGGAAGCCAATGTATGGATAACACCCAGACGCGATATTAATGGCATCGGGGTGACCATCAATTGCTTTAAGAAAGGCATCTTGTATCGTAGACACACTCTCTGCATAGATTTTCTGTATATAGGCAATTGCTTTGTCAGCGTCTGTAAACGACTGCGCTTCATGAATAGGAAAGTCAGTTGTAAAATCATGTGGAATACTGTGTGACATTTAAGAATCCTCTAGCCCGACGAGCGCATGTGCAAACTGTTTTGCTGAAAATGGTTGTAGATCGTCAAAAGATTCACCAACACCAAGTCCATAAATAGGCAAGCCGTATTTGACAGCAAGCCCGACAACAACGCCGCCTTTTGCCGTGCCATCCAATTTTGTGATGATTAATCCTGTGATATTCGCCGCTTTTTGAAAAACGTCGACTTGGTTAATAGCGTTTTGTCCAGTCGTTGCGTCCAAAACCAAAATGACATGATGTGGTGCATCAGGAATAATTTTCTTTAGGACACGCTGGATCTTTGAAAGTTCATCCATTAAATGATCTTTGTTATGAAGTCGTCCTGCTGTGTCTATTATTAAGATGTTGGCGCCTGATTTGCTGGCTTTTTGAATAGCCTCAAAAGCAAGGCCTGACGCATCATGCCCTTGTTGACTTGTGTGAAGTGGAATCTTGAGGCGATCTGCCCATACTTGCAATTGTTCAATTGCTGCCGCTCTGAATGTATCACACGCAGCCAATTCAATCGTATAGCCTTGATCTTTCCATTGCTTAGCAAGTTTGCTTATAGTTGTTGTTTTTCCACTACCGTTAACACCGACCATTAAGACAACATTAAGACTCGTCTTAGAGAGCGTCATTGATTGAGCAACGGGTTCAAGTTTAGTTTCGATATAGTTTGCGAGAAGCGTAAGGACTTCATCAGATGTAGTGTCAGGGGATAGTTTTTGATCGTTTAGGTGCGCTCGCAGCATGGCTGCTGTCGTTACCCCCATATCAGCAGATATGAGAATTTCTTCAATTTCATCCAATAAGGAAACATCAAGTTTTCTGTTGATAAAGACTTCACGTATTTTTGATCCAACTTGTTGAGTAGATCTCTTCAGTCCTGATTTTAAGCGTTGCCACCATGTGGTTGTCAAAGAAGTGCCCCTGAAAGATGTGTTAATTTATTTTCTTGGATTTTAACACGGATTATGGGGGGGATGGAAAGCCCTATTGGTACATTTTTAATAATAACTGAGGCAAAATGATCAGTTTTTCCTTTGATTGTATTATTTTCTAAGGATTCAACCAAAATAGTAGCTTCCTTCCCGACGAGTGTATCATAAAAACGCTGCTCAGCTTGCTCGCCTTTTTGACGTAAACGAGAAGCGCGTTCTTTGATTACGGGACCATGAAGCTGCGGCATACGGCTTGCTGGCGTGCCAGGGCGCGGCGAATAAGGAAATACATGTAGATAGGTCAAATCACACTCATCAACAATACGCAGGCTATTTTCAAACATTTCTTCTGTTTCTGTTGGAAAGCCTGCAATAAGGTCTGCACCAAAAGCGACATCAGGACGTAGAATGCGGGCTTTTTTACAAAATTCAATCGCATCTTCACGAAGATGACGTCGTTTCATCCGCTTTAGTATGAGATTGTCACCCGCCTGCAAACTTATATGTAGGTGTGGCATGAGCCTTGGTTCGGATGCGATGAGTTGCCATAAGTCATCATCAATTTCGACGGGGTCTAAAGATGACAAGCGAAGTCTTTGTAAATCAGGCACAAGAGCAAGTACGCGGCTGATCATTTGACCAAGCGTAGGCGTGCCAGGTAAATCTTCACCATAAGCGGTTATATCAACGCCCGTAAAAGCAATCTCATGATATCCCGAGGCAACAAGCGTGCGGAGTTGTTCGACGATCTCGCCAATAGCAACACTGCGCGAATTTCCGCGACCAAAAGGAATAATGCAGAATGTACAGCGGTGGTTGCATCCGTTTTGCACCTGCACAAATGCACGTGCTTTGCCGTCAAAACCGGAAACTAAATGTAATGCTGTCTCGGTGACGGACATGATGTCATTGACCGTTAAACGTTCATGACCTGGTGCCTTTAGATTTGTGTAGGTATCAATTTTCATTTTATCGTCGTTACCAATAACAGCATCGACTTCTGTCATTTTGGTGTATGACCCAGCATTTGTTTGGGCGGAGCAGCCAGTAACAATGATCTTAGCATTTGGATGTTCACGGCGAAGTTTTCGAATGGTTTGTCGTGCTTGTCGTTCGGCCTCTGCTGTGACGGCGCATGTATTTATGATAATAGCGTTTTCTAGCCCAGCAGCCTTCGTGAGTGATTTTATAACTTCGGATTCATAGGTGTTTAAGCGACAACCAAAAGTAACAAGTTTTGGTTCAAGTGGCGAAGATGGCGTTGTTATTGTGATGGGTAAAGTCGATTCTGCCGTCGATGTCATCGCAAGACGTCTTTCTTATTTGTATGAGCACGATTTAAATGGAGAATAAATGGTGCCCGAAGCCGGATTCGAACCAGCGACACAGGGATTTTCAATCCCTTGCTCTACCAACTGAGCTATTCGGGCACGTCACTAACGACGTTTTTATGAATACCGCTTTTTAAGACGTTTGTCCAGAGAAAAATATCGGATGAGTTTATAATTCAATGATTTTTAATGTGATAACGGGATGCTTCATACAGTTGTATTGGCGTATTTTCTGTCCTCAACGCGTACGTCAACCATACTTCCAGCAGCACGTTTGAAATAAAGACCGCCAAGCGTCACACCTTTGAAATTAGCGTGCATGAGTGTTAGGCAGGCACGATCAATTAAATCATCGGATGGTGCATAGTCAGCTTGAGCTAATTGTTTTAGCACATAACCAAGAAGACGGCGTTGTAGCACGCTATGTTGTGCTTTAAATGCATCTAGGGGAAAGTGCGTCACTGTGTGTACGTTGAAAAATGCTGCCACACTTTCATCTAAAAAATCATCGATCGATTGTAATTTTTGAATACTCGCTGCAAGGGCGCCTGGGGTTAATATTTGATGTGCATACAGGTCAGCTAGATGCTTTCTAAGACGCACACGTTCGAATTTATCATTTTCATTGCTGGGGTCTTCACGCCACGTGCAGGCGCATGCATTAAGGGTGGCAATTAAGCGTTTTTTAGGCACCTTCAATAGGGGGCGCAATAATATACCAAAAGGCATAATTCGACGTGTACGCATCGATGACAAGCCTTTTAAGCCTGATCTATGGGCAAGACGCATGAAAAAGGTTTCGATTTGATCGTCTTGATGGTGAGCCGTTAAAAGAGATTCGATTTTGTTGCCTAGGCACCATTTCCCGAGTAAATCATAGCGCGCAGCGCGTGCGCGCTCTTGAATTTTTGTAGTTAATGGGCATATGTGCTTCCACGTCAGAATTTCGTGGTTAATGCCTCTTTTTGTCAGTGTATCATGCACCCAAGATGCTTCTTCTGTTGAATTATGGCGAAGCCCATGATCAACCGTAAGCGCTATCATTGTTAGGCCGTGCTGCCTGGCGTAGTTATGGGCTAATAAGGCAAGTGCCAGGCTATCCGCGCCGCCTGAAACAGCTACAGCAAATGCTGAGTTTAATAAAAGAGGAGCCATAAGCCCCTCAAATTCTGGATCTGTTAAAGGTGCGCCGTCAGTTAAAGTCATTGTGTTACTGATGGCTTAAAAAACGTTCAGCTTCAAGAGCAGCCATGCAGCCTTGACCTGCTGCTGTTACTGCTTGACGGAAAACTTTATCTTGCACATCACCTGCAGCAAATACACCGCGCACAGAGGTTTCTGTACTATTCGGTTTGGTCACAATATAACCTTCTGAATCTAATGCAAGTTTTCCTTTAAATAATGTGCTTGCGGGATCATGTCCTATTGCGACAAAAATACCATCAACATCAAGCCTTTTAACTTCATTTGTAACCGTATCGTTTAGCATTAGATGGGTTACTGTTAAAGGACCTTCGCTGCCGCATATTTCCTTAACATCTGCATTCCAAATAACTGATATTTTTGGATTGGCAAAAAGCCGATCTTGCGCGATTTGTTCAGCACGAAGACGATCGCGTCTATGGATAAGCGTGACATGTTCAGCGTGATTTGTTAAGTAAATAGCTTCTTCTACGGCAGAATTACCGCCGCCAACAATAGCGACTCGTTTGCCACGAAAGAAAAATCCATCACACGTCGCGCACGCCGAAACACCATACCCACGAAATTTGGTTTCTGATTCCAGGCCTAGCCAGCGTGCTTTAGCGCCGGTGGCAATAATAACGGTATCAGCAACGATTACATAACCATCTTCTGTTTTTGCTTGAAAGGGATACACTGAAAAATCAACATCCGTAATTGTATCTTCAATCATGTGTGTACCCACATGTTTGGCTTGTTCGCGCATTTCATCCATTAGAAAGGGACCTTGGATAACTTGGCTGAAACCTGGATAATTTTCCACATCTGTCGTGATCATGAGCTGCCCACCAGGTTGAATGCCTAATGCTTGCACAGGTTTCATGCTTGCGCGCGCAGCATAGATAGCCGCTGTATATCCTGCAGGCCCGCCACCTATGATGAGTGTTTTTGTGTGAATTAAATTTTGTTGTGGTAAGTTTTCTGAACTAAGCATGTGAAAGACCCTTCAACAAATCGTCTAATTTACCTGCAGCTTCAAGCGCATAAAGGTCGTCACAGCCCCCAATATGCTGATCATTAATGAAAATTTGAGGAACAGTCTGGCGACCATTCGCACGCTTAATCATAGAATCACGAAGTTCACTGTCTTGAGAGATATCAATTTCAGTGTAAGTTGCGCCTTTTTTGGTTAATAAATTCTTTGCGCGTACGCAGTATGGACAAACTGTTTTTGAATAAATTTCAATCTTTTGCATAGTATATTCCTGTTGGATCGACTGTTGGTTGAAATATACGTATCCACCCCAAATTATGAGCACAGGCAAAATAATTCGAACATTAAGGCATAATCGAACAATACCAATAATTCCTAATAACGGCAAATGCAGAACTTGAGATGAAGAAAACGTAAGGCATGATAGCATGAAAATTATATCCGTGACTCCATGAAAATGGGATATGAACTTTGTTTTCTTTGTCGAATTAAGCGGAATCTTTTTAGAATGATGTTCTTGCCGCTAAATTCACTAGGGTTATCTGCTAGCAAAAAACATTAAAAAACGTTACGCTCAGCTATTATACTTCATTGATTAATACGAGAAGATTGCAGATATGACCATACGTATAACAACACTTGATAGCGGCCTTCGCATTGTCACTGACACAAATGATTCGGTGCAAACGATTTCATGTGGTGCCTGGTTTAATGTGGGAACGCGTCATGAAACGAAAGACATTAATGGCATTGCACACATGCTTGAACATATGGCTTTTAAAGGAACAAAACGACGTACAGCTGTGCAGATTGCCGAAGAAATTGAATCAGTTGGTGGTTATTTGAACGCATACACGGCGCGGGAAGTGACAGCCTACTATGCACGCATTTTAAAAGATGATTTGCCATTAGCCGTTGATTTATTGGCAGATATTTTGCAACATTCAACGTTTGATAAAGATGAATTCGCGCGTGAGCAGGGTGTGGTATTGCAAGAAATTGGGCAAACGAATGACACGCCTGATGATGTGGTGTTTGATTATTTTCAGGAAACCTGTTACCCCGATCAGCCGATGGGCTGGCCAACACTTGGTACAGAGGATGTGATTCGGGCGTTAACGCCTGAGCAGGTGAGTGCGTATATGTATGATAACTACAGCTTATCAAACATGGTGTTTTCAGCTGCCGGTAATGTGTCGCATGACGCCGTGGTTGCGCTTTGTCAGCAGCATTTCAATGTGATGCAAAAAGATAGGCCTTTGACGCCGAAGTCAGCCGTGTATGGAGGAGGGGAGTTCAGGCAAGAAAAAGAACTTGAGCAAGCCCACATCATATTAGGCTTTGAGGGTGTTCCATTTCAGCATCCCGACTATTATGCCATGATGGTGTATTCAACCGTCTTAGGTGGTGGCATGTCATCACGTTTGTTCCAAGAGATCCGTGAGAAGCGTGGTTTGGTGTATACAGTTCAGTCCAGCACGTCAAGTTACCGTGATTCGGGTGTGTTTCAAATCTATGCAGGAACAGGCGAGAAAGAGGTGGCCGAACTTGTGCCGGTTATGTGTGAAGAACTTTGGAAAATGTCAGTAGATGTGTCAGATGTCGAAATTAAACGTGCAAAAACACAAATTAAAGCCGGCATGATGATGGGGCTTGAAAGTACGTCAAATCGGTGCGAGCGGTTGGCGAATCAGATATTGATTTATGGAAAGCCAGTCACTCCTGAGGAGGTGTGTGCACATATTGATGCTGTGTCGAAAGATGATTTGCTTCGGGTGGCGCAGACAATTTTACAGAAGAAGCCGACGTTAACGGCGCTTGGGCCAATTAAGAATTTGCCTCGATTGGATGCAATTGCGTCATTGTTTTCGTAAATATATTGCTCTATTGATTATAAAAAAACCCATGATTATCATGGGTTTTTTAGCAGGTAATCTCAGTTATTACAAAAAAGTACTAGGCAGCAGCAGCTGCAGCAGCCTCAGCCTTAGCACGTTCTTGTGCTTTTTTCTTTGGTGCTGATTTTGTTGGCTTTTCTGTGCGTTCAACCGCAGGAAGAATGCTTGCACGAGATAAGAACAATTGTACGCGATCAGTTGGTTGTGCACCAACAGATAGCCAGTACTTAATGCGCTCTTGGTTCAACACAACGCGTTCTGCATGATCAGAAGTCAACATTGGGTTATATGATCCAACGCGCTCAACGAAACGACCGTCACGTGGTGATGTTGCTTCAGCTACAACGATACGATAGAATGGGCGCTTTTTTGCTCCGCCACGTGCTAAACGAATTTTTAATGCCATTTATATCTCCTAAAACATTAATATCAAATTTAATTATTATAACTAGTTCATTTCCTGCCTTGTCATTTTCGAATTAAGTCCGACAATAACAATGCAGTTTTTGTTGCTAGTTACCAAGTAAAGCGCCGAGTTTTCCTGAAATCAGGCCCTTTGCTCCCGTTTTTCCTAATTTTTTCATCATCAACTGCATTTGTTGATGCTGTTTGAGCAGACGATTAACATCCGAAACTTCGAGCCCTGCACCTTTTGCAATACGTCGTCGTCGCGAGGCGTTTAAAATCTGCACATTTTTACGCTCTTTTTTTGTCATTGAATGGATGACGCCCAATTGACGACGGATGAGATTGTCATCCATACCCGCTTGTGCAATCTTATCTTTTAGTTTACCCATTCCCGGCAGAAACCCCATCATATTGGAAATTCCTCCCATCTTCAACATTTGTTCGATGTGCATAGCCATATCATCGAGATCAAAGATGCCTTTTTGCATCTTTTTAGCAAGTTTTTCAGCATCTTCCGTTACGACGACTTCTGATGCACGCTCGACAAGGCTTATGATATCGCCCATGTCAAGAATACGTCCAGCCAAACGTTCGGGATGAAAGACTTCTAAATGATCGGATTTTTCGCCAACACCAAGAAATTTAATAGGACAGCCTGTCACTGCGCGCATGGATAATGCAGCGCCGCCACGACTATCACCATCAATACGCGTTAATACAAGCCCCGTGATAGGCAATGCATCTTTAAAACCTTGCGCAATCCGAACCGCATCTTGACCTGTCATTGCATCAGCAACGAGTAGGATTTCGATTGGTTTAGTCGCGGCCTGTATAGCTTTGACTTCATCCATGAGTGCGTCATCAATATGCAGACGACCCGCTGTGTCATAAATGATGACTTCAAAGCTACCTTGACGTGCCCGCTCAATGGCGCGCGCTACGATGGCAAGGGGCTTTTCATTTTCAACAATAGGTAGAGATTCTATTGATAGGGATTTTGCTAAAACTTCAAGCTGATGCTGTGCCGCAGGACGATATATATCAAGCGATACAAGCAGAACGCGTTTTTTAAGCTTTTCATGAATGTGTTTTGCAATTTTACCAGATGAAGTTGTTTTTCCAGAACCTTGCAGGCCAACCATCAATATTGATGCAGGCGGTTTTGTTGCTAGATTAAGTTCAACCCCTGTTGATCCTAATAACTCAATTAAATGATCATGAACAATTTTAATGACCATCTGGCCAGGCGAAATGCTTCGTAAAACTTCATGGCCAACTGCACGAATGCGTACTTGCTCAACAAAATCTTTGACAACAGATAAGGAAACATCTGCTTCGAGTAAGGCAATTCGAATTTCACGCAAAGCACTATTAACGTCATCTTCTGATAGAAGGCCGCGCCCGCGAAGTTTATCAAATACAGCCGTTAAACGCTGACTGAGATTTTGGAACATTATGCTTACACTAATTTTAAAGTAATCTTAATGTAAGGTGATAGCACATAAAAAACAAGAATAAAGTGAATTATTCTCGTAATTACGTTCGTATCGACTAATCAGATGAATGTTAATACGTTGAGATTCTATTGAATTTATATGAGAGGATTATATAGAAGTTTTTTTAAACATATCGATACTAAATAATACACGTTTGTTTTGTATTGCATATTTTTATGTTCTTGCTCTTGCGTATTTTGATTTTAAAGTGTTGATGTCTTTGTTACCTGTGCTACCGCTGGCTGCGCTGTTGGTTGCTGTAATAAATCTCTTAAAAACTTAAGAATTTCTACACGTTGAGCTGAGTCTTTTTCTTCTTCCTCTGTGTGAACTTCACTATAAACTTTTGCAATGCTGTTCTGATCTGGCATGGGTACACCAGCATGTTGTGCTAAAAAGTATGTCATTATATGGAGATGTCCTTTTATAGCGGCTTCTTTGAACGCGTGGTTAATACCAGCTTGATCTGGCAAGGGGGCGCCCGCTTGCTGCTGTGTTGTAATATAATTAATGATGTGATGATGTCCATGTCGCGCAGCGGCCCATAAGGCATGATTAACTTCGGTCTGGTCAGGTAACGTAATGTTTTTCTGTGATGCATACAAGAATTCTACGATGTGAAGGTGACCATTTTGAGCGGCCCATGTTAACGCATGGCGTGCTGCTGTTTGATCTGGTAAAGGTAGGCTGTTACCATTAGCTAGATTATGTGGGGTTAGCAGCCACGTTAATATATCTTTGTGTCCGCTTCCTGCAGCTAGAAAAAAGGCTTCATTAACAGACTCTTGACTTGGTGCTGGTAGGTTCTGTTGTTGAATAAGTGCATCCATAATGCTTAAGTGTCCACCACACGCAGCTGTGCTGAACGCTTTGCTTATGCCTTTGTGATTCGGTAGAGGTATGCCTGCTGGCGAAGTTAAAAGATATTTTATTGTACCCAAATGACCGGATGCGGCTCCGTCAAGCAGTTTGTTAACTTCATGCTGATTTGGTTTATAACAAAGTTTTGGGTCTTTAAGCATCTTGTCCATAGGGTTAAAAAAACCATAATGAGCCATTAAAAATAAAGCTAATTTAACGGCTTCTGCTGATGAAACAATTTCGCTGTATCTATGTTCAATTAATTCTTTAACAACTTTCTTGTCACCTCTTAGAAATTCAATTTCTAATTCCTTATGTACGTTGTTCTGTTTGTTTTGCGCTGAATTATTTGAGTTCTGAAATTGACCATTTATATTTTGGTTGGGATTGTTTCCTTGGTACTGCCCTGAGTTATTTCCTTGGTATTGCCCTGAGTTATTTCCTTGAGACGAAGTATTTGATTGCTGCCCAACGTTATTTCCTTGTGCGGAATTGCTAGAATATCCTGCATAATTATTTGAATTCTGTGGTGAGTATTGATCAGCAAACGCATTCATTATGATGCCTGTAGACATAAGTGATGTAACTGATAATAATAATTTTTTAAACATGGTGGAATCCTTTTTATTAGATCATTATCAATATGTATCAATTATATTGCTTCCTACAATATGATGACGATATTAATATCGTATTCATAATTATGCTACCCGTCACTTTTTGTCACTCCACCCTTGTCATTCCCGCGGCGGCGGGAATCCAGAAAAGCCCCTTTAAAAACCGTGAGTTTGGGGAGAGCTAAACAGCCTGGATCCCCGCCTCCGCGGGAATGACAGTAAGAAAAATAAAAGTGACGGGTAGCATGATTCATAATTATTGATTTTATGTTTCTATTATCATATTAATACGACGGTGTTAATAAAAAGTTAATGATATGACATATTTATTTCTATCACCTAATGTCTGTATAGATCTTGAATTTTACGCGTATAGTTGATTTTATTAAATTTAGAACCAGCACCAATATTCTTTATGTTTAGACGATAGCACGAGCGGTATTGTTTTTACTTATTTAGCAGGTGGAGTGGCGTTGTTGCCGATTTTTGCTTTACTCTTTTCATCACGATCTGTGTTTTTAGTGGATTCTTCTGCTGGTTGATCTAACATGCTTTTGATGTAAGTTGAAACGTTGGCAATGTCGGCAAGCGCAGCTTCAGCTTCAGTTCGCTGTTTTATTTGATTATTGTTTGGGCGTGTGAAAAACTCAAAATTCTTTTGTCCCTTCATGAGCTCTTTATATGTTTTTCCAAGTTCTTGCAGTTTGTCGAATTGATTGTCCATGAAATAGAGTGTTACGAGCTCATTTAAAATTGCGATGAGACGTTTGGGGTCTTTTTGAGCATTAATTAGATATTGCGTGGATGCAAGTCTTTCTGCCGCCTCGTGCCATTGTTTGTTTTGGGCGTATATTTTTGAAGCAAGAATGCCATGATCAGGATCAGTA
Source organism: Pseudomonadota bacterium (assembly GCA_040389165.1). Classification (GTDB taxonomy): domain Bacteria; phylum Pseudomonadota; class Alphaproteobacteria; order Paracaedibacterales; family CAIOTO01; genus CAIOTO01. The sequence continues at coordinate 40,923 of JAZKAK010000014.1, forward strand.
GATGCATTCAGTAACGCGAGCGCTGCTGACCTTTTGTTTTCACCAAGAAATGCTTGTACGTGCATGGTTATTGATTTTGATTTTTGCTCTATTGTTGCAATTTCTTGTGGAAATGTATTAAAGACGGCCAAGGCTTCATCGTATTTCTTATTTTGCATGTGAAGATCGGCAATCTTAAATAGTATCTCAATTTTTTCTGGTGAATCAGGCTTGTTTGCTTGGTTTCTGCTTAATAGTTCTGCTGCATCATCAAGCAAATCGATGTGTTCGAATTGCTCTGCGATAATTTTTACGATTTCATCCCCGGTTTTACCTTCAGGAATGACATCAAGAAAATCACCATACGTTTTTATGACTTTAAGTGGGGAAATATTTTTAATATTGTGAAAATAGGTTAAGTAAATATTTTTCATTCTGACGCCAATTTGTTCAATACCGGAACGACTTGGAAATAAACGCTTTAATTCACGTAGTTGCGCGAGTGCATCTGAATATTGTTTTTCAGCTTCGAGTAATTGAATGAGCTCTTGTGATATGCGATATTCAAGGCTGCTTCCTCGCCATTTTAAACGTAAAGCTGTGAAAATACGTATGGCATCTTTTTTTGATGTTTCTCGCGTTTGAATATTATTTAGTGTATTTAATAGCTCAGATTCAACTAAAAGTTCTATAGGCGCTTTGTCGGGATACTTTTCCAAATGCATGTCTTCTAAAAAGCTTTTGCTGCTTCCAAAGTCTTTTCTTTCATAATAAATTTTGGCTTGGTAAAGATCATGCAGCCACTGAGAAAGAATACTATCATTATTATTTTTTTGTCCGAGCAATAAATTGACTGCACCTAAGTTATGTAAATTCTCTGCTGTTTTAAGGCTGTGTTGTATTAAAACTTCACGCAAATGGATTGGGTATTCTTCTATAATGGGTCTAATTTTGTAAATAAGTTGATCAATCCCATCAAATTGACCAAGCGCGCTTGTGGCCAATTGTTTCCATACAGAAATCTCGAGTGTATTCGGTAGAGATTTCCAGCAATCTAGCGCGTTATTATATTCTTGCGTTAAAAAATAAGCCATTCCAAGCAAAGCTTTATAAAGAGGTAGTTGTGTTATTTTTGGATATTGAATAGCAGTTGTTTTTAGATATGTTTTTGCCTCTTGTCCCATATTTAGTGCTAAATCTATCCATGCCCATTGAAGTTGTTTTTCGAGTGTGTAGGGAGGCGTTAAATTATTTCTTTCACTGAGTAGTTGCGATCGTTCTTTTGTGATATCCCGTTTGGGATCCACATCAAATATATTTTGGAAATGACGCCCAATTGTTGGTGAAATTAATGTTGATAGTATGTTTGGGTGAATGATTTGTATTTGGTTGTTTTCTATGGAAAAACGTGTTTTGTTCGAAAAATTACGGATTGCAAGGCCTTGCTGTGTTGATACCGTTTCGTAATAGGGGGTTTTGTATAAATGTTGATAGCCCCCATCAGGATTTTGAGTCATGTACACGTAATAAGCAGTATTATCGAGCGTTATGAGGGCTCCAATACCCCCTGGAGCGAGAGGTTTTATTGTAATATTTGGCCATTGCGTTTCTTCAATCATAAGGAGTGATGGGGTTGGTGCAGTTGTGTAAAGGCTACCCGAATCACGATAAAAAAATGTTAAGTACAGTTCTTTTTCGTTGCGTTCAAAATTAGCATAAATATAGGGATCAAGTCTGAATTTTAAAATAAGTACTTTTGAGTCATTGATGGGAATTATTTCTTTTATAAAAGCCATGTTTTCGGTAAAAACAGGCAATTGAAATGTGTATTTTTTATCTAAGATGAGAAAAAATCCATCATGTGTAGTGATAATCGCAAGAGCAGGAGAGGCATTTGTCTTTATTTGCAATCGAAATGTTTTTCCTTGTGTGTTAGGTGCTAAAATGAGATCAGCCGTATTAATTTCCGTTGGTGGTGCAGACGTTTTTTGTGAAACGGGCATGAGACTAGATGATTTTTGTTTGGATTTCTTTTTGGCATCTTTTTTAATCTTAATATTTGCTGTTTGCTCTATTTTTTGTGTTGTGCTCCCGTCGGCAGCAATTATTATTTCATTGGCAATAACACTTTTTGTGTGAAGGAGTGATAAGCTGAAAATGAATACGTAAAAAGCTTTTGTATATGTTTTCATTCTGTTGCCCACTTACGTGAATCTGACACATAATCTGTTGTAAGACGTGTGTCCGCTGCGTCAAGTGGAGGCGCAGCATCAGTAATTGTTGCTTTAAGAATAATGACAAGTTCGACAACAACATCGCCTTCAGCAGTGCTTGAAAAGAGTTCTTTTACAATATAAATATCACCTAAGCCTGGTATTTTGTTTGTATCTTGGTAAGATCTAACCTCCATGAGGCCACCCATAATGCCTATTTCCCCATTTTGCAGACGAAGAACTGAATCTATTTCGCGCACTTCAACAACGGGAACCATAGATGGGGTTAATGCTGTGTTCGTGCCACTTGTTGATAAATTTGCATTATACGCAATTTCTACGGCCGGATCGGGCACTGATTTGTTAAGCCGTGATATTGATGGCCTTAGAAATAAAATAATTTCACCTGTATCGGGGTCAATTGACGGTTGAACTGACATCATAAGGCCAATAGGTACTGTTTGTATGTCACTTGATACACTTACATTATTCAGATTAACGGTTGTGCTAAACTGTTTGTCGTAGTTCATACGAAAGTAAACTTGGTTTTGCGCTACTTTTAAAATAGCCGTTTGATTATTCATAACAGTCAACCGAGGGCTGGAAAGGGTTCGTGAGTGACCAAATTCTTGTAATGCATTTAAAACAGTGGAGAATGTTGATCCCTTAGCACCAAAACTAAACATGCTTTTCTGTGCATCAGAAGGATCTAAAAAGCGACTCTTTTGTGCTGCTGAGCCAAACATAGCATTTAGTTCCATGCCATTTCGGTTGTTTACTCTGTCCCAATTGATACCCGCACGATAATCTTCTTTTAAGGTGACTTCGATGATTTTAGCTTCAATCAGCACTTGGCTAGATGAGGCACGTTTTAGCTTTGTTAAGTATTCCTTCACGCGTTTATGTGTTTTTTCCGGTGCATAAATAGTGATGAGTCCGCCTTGCTTGTGGACTGAATATGTAGAAAGCTCTTTTTGTTTGCCGTCTTTTTGCTTTGAATTTTCTTGCTGCAAATCTTGTGCAAGTAAAACTTTGAGATTACTTTCAAGTTCTAACCAGAAATCATTTTTAGTTTCAACGGTAACTGAGCTATTTGATCCATTATCATTATGAGCGGTTGTTTGATTGCCAATACCATTTTGTGCAAAAACATCTGTCGCAACGGATATGCGATTCTGGCTGCTGCGCGATAAATTTAAGAATTGAATGTTATAATTCTCACTGTAGGGTGTGTCACGTTCAATACGCAGTGCCATATTCTTTACACGAAAACGAAGATCTGTTAATTCACATAAATCTTCGATAACCTCAATGAAAGGGCGGTCTGTTGCTTGAAATACAACATGTGATTGAATCTCTTTGTCCAGCTGCAGATCTATTTTAACCTGCCTGGATAGTTCGCTTAAAATTGGTTTTAACGGAATGTTTTCTGTGACTGAAATTGAAACAGTTTTGTAAAAATTTGCTGGATATGTGGGCGGTTTTTCTGTTTGCATTTGCTTATGCGCTGCGTGTGGGGGCAGGGGAGTTGGTGTTGATGTTAATGTTTTTAGATCTTGCGGCGTCATTGTCGGATTAATTTCTGTACGGTTAATAAGTTCCCGGCATCCCGTTAGCGTCATAATTGTTAGAATTATATATGCAATGCGATGCATTAAATGTTCCTTTTAGTATGCACAATTTATATGTATCCCTATAAATGCCCTTATGATGTGCATTCACAGAAATAAGTAATACGTATGATAAGGCTAACAAGCTTTGAGGTTGCCTTGCAATCAGAAGATTAAATTTTTTGTAAAATTTTATGCAATTAGGTGTTTTGGCATACGCAGAGACTGCTCATTAAAGTATTGTGCTATTTCCTATTAATTTCACCAGCCAATTTTAATGATCTGACTAAAATATCTGCAAAATTACAGTCGACGTTAATCTATTGTTTACGTTTTGCATCGTACACTGGTTTTGAAGATAACCTATACGAGTTCTTAATATGAATAGAAGAAAAATTAAAGTCGATATTCTTGCTAGCACGCTTTTTATCGTATTTGTATCATTATCATCTCTTATCATATTTAATTATTTGAATAATAAGAGCGCAATGAGACAGACATCTGAGGAGTTTATCGGCTCAATCGGCGAATCGTTTGTATCACAGGCCGAAAAAAACTTTCAATTCTTAGAAGATCTTGCCCGGATTTACGCACCGAGCATTTCCATGCGAGATAACATGCCAAATAGCAGTAACATTGTCCCTGAAAAGATAAAGCCACTCTTATTGACAGTTAAAGGCATTCACGATATCTCAACAATTTATGCTGGTTATGAAGATGGATTATTTGTGGGTGCGTTGAATGCCGATGATAAAACAATGTTAAAAAGTGGTGGTGTGTTGGTGCCAAAAGAAACAAATTATCGTTTTAAGATAAATAATAAGGGGTACGAGAAATGGATTTATGCGGATGCAAAAGATAATATCATTTTGCGTGAAGACTTAATTAAATCACCTTACGATCCAAGGTCACGTCCTTGGTATAAATTAACACAAACGAAAAAAGATGTTGCATGGAGCGATGTTTACGTATTTACAGGTGCTTTTAAAGAGCCAGGTATTACTGTTTCTGCCCCAATCAGAGCTGCCAACGGTGATATGGAAGGTGTTTTTGGTGTTGATATAACACTGTCTTTGTTAAAAAAGTCATTGCAGAAAATACGAATAACAGAAAATTCGCGTTTCTATATCGTTAATGACAAAGATGAAATTATTATTTCTTCTGGCTCCAAAAGTACAATTAGACAAGAAGGAGCAAGTTTTAGATTGTTGAAAATCAGTGAACTTGAAGACAGTCATATTCTTCGTCATGCGTTAGAAATTGATAAAACTGAGGCCAAACCAAAGCAATTAAATTTCTCATTTAATGGAGAAGATTTCTCGCTTAAAAAAATAAAGTTTAATTCACCAAACTTTAATTCCTGGAGTCTTGTTGTAACGTATCCACAAAAAGATGTGATCGGAAAACTTCAACAGGCAAGTCTACAAGCGCTTTTAATATCTGCATTGATTTTTGCCTTTGCTGTTATAATGATGTATTTTCTGTCTCAGCGTTTTTCAAAGCCAATTATGATGTTGGCGTTAGAAGCAGAGAAGATTCGTGATCTCCAACTTGATAGTGAAATACATGTTACGTCAAATCTGAAAGAAATTTCCAGTCTCGCATCAGCGATGGAATCGATGAAAGCGAGTTTGAGGTCGTTTACGCTCTACATGCCGCGTGAGCTGGTTAAAGCTTTATTATTAGAGGGTAAAGAAATCAAAATTGGTGGCGTTGAAAAAGAAATTACTATTTTCTTTTCCGATATAGAAGGGTTCACAACGATCTCAGAAAAACTTCCACCTCAAGTTTTGGCTGACCAATTATCTGAATACTTTAGTATTATGGGCAATTCAATTGCGATACATAATGGAACAATTGATAAATTTATTGGTGATGCCGTGATGGCTTTTTGGGGGGCACCAAAACCAGACGAAACGCATATTGAAGATGCATGTAAATCAGCCCTTATGGCACAGGCATTGCTTAAAATATTTAATGATAACTTAATTAGCCAAGGTTTATCTCCGTTATATACACGTATCGGTGTTCATACGGGCATGACAATTGTTGGAAATATTGGCTCGCCAGAACGCATGAATTACACTGTGCTTGGTGACAGTGTGAATTTAGCGTCACGGTTAGAGGCCTTGAATAAATATTATGGATCACGTGTGCTCATAAGCCAAAGTGTTAAAGAGCAATTATCCTTGAACTTTATTGCACGACCGCTCGATATTGTTGCTGTTAAGGGTAAAAAGAATGGCACAAAAATTTGGGAGCTAATGGGCTGCATTGGTAATGATGCGCTTGGGTCGATTGAAGGGCTTGCGGAATTAGCAGATGTATCTGAAAAGGCATTTGATTTGTATGCATCAAAGAAATGGCAAGAAGCCGTGGACGCATTTGAGAAAATTGAAATAGCTTACCCTAAAGATGAGGCGACTAAAGTGCTACTCGAACGTTGTCGGAAGTTTGTAATTACGCCTCCAGCAGAAGATTGGGATGGTTGTTACCAGATGGATAGGAAATAAGGGTGTATGTTTATATTAGCATTGACCTAAAACTTGATCCGAAGATCTGCAGCGAAGTATAGGCAAACACGTAAAGCTTTGAGAGCAAGCCATAATTGAGATGTATGCACATTGGAAATAAAAATACTTATTGCGTAGAGTCTGCCGTCATCACGTGCTTGCGAAGCAAGCGTGGTGATCCACAATGGCTGCTTCCCTGGATTACCTCGTCACTATATTTACTCGCAATGGCGAGAGAGCTGCTAATGAAAACAAGCCATAATAGAGATGCAGCAGTAACAACCAAAGCAATTTAGCTTAAATAACCTTTGCGTTAACTAAAAATTTAAGTTAAAATTATCTTAAGTTTCAGAATGTTTTTGAAATTGTTATTTGTGTTTAAGTGGCGGTTAAAAGATGGTTCTGTGGAGTGTGAAATTTATTTATGTGAGCGAGAGCTTGAATGAATATAAAATAATGATTGGGAATAAAATGAAAGAATGGGGTGCATAAAAATGAGTACATATATGAATAAAAATATAATCATTACAGCTTTTTTACTGTGCTTTAGCACGGTCTGGAGTGTTGGAAAAGAAAAGGCAGACTTAAGTGCTAAGCCAGAAGTAATTGCACAGCCAGCTGTTCCTTCAAAAGCTGGACCAGAAGCAATTAATAAAACCGAGGTTTCTGCTGACATGCCAGTGGAAGAATTGTTTACATTGTCTCCATTTAAAGAAATCAAAGAAAGAGGTGAATTAGTCGTTGCTGTTCATAGCAAAGATCATTCGCCGTTTCATATGGTCGATAAAAATGGTGAGTTAACCGGGATTGATGTCGAAATTGCTAAAGTGATTGCCAAAGATTTAGGCGTGAAAGTTCGATTCGACAGAACAGCCAAGGATTTTGACGCGGTTGTTGAATTGGTAAAAGAGAGAAAAGCTGATATTGGTACTGCCAAGATAAGTTTCACCCTTGAAAGGGCATCCAAAGTTCTTTATTCAGACCCCTACATTATATTGCATAAAGCGGTTATGTTAAATCGTCGTACGCTCATGAAAATGGAGGGTAATCCTAACATAGTCGATGTTCTTTCTACGCCTGGTGTAAAACTTGGTGTGCTTGCTAAGACATCCTACGTAGATTACGCAAAAGAATGTTTCCCCAAAGGCATCGTAACTGCATTACCTGAATGGGATGCGGTCATAAAGGAACTTAAAGATGGTAAATTAGATGCTGTTTTCCGTGATGATAATGAAATGAGTAAATTATTGAAAATTGATCCACAACTTAATTTGAGATTTGCTGTTATTTCGCTTACGGAAGAAGTTGATCCTATTGCTCTTGTAACGAACCTTGATAATTCTGCATTTATTACATGGGTTAATAAGGTTATAAAGAACAATAAGAATATAAATTTCAATCTAAAAGATATACTTAATAAATACAAAGATATTTTGTAAGGAGTAGGACGTATTATGTTAAAAGTATTAAAAAAACCGTCGAGTGTTATGATTTCTATCATTTTGGCACTTGTAGTTGTGTATTTTGCAAAAGATGCGAAGGCGTACACAGAAATTCCCGCTAAGTTATATCTTTCTTTTTTGCAAATGGGTATTACACCGTTAATTTTCACTTCTGTTTCTCTGGCTATTATTAATATCTTCCAGAAGAACAAAAATGGCAAAATGGTTAAATCGTATGTCTATATACTGCTCATCGGTGCCATACTGGTGTCTGTTGCTGGCATTATTCTTTCTTTGCTTACGGATGCAGGCGCAGTTGTTGCTGCGAAAAAAGAAATTAAAGAGCTTATCGAGGCTAACTTTTCAAACGTGATCGAAATTACTAAGAATGATCCAATTGAAGCACTAGCAAAGGTCGGTATTAAGAAATTCTTGCAAGACCTTATCCCATCAAATATATTTGCTGCGTTTTCAAATGGACGTGTTGATCAGGTGATTATATTTGCAATCGTTTCGGGTGCGGCTATGGGCTTCTTTTCTCGTAATCAAGCCTTGGGAACGACGTATCATATTTCGCTAAAGAATATCAATATGATATTTAAGAAAATCGTTGATTGGGCGCTTTCAATTTTACCATTGGGTGTGTTCTTCGTACTTGTTACTCAATTATCGAATATTTCTTGGCCTATTATCTTGTCGCTTACGAATTTTGTTCTCATGAACGTGGCGCTTCTTTCGGTATTCACCTTAATCAGCGCTCTTGTTATAGCGGTAAAATCGCAAATGGGAATTTTTAGGACCTTAGGGTGCTTAAAAGAATCTGCTTTAATTGCGTTTACGACAGGTAATTCGTTTGCTGTCCTAACACCGCTTTCAGAAAGCATGTCTGAAGAGCTTGAATTTGATCGACAGTCAATCGATTTATTGTTTCCATTAGGACTTGGTATTGTTCGATTTGGTACAATACTTTATTTTTCCTGTTTGATTATTTTCTTGGCTCAGCTGTATAACGTGCCACTTGGTATTGCAGATTATTTTCTTGTTGTGTTTGGTAGCATTACGGCAGCTTCGGCGGCATCATCAACCGGCATTGTGAACCTTAAGTTACTTAGTATCATGGCTATTCCACTCGGTTTACCTATTGAGCTGGGTCTAGTTCTTTTTGCTGCAGTCGATACGTTTGTGGATCCATTCCGTACATTGTGTACGGTGTTTATGAATGCGGGAGGTGCTGCGCTGGCAATTGGACATAAAGATATGCACCACGTTAAAAAATAATATACTTTGTGCGTTATGTAAGGTAATTGTCTAAAAAAAAAGGAGGTCATGTAAGGCCTCCTTTTTTAATTATGAATTTCGAATGCTATTATATCCACCATGCTACCCGTCACTTTTTAAACTACCCACTTAATATTGTCATCTTCGGACTCGATCCGAAGATCTTTACAGGTTCAACGGCAAATATTAAGGTACAAGAAAACCAACTAGATGCCTCTTCAAGGGTAGAGATCCTCGTGTCAAGCACGAGGATGACAATCGTTCCGGTCAGCATGGCTCACTTCCGCTCAAACCATGAGGTTTAAATCTTAATCTGTATGATTGAAAGAAGCTTTCATTGCTTGAATTGTATTTGACATAAGATAAGCGACAGTCATTGGCCCCACACCAAAAGGCACTGGTGTGATCGCATCTGCAATTGGGTGAACTTCATCAAAAGCCACATCACCACTTAAGCGACCATCGGCTAAACGATTTATTCCCACATCAATTACACAGACACCTGCCTTGACGTGCTTGGCACCAATCAATCCTGGTGAACCGCAGGCGGCGATCAGTATGTCTGCTTGCCGTGTATGCATTTCTAAATCTTTTGTCCTTGAATGGCACACTGTTACAGTCGCATCACTGTGCGTCAGTAAAAGTGCTAGAGGCTGTCCCACGAGGGTTGAGCGCCCAACGATAACTGCATGAAGGCCAGCAAGCTTTGCGCGCCATTGCTTGAGTATATACATGCAGCCCAGTGGGGTGCAGGGTACAAGCGCCGGTGTGCCGCGCATAAGTCGCCCAAGATTAATAGGCGTTAATCCGTCTACGTCTTTTTCTGGTGCAATCGCTTCAATGATTTCATTTGCGTCTAGATGTGCTGGCAGCGGTAATTGTACTAAGATGCCATCAACATGAGGTGCGTTGTTTAATTCAAAGATTTTCTTTAATAATGATACGCGATCAATCGTATCCGCGAGTCGGTGCACTGTTGATTGAATGCCAATATCACAAGCTCTTTTTTGCTTCATTGTGACATATACCAAGCTTGCTGGATTTCCCCCTATTAAAAGTACATGTAAGGAGGGAGGGCGGCCGCAACGCGCTGTTAGGCTTGCGCACTGATTGATGAGAGTCTCTCTGAGTGCTGCTGCGTATTGTTTTCCATCAAGGATCAAAGGAATATCCAATTTCAATTTTATGTATTATTCTTAATTAACGTTATTTTTGAATGCGACGCAAGTTTTCAACGAGTGTTTTAAGCACAGTACGTATTAATGGTGGCGATTGTGCCAATGCTTCTTCAAGTTTCTTCGCATTTACTTTAATGCATGTTGCTCCGCTGTGGCCGGCTTCAGCGGTTGCCATACGCATGGAAGAATCAATGATTGCCATTTCACCAAAAATCTTTCCCTTGGTGAGTGTAGCAAGTATTTTCTTTTCGTTATTAATTATCTTCCAAATTACAATCTCACCATCTTCAATAATAAACATCTCATAACCAGGCGTGCCTTCTTCGAAGACAATTCTTCCTGCTTGATAAAATTCACGTACGTAAACGATATCAGTCATTGCATTTTCTCATGATTAATGTTTTTCTTTACAATATTAGTATAGTTTACAAAGGTTAGGAAACTGTTAATGGAATGGACTGGATACATTGCGGGTTTTTGTACAACGCTTGCTTTTCTGCCGCAAGTAATTCGTACCTATAAAACACAATCAGCAAAAGATATTTCACTTGGTATGTATTTGGTGTTTTGTTTTGGTGTTGTTATGTGGCTTTTTTATGGATTTTCTATTCATTCAATGGCGATCATATGGGCAAATACTGCAACAATATTACTCGCTGGAAGTATGTTGCTTATGAAAATTATATTTGATCGCCGAGAAAAAAAATAGAAAATGTGATAAGAGCTAGCCGCTTAGGGTTAAGCAGCTAGTTTCTTCATGAGAGTTGCATGCATATCTGCATTACCTGCAGCAACACTGTTCGTTTTAAAAACGTTTTTTTGCCCGTTAATGTCAGACACAACGCCGCCGGCTTCTTGTACCATTAAAATGCCCGCTGCATAATCCCATATATGCATTGGTTCTTCGAAGAAAATATCAAAACGCCCACATGCAACATACGCTAAATCAAGTGAAGCAGCGCCCATACGTCTCACGCCGGCAGCATGAGGCATCACGCGTGCTAAACGGTCTTGAAAAAGCACAGGATCTCCGTGGTGGCCATAGGGTGCGCCAACACCAATCAATGCTTCGTCAAACACGCGACGTCCAGACACACGGATACGACGCTGATTTAAAAACGTACCACGGCCTTTTTCAGACCAAAACATTTCATCTTTAATGGGATCATAGGTTACGCCAGCAATAATCTCGTCGCCCATTTGCAAGGCAACAGTGATTGCGAAATGTGGAATGCCATGCAAAAAATTGCTTGTGCCATCAAGTGGATCGACAATCCAACGTTGTGTTTCATCTTCACCGGGTATTTCGCCTGATTCTTCGGTAATGAAACCAAATTTCGGACGTGCTTTTCTAAGTTCGGTGATTAAAATTTCTTCTGATTTGCGATCGGCCGTGGATACGAAATCTCCTAGACCTTTGCGAGAAACTTGCAATTGCTCAACTTCGCCAAAGTCACGAATAAGCCCACGTGCTGCCTTTTCAATAGCAGCAGACATTACGTTAACAAGCGCTGATCGGGTGGTAAAACGAGATGAAACGTGCATTAGTCTTTAAACCGTTCAACATAAGTGCAATCAATTGTATTTACAACAACGCGCATTCCTGTGCCAATATGTGGCGGAACCATAACGCGTAGTCCATTTGACAAGGTAGCTGGTTTAAATGATGAAGATGCCGTTTGGCCTTTAATTACTGGTTCTGCATCGGTGATTTCAAGAACAACTGAATCAGGCAATTTTACGCTAATTGCACGGCCTTCATACATCGATAAGTTCACGATCATGCCATCTTGCAAGAATGCAGCTGCATCGCCAATGAAGTCACGTGGAAGATTAATTTGATCAAATGTTTCTTGATCCATAAATACCAGGTCGTCGCCTTCAGCATACAAAAATTGATGTGCCATTTCATCAAGGTATACACGTTCCACAGATTCAGCTGAACGAAAGCGTTCATTAAGCTTCGTGCCTTCGATAATGCTTTTCATTTCGGCTTGCATGTAAGCGCCACCTTTTCCAGGTTGCACATGCTGTGTCTTTGTGACAGCCCAAAGCTTGCCTTGATAGTCGATAATATTACCAACACGAATTTCGTTGCCGCTTATTTTCACGAGGGGGGACTTCCTTAGGAATAAATTCAAAGAACTTTGGTAGCGGAGAAGGGACTCGAACCCCCGACACGCGGATTATGATTCCGCTGCTCTAACCAGCTGAG
>JAZKAK010000015.1:0-10402 GCA_040389165.1 Pseudomonadota bacterium
TGGTGAACAAATTCATGCACTAATGCGTTACCCACCTATTTTTCATAAGAGCCATATATATTATTTTATTCAGCTGGTTCAGCTGGTGCAGATGCAGCTGGAATGACAAAAGCAGGATCCGGTATATTTCCTTCCGTTTTTACATACAGACAATCTGCACTCTTAGCCTCTGCTATAGCTGCTGGTGTTCCATCCCCGGCAACTGGTAGTTTTGCAGTTTTTGCATTGTATTCAAGCGCATCGCATGTGCGTTTATGTGCATAAAAAGTAAGTGCATTGTTAATATAGGTACAAAGAGGGGAATACGTTGTCACATCAAGCTTTGAAGCAACTTTAGGCATCTGTCCGGCGGGTAGGCCAGGTACTAATGGCGTAGCGGGAACATCGTCAGAAGCTGCAACTGCTGCAATTGGCTCTCCGGCTGGAACTGCTGGATCTTTTTGGCAATTAGCTGCGAAGAATTTTCCTGCAAAAGTTTGATTCTTTTCTATCATAGCTGGATTGCTTAAGCAATGTTCAGCCGTATAATGAAGCACTCCCTTAGGTGTAGCAGTATTTGCTGAATTGCATTCTGGGTCCACATTTAAAGGCCTTGTACCAGAAGCTACGGCAACTTTTGCACTGCTCGCAGCCTTTTTTGCACCGCTTATTGCACTGCTCATACTGCTAAACATAGCCTGACTTTCTGCCATTCCGACGCTCATTATCATCGCGATTGCAGTTGTGTATTTTGCTACAAGTATTGTGTGTTTCATAAATTATCTCCTAAAAATAAGCTACATATGTTTAATTTGTCGTGATAAGGTAATGATAACGAGAAAAGATTAACAAAACATTAATTATCCAGATAAATATAAATGCTGACTTGTCGTACGTACACGCTATTTAAATACGTATAACGTGATTCATTTTTATGTTTATTAAATCAAGAATAACATTGGATAGAGAGGAGTAAATGTAATGATTATTCCATTCACCCCATTTTCCATGACGTCGAGTATAATAAAAAGTATTAATGCTTCTTTCGAAATCAAGCAAATACCTGTTATGCATACCGATGTTAAATTTAAAAGCAACCGGTCTGAAAAAGATGGAAATACTAGTTTTGTGCGCGGTGTGTCTGAGGTTGAATCTGCCATGAAGGTTGATTCAAATGATGCGCGTGCAGATTATCCGGGAATATATGATCATGATAAAGATGGGCAAAAATGCCCTGAGCACCTTCTTGATATAATCGCATGAGTTTTTAGTTCTTATTAAAAAATATATAAACCAAATTTTTAATAAGAATAATTTGTATATTAATCAGGTGATGTGAGAGGTGTAAATAATATTGTATTTTGGCCTTTTCGCTTGAAAATCATATAAATATGGCTTATATTAACTGATGTGCTTAAAAGATTCGTTAAGGAATCATAATCATTTTTTGTGCGCCCTTAGCTCAGCCGGATAGAGCGGCAGCCTTCTAAGCTGTAGGTCAGAGGTTCGAATCCTCTAGGGCGCACCATTTTTTACTATATAAAGATCCTTAAATTAAGCAATTTTTAAATTAACTTTTATTTCAACGAGATTTTAAAATGACCCAACTTCGCAATCTTGCGATAATCGCGCACGTTGACCATGGAAAAACAACCCTAGTCGATGCCTTGCTTAAGCAAAGCGGTACATTCCGCGCTAACCAAAACGTTGCCGAACGTGCAATGGACTCAAACGATTTAGAACGAGAACGTGGTATTACGATTCTTGCAAAGTGTACATCTATCCTTTGGGAAGATATACGTTTTAATATCGTCGACACACCTGGTCACGCGGACTTTGGCGGTGAAGTTGAGCGTATTCTAAGTATGGTTGATGGTGTTGTTTTGTTGGTAGATGCCGCAGAAGGCCCTATGCCTCAAACAAAATTTGTTCTTTCAAAAGCGCTGAAGCTCGGCTTTAAGCCAATTGTTGTTATCAACAAGATTGATCGTTCGGATGCACGTCAAGATGAAGTTCTAGAAGAGATTTTTGATCTATTTATAGCGCTTGATGCAAACGATGCACAGCTGGATTTCCCTGTGCTTTATGCATCAGGTCGTGCTGGTTGGTGTGTGACTGAGCTTGAAGACGAACGTAAGGACTTGCAACCACTCTTTAAGAAGATTTCTGAGCATATTCAACCGCCAGTATCTGGTGACGGTCCATTCAGTATGCTTGTTACAACACGCGAATATGATCCTTATCTTGGTCGTGTTTTGACAGGACGTATTCATAGTGGCGTCGCAAAATTAAATAGCGCTATTAAAGTATTAAGCCATGAAGGTAATCTTGTTGAAACAGGACGCATTTCAAAGCTACTTTCATTTCGCGGGCTTGACCGTACGCCTGTTGAAGAAGCATCTGCTGGTGACATTGTTGTTATTGCGGGTCTTCAGGTGGCGAACGTTTCTGATACAATTTGTGCAACAGAAATCACTGTTCCGCTGCCTGCGCAACCTATTGATCCACCAACATTGGCAATGACGTTCTCAGTGAATGACTCGCCTTTGGCTGGTCGTGAAGGAACAAAAGTAACATCACGTATTGTTGGTGAACGCTTGATGCGTGAAGCTGAAGGAAACGTAGCGTTAAAAATTACTGAAACGGCTGAAAAAGATGGATTCGAAGTTGCCGGTCGAGGTGAATTGCAGTTAGGCGTTCTTATCGAAACAATGCGTCGTGAAGGTTTTGAATTATCCATTAGTCGTCCACGCGTTATTTACAAGCGCGATCCAATAACAGATGAACGCTTAGAGCCTATCGAAGAAGTTCAGATTGACGTTGATGATGAGTATGTTGGTTCTGTTGTTGAATCAATGAGCCTTCGTAAGGCTGAGCTACAAGACATGCGTCCATCTGGTGGCGGGAAAACACGCGTTATATTCCATGCTCCGTCACGTGGCTTGATTGGTTATCATGGATCATTCTTAACGGAAACACGCGGGACAGGTATTATGAGTCGTGTATTCCATGCGTATGCACCGTATCGTGGTGCTATCGAAGGTCGTCGTAATGGCGTGCTCATTTCTAATGGTGTTGGTGATTCTGTGGATTATGCACTTTGGAAAATTGAAGATCGCGGCACACTCTTTATCGGTGGTGGTGTTCCTATTTACGAAGGTATGATCATTGGCGAAAATAGCCGTGAAAATGATATGGAAATAAATGCATTACGTGCGAAGCAATTAACAAACGTACGTGCGTCTGGTAAGGACGAAGCAATTCGTCTGGCTCCTCCACGTTTGATGTCATTGGAGCAAGCAATTGCGTACATCCAAGATGATGAACGTGTTGAAGTTACACCAAAAAGCATTCGTTTGCGTAAAGCGTTTTTGGATCCAAATGATCGTAAACGCGAAGAACGTAAATCAGAAAAATAGTCAAAACTTTGAATTAAAAAAGGCAGCTTAACCGCTGCCTTTTTTTATGGTGTCATGCAGACATTAATACCTTGTAACTATGATATTTTTTGCTGTATTTTTAGATAAATACAATTTTAAAGGTTACATTCTCCATGCGTACAAAACTGAAGCCACTTAGTGTGAATGGTAAGACTTATTGCATTGCTGCTCTTAACGATCTTGCGCAGCTGGGGAATTGGCGTGAGATGCCGTACTGTATTAAAGTTATTCTTGAAAATGTATGGCGCCAGTGTGATGGTGAAAAAGTTACTGAATTAGATATTAAAAATTTATTTTTCACTGATCCAATGCAAGCTGATCGCGACATTTCATTTTTTCCAGCTCGGGTATTAATGCAAGATTTCACAGGTGTGCCTGCAGTCGTTGATTTGGCAGCAATGCGAGATGCAATGCTTGCAAAGGGTGATGATCCACGGAAAATTAACCCAAAAATAGCCGTTGACCTTGTTATTGATCACTCTGTTATGGTCGATGAATCAGGGACAGCAGGTGCTTTTTCGAAAAACGTTGATCTTGAGTACAAACGAAATTTAGAGCGTTATACGTTTTTAAAATGGGGACAGCAAGCCTTTGAAAATTTCCGCGTAGTGCCACCTGGAACGGGTATTTGTCACCAAGTGAACCTTGAATACCTTGCAAGTGTTGTCTGCCAGAAGCAACTCGATTCGGGCGAGACACTATTGTGCCCAGACACCGTTGTGGGCACGGATAGCCACACGACGATGGTGAATGCACTTGGTGTATTGGGTTGGGGAGTAGGGGGCATCGAAGCCGAATCTGCAATGCTTGGTCAAGCGTTATCAATGCTTATTCCTGAGGTTGTTGGCGTTAATTTGACCGGGATACTGCCGGCGGGATGCACAGCAACAGATCTTGTGCTAACAGTAACACAAACGCTGCGTAGCAAAGGTGTTGTTGGGAAATTTGTTGAATTTTATGGGTGTGGTTTGGATGCATTATCACTTGCGGATCGAGCCACAATTGCAAATATGGCACCAGAATATGGTGCAACATGTGGGTTCTTTGCGATTGATGATGAAACACTTGCCTATCTTAGATTGACGGGACGTCCTGAAGAACACATTGCTATTGTTGAAGCATATGCAAAAGAACAAGGTTTGTGGCGTGATGACACCCAATTAATCAACTATAATGACACAGTTGACATTGATTTGAATGCGATTGTGCCAGCACTTGCTGGCCCTAAACGTCCGCAAGATAAAGTGCCTTTAACAGATATGAAAATAGTTACCGAAAAGCTTATGTCCGTTAACGAAGGGTGTGTTCTAGATGAAACGAATCATACGTTAAATCATCATGATGTGGTGATTGCTGCTATTACGAGTTGCACGAACACATCAAATCCAAGTGCGTTAATTGGCGCTGGTTTGCTAGCAAAAAAAGCAAATGCATTAGGACTTGTCAGGAAGCCGTGGGTTAAAACTTCTCTTGCACCAGGTTCACAAGTTGCACAAGATTATTTAACTGAGGCGGGCTTATTATCTGAGTTAGAAACATTAGGATTCCATATAGTTGGTTTTGGTTGTACAACATGTATCGGCAATTCTGGGCCTCTCTCACCGTCTATTACAAAAGCAATAGAAGATGGCGACCTAACGGTTGCAGGTGTTTTGTCGGGCAATCGAAATTTCGAAGGTCGCATCCATACGCACGTAAAAGCAAATTATTTAGCGTCTCCACCTTTAGTTGTGGCATTTGCACTCGCAGGAACAACGCATATTGACCTGACATGTGAGCCAATCGGAAACGATACAAGTGGCACAGCAATTTACCTAAAAGACATATGGCCAACAAAGGCAGAAATTGATGCAGTCATCCATCAGGTTATGAAGCCAGCACTATTCCAAAAAAGATATGCGGCTGTGTTTGATGGAGATGCGCACTGGCAACAGGTTGAGGCAAAGCCAACACAAACATATGACTGGGATGCGGCAAGTACGTATGTTAAGAATCCACCGTATTTCAGAAGTGATATGAAGGCGATGGAACATGGCAACATTAAAGGTGCACGCATTTTGGCGCTTTTGGGAGATAGCATTACAACAGATCATATTTCACCTGCTGGTAATATTAAAGTGAATGGCCCTGCTGGTAGTTACCTTGTAGAACATTCTGTCGACATTCTGGATTTTAATTCCTATGGCGCGCGACGTGGTAATCATGAAATTATGATGCGTGGGACTTTTGCTAATATTCGGATTCAAAACGAGCTTACACCCGAGCAAACAGGTGGCGTCACACGCTATTTGGCTGTATGTGCTGATAGTGCAGATGATATTGGTGGTACGGATAGTAAAATTATATCTATTTTTGATGCTTCTATGCGTTATCAAAAAGAAGATATTTCATTGATTATTGTGGCTGGTAAAGAGTATGGGACAGGTTCTTCACGCGATTGGGCAGCAAAAGGAACCCGACTACTAGGCGTACGCGCAGTTATTGCGGAAAGTTTTGAACGTATACATCGATCTAATTTGGTCGGGATGGGCGTTCTTCCACTTGTATTTACCGGGGGAGATACACGAAAATCGCTTAACTTAACTGGGTATGAAACACTCGATTTGAATGGACTCGATGCAGGGATTGCACCAGGCATGATGGTTCAATTAACCATTCATCGAGCGAATGGAGCGGTGGATATAATTGAACTATTATGCCGAGTAGACACACGTGAAGAAGTTAGCTACATGCAAAGTGGTGGAATTTTACCATATGTACTAGAAGAACTGTCTCGAGTTTCCTAGTACTGAAGTGACGCTAGAGAGAATATTGAATAAGTTAGCCATTTACTTTGTCATCAATCTCTAGCCAACGCATCTCCATTGTATCCATGTGCTTTTTCTTATCGACTAAGTCTTGCGTTAATTGGGTGAAATCTGCAGGATTTTTTTGATACAGCTGTGGATCAGCTAACTTTTGTTCAAGCTTAGCTATTACTTCAGAAAGGACTTTCATTTCTGTCGGTAATTGTTCAAGATCACGTTTTTCAATATAGGTTAGGCGGAGTTTTGATTGTATGGCAGAAGAAGCTTCCTTTGCTTTAACAGCTTTATTTCCTTTTGCATTTTTTATTGGTTTAGGCTCAACGATAGTCATTGTATCTCGTTGTCTTAGGTAATCTTGGTATCCACCAACGTATTCCGTTGCAGTACCGTCACCTTCAAATGCAATTAAGCTTGTGACTAACTGATCTAAAAAGTCACGATCATGGCTAACAATCAGTAAGGTGCCAGGAAATTCACTTAAGACTTCAAGCAACAGGTCAAGCGTATCGCTATCGAGGTCATTGGTTGGCTCATCCAACACGAGGAAATCACACGGTTGAGTGAGTGCTTTTGCAAGAGCCAGACGATTGCGTTCTCCACCGGATAGAATATGTGTCATGCCACGAATCTGATTTTCTTCAAACAGAAAATCTTTAAGGTATGCAACAACATGTTTACTTTGACCCTGAACTGTTACATGATCCCCACCATTAGGACACATGTTCTGCCATAATGTTTTGTTCTCATTCAAGGTTTCCTGCATTTGGTCTAGATAAATAACAGACGTATTTGAATTTCGTTTGATCGTGCCTTCGTCGGGCTCAAGATCGCCAACTAACATACGAATTAATGTTGTTTTTCCTGCACCATTGGGCCCCATGATGCCGATGCGATCACCGCGAAGCAGCCGTAAGTCAAATGGTTTAAGCAGTGTGCGGTCACCAAAAGCCTTCGTAATGCCAGTAGCTTCAATAATAAGCTGACTCTCGCCTTGTGTTTGGAAATGAGTAGCAGAGACGCTCTTGCGGGAATTCATTTTAAGTTGTTGACGTTCTTCGCGCATATTAGCAACACGTCGTAGGCGCCCTTGATTTCGTTTGCGCCTCGCCGTAACACCGCGAAGTAACCAGTCAGCTTCCAGCCTAAGACGTGTATCAAGCCATGCTTTTTCGCGTTCTTCCTGTTCCCAAACGTATTCTGACCAACGATCGAAATCACCAAATCCTTTGTTGTTTTCTTGTATACGTGAGCGATCAATCCACCATGTCTTGTTTGATATGTTTTTGGAAAACTGCCGATCATGGCTAATAACCACAAATGCGCCACGGAAATCGGCAAGCATTTTCTCAAGCCATTCAATGGTTGCAATGTCTAAATGGTTTGTAGGCTCGTCAAGTAGCAATACATCTGGATCTTGTGCAAGCGTGGCAGCCAATGAGAGTCGTCGTTGTTCTCCTCCTGAAAGCAATTTAAGTGGCTTGTCGAGGGGGACCTTTAATTCTGTTAGATAAGTCGCAGCTAAATAATCTTCACGTGCAAATTCCAGCACATAATCAAGCGCTTCTTGTTCTGGATTAACAATAGTAAGCCGTTGTGGCAGGTACGCAACTCTGAGTGAAGGCTTTTTAAACATAGCGCCAGAATCAATTTCTTGCGAACCTGAAAGTAATTTAAGAAGTGTTGATTTGCCTGACCCATTTCGTCCAACAAGACACACATGATCTTTCGGTAAAAGATGTATTGTCCAGTGATTTATAAGTGGAGCGCCGCCAAAATTTAAACTGGCGTCGAGTAGGCTTAAAAGAGGTTTCATTTAAATTTCTTGAATTATGCCGATAGGCGGATTCTAGCACTAAATGGTGTGAAATCCAATGTTTGCAGTGCTTTAACAGCAATCCTTTAAAAAAATTGACAGTGAGAATGGAAGCGTTTATTAATATACATGTACTCTCTAAGAATTTGTAATCTTCTTATAAAAGGAAGAATCGCTTGTTTTATTGAGTGACTACACTCAATTCTCTGGTGATTCATGAAATTATACACAGGTTCTCCTCAACATCCTCGCGAAGAGAAGCCATTGAAAGAAAAGCCTCGGAACTCCGGACGCGCTAAAACTGCAAAAAAAACATCGAAAACATTTTTCTCACGCGTTATGGGAAAGATGATTTATGCACTCTTTATGATGGGTGTCTGGGGTGGGATTGCATTAACGTTAGCCATCCTTTGGTTTTCACAAGATTTGCCTGATCTTGGTGCTTTGTCTGTGCAAACACGTAAACCGAGTGTGACCGTTCAAACGCCTGACGGTACTATCTTGGGAACATACGGCCATTTATATGAAGACATGATACCAGTTGCTGATTTGCCAGTTTATGTTCCACAAGCACTTATGGCCGTAGAAGATCGACGTTTTGAATATCATTTTGGCGTTGATTTTATAGGTCTTATTCGTGCTGCTTATACAAATTATAAAGCACAGCGTGTTGTGCAAGGTGGCTCTACGTTGACTCAGCAGCTCGCTAAGAACATCCTGCAAACACACGGATTGTTTAATATTCAAGATCGATCTATGAAGCGTAAAATTCAAGAAGTATTGTTGGCTCTGTGGCTTGAATGGAAATTTACCAAGCCGCAAATTATGACGATGTATCTTAATCGTATGTATTTTGGCTCAGCAACGTATGGTATTGATGCGGCTGCACGTACTTATTTTAATAAATCAGCACGCAATCTTACTGTTTTTGAAGCTGCACTCATTGCAGGCTTGTTAAAGGCTCCATCTACGTATACGCCCTCAAAAAACCCAAAGAAATCAATCGAACGCGCGAGTGTTGTTTTACGCCTCATGCAAGAGGCTGGATATATAACAGAATATGAGACACATCTAAAACAAGGCGAGATTGATCTTGCAAATATCCAACTTGAACAAGGAAAAGGTGGAAAATATTTTGCTGATTGGGTGTACGAATCAATTCCATCTATTATTGGTCCGATCACAAAAGATATCGTCGTTATTACAACGCTCGATACAGACATGCAGCGTCATGCCGAAATGGTGACAAAATTTTATAATGAAACCATGGGGAAAGAATTAAAAGCAACCCAAGTCGCTTTTATTGCAATGGCACCAGATGGAGCGGTCAAAGCACTGGTTGGGGGGCGCAATTATGCGGAAAGTCAATATAACCGGGTAACACAGGCCGTTCGCCAGCCTGGATCATCTTTTAAAACGTTTGTCTACTTAGCGGCCATGGAATCGGGAATGACACCAGAAACGATGATTGACGATACACCTTATGATAATGGTAAATGGCGCCCGAGTAACTTCAGATATATATCTCAAGGGCAAACGACCTTACGCAATGCATTCAAAAGCTCTGTTAATAGTGTATCTGTCCGTATTACTGAAAAAGTAACGCCATTACGTGTAGTTGAGACCGCTCAGCGATTAGGCATCAGTCGTCCTATGCCTAACATGTTGAGTATAGCTTTGGGATCAAGTGAAACAACGCTTTTGGAGTTAACAGCTGCTCATGCGACGTTTGCTAATCGTGGGTATGCGGTTTGGCCGCATAGTGTAATTGAAATTCGTGATAAAGAAGGTAATATTTTATACCAACACGTTGAGTCAGCGCGTCAACGAATTATAGCCACAACCCCTCTTAATTATATGCGAGACCTACTGCGAACGGTCGTTGAGCTCGGTTCAGGTCGTGTGGCAAATATCGATTCGACAGTTGCTGGAAAAACGGGAAGTAATGGCGATAAAGATGCTTTTTTCTTAGGATATAGGGATGATTATGGAACCTCAGACACAGGGTATGCAAATGTTGCCTTTGGCGCATGGGTAGGTAACGATAGCGGCGCTGCAATGGCAAAAGCATCAACAGGCAGCAAGATACCAGTGCGTATTTGTTCAGATTTTTTGAAAGGTCCAAATATTGTGCTTGCAACGGGGGGCAGCGCACCTAGTGTGGCAGTACCTGTTGCTATAAAGAAAGAAATTGCGCCTGTTATACCTAAGAGTGATAAGCCTGCACGAATTGATAAACCTATTACAAAAAAAGTTGTTGAACCTAAAACGCTTGATGATCTTTTTGAATAAAAAGGATTTTTTTAATCTTTTGAGAGCTACACTAACTATCTTATACCGTTTTCAAAAAGTTTTGAGTAGTA
>JAZKAK010000016.1:0-32756 GCA_040389165.1 Pseudomonadota bacterium
AATTTTATACTAATTTCACAATGATCTAGAAAGTTAATGCAGCGGGAGGGGCTGAGAAACATCATAAACATTTGATTTTTCCCCGTTTATCTATTATGATGAACTCGCATTTGGCATAATAAGGTCGTGCCTGGAATTCTACTGTCGGGTGACCACTTAAAGAGCGCTGCATAGCGATTTACTCATTGTTAAAGATGAGTATTAAATAAACCAGTAGACCAAATAACAATAAGCGTTTGTCACGTCTTGGCAAACAGTGAAACCCATCAGGGAACCAATAGAAATGTTGAGTTCGCTGCCAAAGGAGCCTAAAAATGAACTTGTTACAAACAATTGAAAATGAACATCGCCTTAAACTATCTGAAGGCAAAATTATTCCAGAATTTCGTGCAGGCGATACCGTCCGTGTTTTTGTGAAAGTTGTCGAGGGTGAACGCGAACGTGTTCAGCCATATGAAGGTGTTGTGCTCGGTCGTAAAAATCGTGGCATTAACTCATCCTTTCGCGTACGGAAATTGTCCTATGGTGAAGGCGTTGAACGTGTATTCCCATTGTATTCACCAAACATTCGCATCGAAGTAATTCGTCATGGTGATGTATGTCGTGCGAAGTTGTATTATCTTCGTGGTCGTACCGGTAAGAGCGCACGTATTGCGGAACGCCGTCGCGATGTTAGAAAAGTTCCAGCAGCTGCAGCTAAAGCAACTGCTGAATAGTTTTAACTATTGTTTATTCGTATGAGAAAAGCCTAAAATGGGAGACTGTTTTGGGCTTTTTTAATATGTGATGTAAATTTGAAGTTTTTTTATTAGTGCATTCTAAAACCATCCCATAAGGCAAAAAAACAGCGGATAGAACATGTGAAAAATACTTAAAGATTGTAGATAATTTTAGATGATCTTTTTGACTGTTTTTGTTAAACTTTTGATATTAAGTTTTATGCTGGCTTCAAATAATAAATGTTTAAAGAATGGTGATATCAATGCGTACAACACACATCCAATTTTTCTTAAGCAAAATGGTGATGCGACTCATATTTGTTTTTTTTATTACCATGGGATTGTCTGCTCAACTATTTTGTGACGTCCCTCATACTATGGGTTCAATTAATGTTGATTCCGCGACGACAGAAAAGCAATCAAAAGATCCTTTAAATAACGTAAAAGCCGCAGATGATGCTGAGTGTGATGAGGAGGACGAAAACGAAGATGCTGGTACTAAGACTGATGAAGAAAACGAAGATGAAAAAAATGAGACTGAAGCCCGCAAAGATAAAGTCAGCAGCGATGACAAATCTAATGACGTTGAGCCATTTCCATTCGCTTGGGTAAAACCGGCGGCTAATACACTGGGATCAGGTGCTTCTGATACCACGTTAGTTTCCGACAAAGCACTTTTCTCGATCACAGGTTATTTTTCACCAACATGCGGGCATTGTGGTCAGTTTTTTAAGAATGAATTGCCTGAAATTCGTCTGAAATATATTAATCCAGGTAAAATAAAATTGGGTATTCGGCCTTACTGTCATCATCCTATCGATTTCATTGTGACGCAGATAGCGTGCTGCCGAGGCCCGGATCGTTTTGTTGAGTTGTTTTCATTGTTTATGGAAAATCAAGAAGCTTGGTTTGGCTTGCTTCTTGTGCCGCTCGAGGAAAAAGAAAAACGTAAAGAAGTTATTGCAAAGATGCTTGAGCAATTGCCGAACACGATTGATCGCACAAAAGCATTGGTGCAGTTTAATATCAACGAAGAAAATTCATCTGCCTCTGTTATTATTTTTGCACTTACGCATGGGTTCTCAGTTGATGAAATTGATGCTGCAATTAATTCACCAAAAGCCGAAGAGGTTTCAACGCAACTCATAGTTGGCACATTGGCTGCAAAAGATGACAAAGGTGAAGGTGTTGCGGCCATTCCAACTTTCTATGTAGATGAAGTTTATCAAAAAGATCCACTTAGTGTAGCTGATTTTGATAGCCTTGTAAAAACAGGTCAGATTGTTGCGCGTCCGAAAGAAGCAACACAGACCGCTGTGCCGACGACATCACCGGTAAATGCAGCGACACAGGCGTTTGCATCGATTGCTCCACCGCAGTAAAGCTATGAGGATTATAGCAGGCTACTCAAGTGTTGAGCTGACACATGCTGTTTGTCGTGACCTAAATACGCTGCCACTTGCTATTTTACGTAAGCGCTTTGCTGATGGTGAAATTTCGATAAGTACTTCAGAAGAGCTGCACGGTGGTGCGTGTTTGCTGATACATTCCCTGTCAGAGCCGGTTAATGATAGCGTGATGACGTTACTGCTGACGATCGATGCGTTAAAGCGAAGTGGCGCTGGTAAGATAACCGTGTGCCTGCCTTACCTGGCTTATACACGGCAAAATCATACGGCATCGTTGATTGTATCGTTGATGCATGCAGCGGGTGCACACCAGTGCATTACCATTGACCCGCATCTACCTATTGAAAGTGCTATGATTCCCATTACTGTTTTGCAGGCGACTCAGCTGTTTGCAGATCATATTAAAGCAACGCAAGGTGTGGATAATTTGGTGATTGTCGCGCCCGACCAGGGAGGCATCACACGCTGCATGCACGTTCATGAAATGCTTGGATTAAAATCAGATCTCGTCTGCATCGATAAAATTCGTATGGATGATATCTGTTCTGTCCGAGCAATTCATGGTGATGTGCGCGGAAAACGGTGCATTATTGTGGATGATATAATTGATACGGGCACGACTCTGTGCAGTGCTGCCGAGGCACTGACAGGGCAGGGTGCGGCCGAGGTTTTTGCTTATTGTACGCATGCTGTTTTATCCGGAATGGCACTTGATCGTGTGCAACACTCAGTCATTAAAAAGCTGATGATCACGGATACAATTGTCCCGCGGCAGGATGTGTTGAATGCACCTAAGATTGAAATAATGAGTGTAGCGAGTTTGCTAGCGAAACATTTTCAGTAACGTATTTTTTTGTTTTTCGTTGCCTCTCATTCGTTAGCTGCGATTTGATTAAAGCCATTGGAGGGGTTAATTAGGTTTCTTGTTGCTGGCGTTGCCACATTTGTGCGTATAAACCACCTTTCGCCAGCAAGTCGTCATGGCTGCCCGTTTCTGCCACAATCCCTTTATCTAGCACTAAAATTGTATTCGCATGAATCACGGTTGATAACCTGTGCGCAATAATCAGCGTTGTCTTATTCTTTGAAATGCGTTCCAAATTATCTTGAATCAGCTTTTCTGTTTTTGTATCGAGTGCTGACGTCGCTTCGTCAAAGATAAAGAAAATTGGTTTTTTAAGCAGCGTTCGCGCAATGGCCACGCGTTGCTTTTCACCACCTGATAATTTCAGTCCACGCTCACCCACGCGCGTTTCGAACTTCTTTGGCAGGCTTTGGATGAAATCATAAATCTCAGCTTTCTTAGCGGCGTCAATAATCTCGGCCTCAGACGCATTTGGATTGCCATAGGCAATGTTATAATGAATCGTATCGTTAAACAAAACGGTGTCTTGCGGCACAATGCCAATCATCGCGCGCAAACTCTTTTGCGAGATCTTCCTAATATCCACGCCATCAATTTTAATAGCGCCGCCAATCACGTCATAAAAACGAAACAATAATCGAGCGAGTGTCGATTTTCCAGCTCCGCTGGCGCCGACCACAGCAACCGTATGGCCAGCCGGAATGGTAACGTTCATATCCTTTAAAATACCGCGTTCAGGATCATAATGAAAGTCCACATGCTCAAACGTCACGCCTGTCTTAATGTCCGTGGGCTCAATTGCGTCCTGCGCGTCACAGACCTCTCGTGGCTCATTTAGTAATTGAAACATTTCTTCAATATTTACCAGTGATAGTTTGATTTCACGATAGGCAAATCCAAGGTTAAACAACGGAATTGTTAGCTGAAACAAAAACGTATTAATCGCAACTAAATCGCCCGTAGTCATCGCTCCCTTTTGTACATCTAGTGCTGCCATGCCAACAATAACAATTACCCCAATAGATAGGATAACCGCTTGTCCAAAGTTGAGATATGAAAGGCTCCATTTGCTTTCAATAGCTGCTTTTTCATAAATTTTAAGACCTACATCAAAACGATTTCGTTCATGCATTTCATTTCCAAAATATTTGACCGTTTCATAATTGAGCAAGCTATCAATTGCTTTAGATTGCGCGCCTGTGTCTGCATCGTTCATTTCACGCACAAAGCGAATGCGCCATTCTGTTAGTTTCAACGTGTACATAATGTACAAAAGCATGGTGACTACAATAACAAGTGTGTACCACACGTCATACATTAGACTAAGGGCGACGCTTACCATTAGAATTTCAAGTGCTGTCGGTACGATATTGAAAGTTAAAAATGTCATCAATGTTTCAATGGCTTTTGTTCCACGTTCAATAATACGGGAAACGCCGCCGGTATGCCTTGAGATATGGAAACGCAAACTAAGCCGATGTAGATGATCAAACACATCTAGTCCCACTTGGCGGAGGGCGCGCTGGGTCACAGAGGCAAAAGTGGTATCACGCATTTCCGAGAAAAATGTCGACAGAATACGCATAAAACCATAAAGCCCAACCCAAACAAAAACGGTTTTGAATGATGTATGCTCAGTTAGCACATCAATAATAGCTTTGAAAATCATGGGAATGAGAATTAATGTGCTTTTTGATGCAATGAGCGCAAAAACAGCGATGATGAGACGTGCCCTAGCGCCCTTTAAGTCGCGTGGCCACAGAAACGGCCATAATCGGCTAAATGTAATTATTTTCGGTTTTTTAATATTTCCCATTGACATTTCTCCTAAGGCACCTTATTTCATGATAGTAGAGGATTACTTTTATCGTTTCATATGTGCTACGATAAAGTTTAGCATTTAGATGGGGATAAAGCCATGATCGTTGGATTTCAGCCTCGCTTACTCTCTGAAAAATCGCAACCGCGCCGCCGGAATGTATTTGAAGGTGTGACGAAATGCATTTTTGAAGGTATTGAGCCAGATACGTTCATTTTATATTTTAAAGATAATCACCCTCTTAACACGGTAGATACACAGCTCTATGCAGAGTTGAGTGGAAAAGGTGTTATTAACAATCGCTTTTCTGAAATGATTTATCAGCGTTTAGGTGATTTGAATATTGATCACCATTTAGTACGTCGCCTTAATATGCGCGAGCAAATCGTTCGTATTGCTGAGAATTTGCCTTTCTATGTAGAGGTCTATAATAAAGCTTGTGAAGATTTTAGTAGCCGATTTGGGTTAGATAAACATGATCAATTACCAGAAATGGTCGCTGAGCTTCGTTTTAAGAATAAAAATGAAAATAACCCTGTTGTTGCGCCACAGCATCTTGTTTCTTTTGGCCTTACTGACCACGAAGAATTAGATCAATTATTTGCGACAATACAGCGTATTAATGATTTTCTTATAGGACAGTTTTCCGCTGTTAATTTAAGTTTGATCCGCTATAAATTAGAGTTTGGCCGTGTTTATTTATCAGAAAATCCAATGGATACACGCCTCATTCTTATTGATGAAATAAGTTTGGATACGTGCCGAGTGCTTGATAATCTTACCGACAAACGTTTAGATGTTTATGACACCACGCGTGAGGATTGCCCTGACGTTGCTGGCTATCAAGAAATAGCACGTCGTTTTGGTATATTGCATGATCAAACCGTGCAGTCATCGCCCGAATTAAACGTAGAAGTAAGTGATAGCACAGTAGATGAGTCTGCTGCTGAGGACGTACGTGTTTTGAATGTTGAGTCAACAACAGAAACAGCCGAGCTAATCAATACATAGCACGCATTTAGTTATCAAAAAGAACCAAGGAAGACAAAGAATATGGCTATTTCCATCACTGAACTTAAGCAATTGCTTGATACTGCCTTTCCTGATGGATGTATTGATGTAGTTGATTTGGCTGGCGATAATGATCATTATCAGGCATCGATTGTATCTGAGCAGTTCGCTGGAAAAAGCCGCATTCAACAACATCAAATGGTTTACCAAGCCTTAAAAGGGAAAATGGGTGATGAGCTTCATGCATTGGCACTTAAAACCCGTACGCCCACCGCAAATTAATTAAACATAATTACTAAAGGAATTAAGAATTACGATGCAGAATATACAAGAACGTATTGAAAATGATCTCAAAGAAAATGATGTTGTATTGTACATGAAAGGTACTGCACAAACGCCACACTGTGGTTTTTCAGCTGTGGTTGTGCAAATCCTAAATTCATTAGCTGTTCCTTTCAAGGATGTGAACATATTAACGGATGCAGATATTCGCCAAGGAATTAAAGATTTTAGTAATTGGCCAACAATTCCTCAGCTTTACATCAAAGGTGAATTTATTGGTGGATGTGATATTGTACGTGAGATGCATCAGGCCGGTGAGTTAGAGTCAATGCTGCGCGAGAAAGCTATTCTTGTTTAACTAGAGATCGCTTCCTAAAATCTTTCCAATCCAAAAGAGCGATCCCGTGGCAATTAAAGGTTCATTTTGTGTGGTAATCACACGCGTGAACGCGTTCATCGTGGAAAGCGCTATTGAACGTACGCCAAGTTCTGATGCGATAGCGAAAAGCTCAGCCATTGGAATTCCTTCTCCTCCATCAACGGGGAAATCAATAAAATAAAAAGAATCTGCAATCGCTGCAAAATGCTTAAGCATAGCACGTGCATCTTTTCTGGCTTTTATATGAATAAAGAACGTCCAAGGGGCTGTGTTGATTTGCCGAAGGCTGCGTATAAGGGCTATCGCGCCGGCTTCATTGTGCGCACCATCAAGCCACAGCGTGCTTGTAGGTAATGTTAAGCATTGCAAGCGTCCGGCCCAGAAGACTTTCTGCAAAGACGCAGCTAAGTTTGTGCACACAATGCCAGCTTGTTCGATCATTTTGACGGCAACTGCAGCATTCATACGTTGATGTTCACCATGTAGCCCTACCTGCGTAGCTGCCCGCTCTGACACAGGTACAAATGGAGCTTCTCGTGCTGCAGCCACATCTTCAATGATTTTGCAAGCAGCAGCGTCCAGATCGCACGGAACAACAACAGGGATGCCTTGTTTGATAATTCCTGCTTTTTCAAAAGCGATGGCGGTAAGTGTTTCTCCAAGCTCAGCTTGATGATCCAGTGAGATGGATGTAATTCCTGTTATTAAGGGCGATTGAATGACATTAGTTGCATCAAGTCTGCCGCCCATCCCCGTTTCCAGAAGCACAAAATCAGCTGGATAGCGTGAAAATAACATAAAGGCTAAACAGGTGATAAGTTCAAATGTCGTAATGGATGCGCCATCATTGATGTTTAGAATCTCAGTGAGGGCGTCCGCTAATAGATCATCATTAATTTGTTTGCCATGTAACTCAATTCGTTCATTAAAACGAACAAGATGAGGCGACGTATATCGGTGAACGGAGTATCCATTGTCCTCCAGAATTTGTTTGATAAACGCAAGCGTTGAACCTTTGCCATTTGTCCCCGCCACGTGGATGACGGGGGGGATGTATAAATGAGGATTGCCAAGTTTTTGCAGCAAGGTTAAGCAGCGTTCAAGGCCTAGGTCTACGGATTTATCGTGAAGAAGAGAAGTTTGCCTAAGAAGATCGTGTAAGTTGGCCATGAGTCGCGGCTCCATTTGGCATCACATGTGCGAGTAATTCAGCGATTGTCTGTTTCATTTTAGAACGATGAATGACCATGTCAACCATACCATGCGCAAGTAAGTATTCAGCTTTTTGGAATCCTTCGGGTAATTTCTGACGAATTGTTTCTTCAATGACACGTGCGCCTGCAAAACCAATAAGGCAGCCGGGCTCGGCAATCGATATATCACCAAGCATCGCAAAGGACGCTGTTACGCCGCCTGTTGTTGGATCAGTGAGTAATGTAATGTAGGGTAGGCCGGCTTCTTTTACGCGCTGTACGGCAATAATTGTGCGTGGCATTTGCATGAGTGACAATATACCTTCTTGCATACGCGCACCACCCGAGGCAGACACAACAACAAGGGGTGAATTGGACTTGACGGCGTAATCAGAAGCCGTAATTAATGCCTCGCCAGCAGCTAGCCCCATAGACCCGCCCATGAAATTAAAATCAAAAGCGGCAATGACTGTTGGAATGCGGCTGATTTGCCCATAGGCAACAAGAACCGAGTCTGTGCGATTTGTTTTATGTCGGTATTCTTTTAAACGATCTACGTAACGTTTTGAATCTTTGAATTTCAAAGGATCAGAAATAACTTTTGGAACCTCGAGCAATGTGTAGCTTTGTTCATCAAATAAAGATTCCAAACGGTTAATCACATCGATACGCATATGATGTTGGCAATGATGGCAAACAAATAGATTTTCTTGTAAATCGCGATGAAATAGCATGTGTTCGCAATTTGGGCACTTTGTCCATAAATTGTCGGGGATATCATTCCGCTGAATCAATGCTTGGATTTTAGGTTTAACAAAGTTTGTAAGCCAATTCATATTTTTTCTCGTCGTTAAGTGGTATGGCTATTTCTGATGATTTTGCGCAGAATCCCCGTCATCACGAGGAAGCTTTAGCTTCTGTGGTGATCCAGGCGGTTCTGGATGGCCACGCCCTCGGGCTCGCCATGACGGCAAATGTGAATACGAAAAATGGTCGAGAATGAGCATGTATCCAGTTATTATCTGATTTATACCCTAAAGGTACCTGTATGTGCAAAAGAAAAAGGGACGAATGAACGTCCCTCTTAAGTAAATATATTATTTCCCCGGGTCAAGCCCGAGAATGACAACAAGATCAGATATTATGCGCCTGCTTTTTTCTTCATAGCAGCGCCCAAGATATCGCCAAGGCTTGCTCCGCTATCAGATGAACCATACTCAGCAAGAACTTGCTTTTCTTCATCCATTTCACGGGCCTTGATTGACATATTTACGCGGCGTGTTGATTTGTCGACGGACAAAACTTTTGCGTCGATTTTCTCACCAATCGCAAAACGATCAGGGCGTTGTAAGTCACGATCACGTGATAAGTCAGCTTTTTTAATTGTACCAACAGAACCGCCTTCAATTTCGACATCGATTCCTTTGTCAGAAATATGGCTTACTGTACCAGTTACAATAGCGCCCTTTTTAAAGGTTGCTGCTGCAGACTCAATTGGGTCACTTGTAAGTTGCTTAACACCAAGGCTAATACGTTCCTTTTCAGGATCAACATCAAGAACTTTAACTGTGATCAATGAATTCTTGGTGTGCTCTTTTACAGCTTCTTCACCTGGTTTATCCCATGATAAATCAGATAAGTGAATCATACCGTCAAGTGCATCGCTTACGCCAACAAACAGACCAAATTCGGTTATGTTCTTAATCGTTCCTTCGAGTACGCTACCAATTGGATGTACATCGAGGAATTGCTTCCATGGATTTTCTGTTCCTTGCTTTAGGCCAAGGCTAATACGACGTTTTGCCGGATCAACTTCAAGAACAACCACGTCAACTTCTTGATCAATAGAAACGATTTTGTTTGGATGTACGTTTTTCTTTGTCCAGCTCATCTCGGTTACGTAAATTAAACCTTCGATATTGCCTTCAAGTTCAACAAATGCGCCGTAATCAGCAATGCTTGTGATCTTACCTTTGAGGCGTGTACCTGGAGCAAATGTATCTTCTTTGCCTTTCCATGGATCTTCTTCAAGCTGTTTCATGCCAAGGCTGATACGTTGTGTTTCTTTATTGAAACGAATTACCATAACTTTAACAGTTTCACCAAGTTTCAATACGTCTGCTGGGTGATTGATGCGACGCCATGAAATATCAGTAACGTGCAATAGTCCGTCAACGCCACCCAAATCGATAAATGCACCGTAGTCTGTGATGTTCTTAACGATACCATCAAGGACTTGATTTTCTTGTAATTGTGCTACCAATTCCGTACGTGCTTCTGCGCGTGATTCTTCAAGAACTGAACGACGAGATACAACGATATTGCTACGGCTCTTGTCCATTTTAAGAATTTTGAATGGTTGTACCAAATTCATCAATGGTCCAACATCGCGTACTGGACGAACATCAACTTGACTGCCTGGTAAGAAAGCAACAGCGCCGTTCAAATCAACAGCAAAACCACCTTTGACTTTGCCAAAGATAACGCCATTTACAAGTGTGCCAATTTCAGATGCTCTTTCAAGCTCCATCCAAGCAGCTTCACGACGTGCTTTTTCAACGCTAAGTGCAGCATCGCCATTGCGATCTTCAATGCGCTCAACGAATACGTCAATGGTATCGCCAACTTTAACTTCTTCGCCTAATCCGCGTGCATTAATTTCTTTTAGCGGTACGCGGCCTTCTGATTTCAAGCCAACATCGATAATAGCAATATCTTTTTGGATAGCAACGATACGACCTTTGACTACTTTTCCTTCAAAGGACATTTGTCCTGACATTGAACTTTCTAAAAGTTCAGCAAAGCTTTCTGGTTTGGATGATTGGTTTAATTCCATGTAATTTCCTTAATATGGCTTTTTTTATGTCACGCCCGACGGGGTTAGAGGATACAATTAAGCGATAGTATGACGGAGAAACAAGCGAAAATCAATTGAAAAAGACAAAGAAAACAGTGTTTTTAATGCAGAAAAAACAGAAACGTGCTCGAAGCACATGATTTCTAATCACAATACTTCAAGCACGTCAATAAGCTATTTAGATTCAATGAATACTATGAATTAGTTGCTGAAGGCGTTGGTGGAGTTATAAGCGAGTTAACCAATGGCTCTACAACTGGCTCTAGTGTATTAACGATTGTAGTACCCTTTGTAATATCAGCATTTACTTCAGTAATAATTTTAGCTGTAGCTGCACTAGGAGCAACTATCGTCGCTGTGGCCTCAGCGGCTGTAACGGCACTAGTGATGCTATCAGAAGTTATAACAGTTCCTGCGCCGGTAACAACAGCTTGAGCTTTGTTTAAATCAGCAACTACAGCAGTATTTCCGTCTAATGCCGCTATAGTTGTTGCGATATTAAGGACAGCTGTTGCATCTGCTTCAATTGTTGGAGCCGCAGCCTTTACTTTATCAAATGCAGTAATTACCTTTTGCCAAGCATCATGGAACTCTGTTGGTAATTTCTGAAAAAATGACTCTAATTCGTACGAAAGACTCGCATGAGCATGCGCTGCAACGAGATGTGTAGCAGGAGTAAGCGTGGCAGGCTCAATTGGAGTAGTAGAAGCGAAAACCTGACTAGTACTCGTGCCAACTAAGGCTGTGAACATAATTGCTTTACATGTAGATTTTAACATAAATTTAGATCTCCATTTAAATGTGGCATCATTGCCATTTTTTAATGTAGCTCATAAGAATTAATAAATTATTAAAACAATCAAATCGATAAATGTAAAATAAACATACAATTTTATTAAAATAATTATTATAATGTAATATTACTGTGTTTTTAATTTGCTTTGATCTTGCTTATTTTTAACTTTTTTTGATACAATTGCTACACATATCAAAGGGACTTAAAACAACATGGCAACACATAACGTAAAACTTGATACACAGAGTAATTTTACTAAATTCAGACAATCACGTGCATGGATGGAAACAAAGGGATTTTTTAATGCATTTGTTGTGGCAATGATTATTCGCACATTTCTTTTTCAGCCATTTAGCATTCCATCCGGATCAATGTATCCAACACTAATGGTTGGCGATTTTTTGTTCGTCAATAAATATTGCTATGGATACTGCAATCATACATTCCCGTTCGCGCCTCATCTTATGGAAAATCGTATTGTATCAACCGAGCCAAAGCAAGGCGACGTAGTTGTATTTAATAATCCCAAGGATGAAGGAAAAGATTATATTAAGCGTTTAATTGGCAAGCCTGGTGATCGCATTCAGATGAAACAAGGTATTTTGCATGTTAATGATGTACCTGTAAAGCTTGAAAAGATCGACGATTATCACATGGTCGATGAAGAGGGGCACTTTTTGGTAATGCCGCGTTACATGGAGACATTGCCAAATGGTGTACGTCACCCGATCCTAAAGGGACATCCTATGGGTGAAGGGCGTCTTGATAATACAGAGGAATTTGTCGTGCCTGCCGGTCATTATTTTATGATGGGCGATAACCGCGATAATTCGCTGGATAGCCGTGTGGCGGAGGCAGTTGGTTTTGTTCCTGAAAAGAATCTTATAGGCCGAGCTGAGATTCTATTTTTCTCAACTTCAGCAAAATGGTATCAACCGTGGAATTGGCCGTTTGCATTAAGATATGAACGGCTGTTGAATTTTATTCGATAGAAATAGTTTGAATGCGCCTGTTGTCATCTTTGCTCGGCTGGAATCCAGAAAAAGTATCTTTAAACAATCTGGATCCACGCCGAGCAAAGATGACAGCCAGAAGAAGCGTGTGTATATACTATTGTTACTTCTTTGCAGTAACCTTCTTTATAGGTGTTTTCTTAACTGCAGCCTTTTTTGCAGGTGCTTTTTTAGCAACTGTTTTCTTGGCGGTAACATTTTCTTCACCTTCAATAGCGCTGGCTTTTGCCGTCTTAACAGGCTTACCTTTACCCGCTGCACGTGGTGGCCTTGCAAGCTTTTTTGTGATCAAATCAACGGCTTCCTCAACAGTCACTGCCAAGAAATCCATTGCTTTTGGAATCGATGCAAAAATATCCCCAAACTTTACATATGGGCCGAATTTTCCATACCCGACGCTGATCGTGCCGCCTTCAGGATGCACGCCAATCACCTTTGGCAATTCGGCTAATTGCATCGCGAGCTCTAGTGTCGCATCAGCTGGTGCAACTGTTGGTGGTAATGATACGCGCTTTGGCTTAGGCGCTTTAGGTTCCTTAGGCTTTGCTGTTGATTTACGTTTTGGTTTTGCATCAGGGTCAATCACCGGTTCTGGCTTTGGTATTATGCCTTGCCATTCAAAATAAAATCCATATGGGCCACGTTTTAAAAGAATAGGTATGCCATTATTTGGATCATTTCCTATTTCACGCGTTTCATCAACACCATCGCCATTTTGATCGTCCGAACCGACGAGTGGACGGGTATGACGGCATTCAGGATAATTTGAACACCCAACAAAAGCACCAAACTTACTTAGTTTTAAGTTCATTGTTCCTGTTTTGCATGCAGGGCATGTGCGGTCTCCGTCAGCTGTGCCGTGGAATAGGAAATGCGCCAAGTCTGCTTCAAGTGTGTCAATGACTTCTGAAATAGTTAATGGTGTCGTTGCTTCAACATTCTTTTTAAAGTCCACCCAAAAGGCGGTCATTATTGCTTTCCATGATTTCGTGCCGGCAGAGATTTCGTCAAGTTCTTCCTCTAATTGCGCAGTAAAATCGTATTCTACATATTTTGGAAAATAGTGCGTTAAAAAGGACGTTACGATACGGCCACGATCTTCGGGAATAAACTGACGTTTTTCAAGACGTACATATTGCCTATCTTGTAGTGTTTGAATCAGGGAAGCATAGGTTGATGGACGGCCAATCCCTAGTTCTTCTAGTTTTTTTACCAATGTTGCTTCAGAAAAACGTGGTGGAGGCTGTGTAAAATGTTGATTTGGTATCACATCTTTAAGATCAACCGGTTGATTTTCGGTAAACTTGGGCAAGGTGCGTGCATTTTCATCATCAGAGGGTTCATCCACGCCTTCTTGATAAAGTCGTAAGAAGCCATCAAATACTTGCGTTGAACCTGTTGCACGGAATATATTTTTCGCCGTAGAATCAGCGAAATCAACACTCACTTGGTCAAACAAGGCTGTTTCCATTTGGCTTGCAAGGGCACGTTTCCAAATTAATTCATACAGTTTTCGTTGTTGTTCATCAAGATATGGCGCGACCTCATCAGGTGTTAATGTGAAGCGTGTTGGCCTGATACATTCGTGTGCTTCTTGTGCGTTTTTTGCTTTTGTTTTGTACGCACGTGGAGACGCCGGTACATAAGCATCGCCGAATTTCTCACTCAAGAACTGACGCGCCTCGGCGATTGCTTCACCCGCCATGTTTGTGCTGTCAGTACGCATATACGAAATAAGACCCTGCGTTTCGCCGCCAATATCAATACCTTCATACAAACGCTGTGCAACCTGCATGGTGCGACTTGCGCCAAATCCTAATTTGCGTGAAGCTTCTTGTTGAAGTGTAGATGTGATGAATGGTGCGGCAGGGTTGCGCTTAACCTGTTTTTTCTCGATCGATTTGACTGCATACGATAATGTATTAAGTTGATTAACAACAGCCGTTGCGTGCGCCTCGGTCGTAATAGTAAATTTCTCAACTTTCTCTCCATTAACATAGCTCAGACGTGCTTCGAATCCAGTTTTGTTTGTTTCAAATGCACCTGTAACAGACCAGTATTCCTGACTATTGAAGCGCTCAATTTCTTCTTCACGATCCACCACAATACGAAGTGCCACTGATTGCACACGCCCAGCAGAGCGTGCTCCAGGCAGCTTTCGCCACAGAACCGGGGACAGAGTGAATCCAACAAGATAATCAAGCGCACGACGTGCTAGATAAGCTTCTACCAGCTCATCATTCACAGGGCGTGGATGTTCTAACGAAGCCTGAACAGCTTTTTTGGTGATTTCATGAAAGACAATGCGATGGACTTCGGTGTTTTTTAATAAATTAGCATCGTTTAATACTTGATTAACGTGCCAAGAAATGGCTTCACCTTCTCTATCAGGGTCGGTCGCTAGATAAAGAGTGTCAGCGCCTTTTAAGGCCTTTTTTATCGCATCTACATGCTTTTTAGAACGGTCATCCATTTCCCAGAGCATAGAAAATTCATCGTCTGGATTGACGGACCCATTCTTAGAAGGCAAGTCACGTATATGACCATAGCTTGCTAAAACCGTATAATCACTACCTAAGTATTTATTGATGGTTTTTGCTTTTGCGGGCGATTCAACGACGACGACGCTACGGGACAAAACATGCACCTTCTTTTTTAAATGTATCTGTTGCTTGTACCAAATATAACAAAGGAATTGCAACTAAATTATTAAAAAATGTATGATTCTTCAAAAAATTCAACCAACTGTGACTTTGAAAGGCACATGCTTATTCATGAAAATATGTAATCATTTATCTGATCATACATACCGACCACGTATTAAAATATTTTTGGATCTTTGGTGCTTACCCAATGAAGCATAAGAGATGCAGTGATTAAGGCTATCGTCCACGTAAAAATTGAACAGATCGTCTTGTCAAAAGATAGGCTAGGTAAAGCAACGGTTACTATTCACGGTGTTCTTCACATCGCGCGTAATGCCCTATGCAATCAGGAGGACCTATTTACCTGATAAACATAGAGCAGACTTTTATGCTAATTTAAAATAGGTCCCTCCAAGGGGATATCTGGAAGGCGGCCTTTTAGAACACCCGTGTTTTGAGAAATATTTAATTCTAAGTTTTTAAGCTGACTTTCTATTGACGTGATACGTTCTTCCAGGTCTGACGATGAGTTGTTCGATTTTTCTTCTAATTTTTTAAATCTTTCCTCCATAACTATTTGTTTCTTATGTTCTTCTTCGCTTCCTTTCCACTTTTCTACGAGAATGGGGCCCAAAAGGCCTCCAAAAACGCCAATTGTAGCAGGAAGAATCACAGTTTTAAAATCAAACATATATTATCTCCTTAAATTTATAGAATTTGTTACACACATCTTTCAGATCATTTTACGAAAAACAGCTGTTATTGATATATATCCGCCGTTGTTGTGAGAAAATTCACGCTTTCGTGACCCAATTCATGTGCCCACGCCCTTTCAGGGCTCGCTGTGTCCGTAGAAGTTATTAAAATATTTTTCTTCGGCACTTAATATATCAAGTCATTTGGAAAGCTAAAAACTACTCCGCTCAATCCTCTTTCATCTTTTCATAAACGTCTTCAGCATGTTCTTTCCCTTCGATTGCTTTCGCCTTGGATTTGTGCTTCAAAGATTCAGCATGCTCCTTTGTTTGCGCCGCTTTGTCGTTTATTTTTTCCTTAACGTGAGCCGCTTTATCCTTTTCTTTATGTTTCAAAGCATCAGCATGTTCTTTTGTTTGATCAAATTTTTCCTTAGATTTATCCTTTGTAGTTTCAACGACGCTTTTATCTTTTAAATGCAAATTCTCTTCTATTTTATGAATCAAATTCTTTGCTTTTTCGTTTAATTTATCCATGTTAATTCTTCCTTTTAAGTTTATATACTCAATTTATTTTTGTTCATTATGGTAAAATTAAATACATACTTATGTAGCAATATTTATTTAATTCGTTTTATTGATTTATGAGTGACCTTTGCCATTCTCAAAAGAATTCCTTCGATTTCTCTATCCAGCTCATCAACAAGTTTAGTAATTAAAGATTGCATAAGAACCTTAAGTTCTTTTTCGGTTACATTTATGGGAGCCAAGACTTTCTGTCTAATTTGTGCTTCTGCAACAGATAAAACATCACCTGTTTTATTATGGAGTGTAAGAATAACATCCAAACGACCTACTATTTCTTCTGGATTATGGGGATTTGGAAGTTCAATGATCGAGGCATCTTGAATGGCAAGTTGGGCCATGCCAGATTTACCATGAGGACGCAATCGAACCTTTGCCCATTTTTCAATACTTTGCGCTAGTCCTGAAGAAAACAATTTATCTGATTCAGGCAATTTGGAATACGTATTAAAATCGCGCGTTACTACGATTGAATTGGCATTAAGTAGGATTTGTGGCTTTTCTTCATAGTGTGATTTTATGCTATCCACCCGATCACAAGCAGACAATCCTAAACTTAGTATTAAACAAAAATACGGTTTCTTTTTCATTATTTTTCTCCTTAGCAAAATGCATTAATTTTGACGGTTATTCAAAAAAGTTCTACATTTTTCGTTGCTTAGATTGTGATTTTATTTTCAAACACATAAGATTGTATGAAAATATGTTTTTTTATGTAAAGATTTGTATCTATATTAAGAACGCATAGTTAATTATACATATAATTTGCTGCGT
Source organism: Pseudomonadota bacterium (assembly GCA_040389165.1). Lineage (GTDB taxonomy): Bacteria > Pseudomonadota > Alphaproteobacteria > Paracaedibacterales > CAIOTO01 > CAIOTO01. The sequence continues at coordinate 17,043 of JAZKAK010000016.1, forward strand.
TTGAATGGCTCCACGTTGACTTTTTGACAGTATGTATTACTATTCGCGGAGATGTCAACGCAACGAATTAGGATGAATAGTGCTTATTTCTAAGCTTTGCGTGTAGCTGCGTAATGTGAGGAAATGACTTGTGTTTGATGCTATTTACGGTAATATTATGTCAATTTTTTAGACGTAAATTACAACAAGTGCTTGGCATAAAGTTCAAAGAAACACATAGCGTGAGATGGAAAACTAATGACGGTTGAAAATAAGTTTTAAAAACATTCGATTGTATGCTTCTTCAAAAAAATTAACCAACTGTGACTTGAAAAAGACAAATATAACACGTTAAAGACTTACCTTGTGGTAATTAACGCGAGCGCCAGGAATTTTTTTTTGTTAATATTAATTTGCTTATCATTATGTATAAATTTGGTTTACCCGATGCCGAATTAAATTAAATTTTTAAAAGGATGACAATGATCAGCAGAATTCATCATATTCTTATTTTGATTTTTTGTATGTACGGCTTGCTTGAAAATGCATGCGCGACTAGCTCTACGCTTAAAAACATAAAAAAAAACAAAATATATCACTACATATCGATATCAGTTTTAGCAACCTTATTTGGTTTGTTTATGACATTAATCACATGCTACCCGTCACTTTTATTTTTCTTACTGTCATTCCCGCGGAGGCGGGGATCCAGGCTGTTTAGCTCTCCCCAAACTCACGGTTTTTAAAGGGGCTTTTCTGGATTCCCGCCTCCGCGGGAATGACAAGGGTGGAGTGACAAAAAGTGACGGGTAGCATGCATTAATCATCTATGTAGATAAGCCTTATGTGGGGAAAAAAGGAGTATCTTCAGAGCCATTCCAGCTTATTATGGAAAATTTCTCGTATTAGTTTTTATTCTTGAGAGCCAATACCATTTTAATGCTTTGCATAATCATCAAATCCTTCTGGCAATTTTACCCGTGGCTCAAAACGAGTCAACAGTGGGTACAACGCCACAAAGTGAAAGAAATAATACAACGTGCATAAGCGCCCTAAGATCAGGTAAATCCCTTCAGGTGGTTTTCCTCCAACCCAGCCAAGCACAAAGCAGTTTGCTAAAAACACCCAAAAGAAATATTTATAATAAGGACGAAAACGTCCACTGCGCACAGGATGTTTATCTAAAAAGGGCAATATAAACAACATGAAAACAGCGCCAAACATAGCGATGACACCGCCTAGTTTACTTGGGATTGATCGTAAAATTGCATAGAATGGTAGAAAATACCATTCAGGTACAATATGTGCGGGCGTTACCATTGGATTCGCTGGAATATAGTTGTCTGGTTCACTAAAAAAATTCGGCGTGAAAAACACAAGAGTTGCAAAAATGAGCAAATAAACACTAAGCCCAAACAGATCTTTAATTGTATAAAAAGGATGGAATGGCACGCTATCCGATGGTTTTGTGCGTTCAATGCCAAGCGGGTTGTTTGATCCAAATTGATGCAACGCAACTAAATGCAGCATAGTCACGGCAATAATGACAAACGGTAGCAAATAATGCAGTACAAAAAAACGATTCAGCGTTGGGTTGTCAACTGAAAAGCCTCCCCATAGCCAATGTACGATCGACTCGCCCCCAGGAAATGCCGAAAATAAATTGGTGATAACAGTTGCACCCCAAAAACTCATCTGGCCCCACGGCAGCACATACCCCATAAACGCCGTCGCCATCATCAACAGCAGAATGACAACGCCAATCATCCAGAGCAACTCACGTGGTGCTTTGTACGAGCCATAATAGAGACCGCGTGCCATATGCGCATATACCACAATAAAGAACATCGATGCACCATTCATGTGGATATAACGAATTAGCCAGCCGCCATTCACATCCCGCATAATGCTTTCAACACTATCGAATGCCTTATCCACATGTGGCACATAATGCATCGCCAAAAAGATCCCGCTGATGATCATAATCATCAAGGTAATACCAGCCAGTGAGCCAAAATTCCAAAGATAATTCAGATTCTTAGGTGTTGGATATTCGCCCAATTCTTTGTTGATAAAATGAAAGATTGGCAGACGTGCATCAATCCATTTGATGACTGGGTTCATAAGTTAAAGCTCATACGTATTTACGGAATTCTATGGTTTTTATGATGGCCGGATGTTAGCGTTTTTGCAAGATTTTTAGTGATAATTCAATGGTTGTGTAATTAGTCTTTGTTGTATGTATTGAAATGGGGGGGGGGGAGTTAACTATAAAATCGCAATGCGTTTGGCATTTTCAACGTTCTTCTTGAGTTTTTTGCTATTTTCGATTAATATTTGTTTTAGTCTAAAGGAGAGGTGGCCGAGTGGTTGATGGCGCCCGCTTGGAAAGCGTGTATGCGGGGAACCGTATCGAGGGTTCGAATCCCTTCCTCTCCTCCATTTCGCAGTTTTAATTGCATTATTTCTTAATGCCTTAAATCACTGAATGCACCATCTCGATATAAATCATCTCCCTCCACATAAATCATTTTAAAAAATTTTCCGTCCTATACCTATTATTCCGTCCTATACCTATCATCGTATGCAATCAATGGTTTGATTCGTGGTAGCGATAACGGGCGTAGAATTTTATCACGTAATTCAATTAAAATTAAAGCCAAAAAAGTGCTATATCTACAGCAGATAAAGGAGTAGTAATAAATACGTTGTGTATTTATTTTTTGAACATAGAAAAAGTTTTATACGAATAAAAATTGTATATAAAGCATATTCTAAATTTGATTGATGAAACTTTATCGCAGAAGAATTATATAACGTTTGTATTATAAGAAAGTGCTCGCATGAAAGTCAGATCTTATTCTAAAAATATATTATTTTCTTTATTTATTTCGATGCAAGGTTTTGCCTGTGAATATCTTGATGATCAAAATAAATATCGCCGTGGGAAATTCAACTTAGATCCCAATAAGGAAGAATTATTTGTTAAGCAGACTGAAAACACCAACAAATTTCTTTCAGCTTACGATAAAACGTCAAATGCCCTTGCAACGCTTCCCCAAAAAATAATGATTATAAAAACGACTATGATAAAATTTCTTGTGCACAAAGACTCAGAGAAATATAAAATGTCATTCAAGGAATTGCAGAAAACTGACAAAAAATATAAACATTTTAGAATGCTCGGTCTAATAGAAGCGTTTACGCAGAGAGTAGTGAACGCTAATAGGAATAAAATCAAAGATATTGGTAAAAAAGCATTCTTAGATTTTTGGGATGAATATAAAGAACTTGAGGAATCTGGAAAGCTACCCTTAGAGTTGATTTACACGTGTTTTGACAAAGCACGCGATGAACACTTTGATGGGCTTTTTAAGCTCCAAGCACGTGGTGTTCTTGATAGCCTTAAAGCTAAATTAAACGATTTTAAGGTTGTCGATCGAAATGCTCCTCGAGCATTAGAAAAAAATGAACTTAAAAGAAACAAGGATACAGCTGATGTTAATGATCTTCAATTTTTAGTTCCTCAGCAAGCTGAGAGAATAGAAGAATCTCGTTTAACAATACCTGAAGCAGAAATTTCAATCATCTCTTCTTCTGTCCTGTCTTCGATAATGCCAGATCATTTAACTGAAGGTGGATGTACGGAAGCGGAGTCAATTCTGTTAACTGCAAGAATGCCACAAAGTAACATTTGTCAAAACAGCCCTGAAATAGGAGTCTCTCTCGACGTATTAGAAGAATTCGAAATTTTCAGCCAAACGAAAGGGTGTGTGTATGAGCAAGAGCAATACCATAACGATGATTATGAAGATCAAACTGATAGCGAACGGACGTCATTTGCCTCGTTTGATCTGCAATTTGGCGAATATGACGATGAGACGTTAATAATTGATTGGCATTCAATAAGTCCTTGCAGTTCAGCGCTTACGGTTGATCATGCAAAGGGTAAAATGAAAAATGACGAAAATGAATCACCTTTGACCGATGATAATATGAAGTTGGTTAGTGCCGCTAATGTGCTTTATGCAGATAGTTTGAGCGAAGTTGTTTTGTTGTCACCGCAATGCACGGAGCAAAAAGAATGTGATGAGGATTGGGATGATATTTTAAGTGATGTGGATGCGTTTAGTGATGATGATTGGGATGATCTTGGCAAGGATGTTGACACGGGCGGAATGGTGCACTGAACTGTATTCGGCGGTTTGACGAGACTATTCCTTGAGCAGTCTCGTATCGCTGCCTAATTATTTTCCCTTTTCTTTCGATAACGCATCAATCATCCCACGTAGCGTCCGTAAATCTTGTTGGAACAATGTTTGTCGCTTAAATAGACCAAATAAATTACGTCGCATCAATGGTTTTTTAGTCTCCGTTCGCCAGAAATGTGTTTGGTCAAGTTTGGTTTCTAAATACGACAAAAAAACGTCCACCTCACCTGTTGTTGCAGGTTGCGTTTTGCCATGTTGCCAAAAAGGAACGGAATTCGTTTGCGCATGATAAAGTTCATATAATACAATCCCAACGGCGTGCGAGAGATTGAGCGATGAAAACTCAGGATTCACGGGGATTTGCACAGTTGCATTGCACAGCGCGATTTGATCGGTGGTAAGGCCGGTACGTTCAGGGCCAAAGACAATTCCAATAGGGCCAGGCATTGTCTGAAAATCATCTGCGATTGCGCGTGGTGTCATATAATGCTTGATCACATCCCGTGGATTAGCCGTTGTGCCAATGACTGTGTGGCAGTCGGCAGTTGCGTTTTTAAATGAATCAAAGATGACTGCATTTGTTAAAATTTGTTTTGCACTAACAGCCATTGCGATGGCTTTTGGATCGTCTATAGAGACCTTCGGCGTGACAAGACGTAATTGCGTTTGCGCAAAATTTCCCATAACACGTGCAACAGCACCAAGATTTTCAGGTAATTGTGTGGCAACGAGAATAATGAACGTGGACATGAGGTATGAATTTCCTTAAAGTTCGTTATGGACACTTTTACCTGATAAAACCACGATGAAACCCTGGCACGCAACAATTTTAACGCTTTTTCCTGAAATGTTTCCAGGCCCACTTGCGCATTCAATTGCTGGTAAGGCGCTTGAAAAAGGTCAATGGCAGCTTAGCACAATTAATATTCGTGATTTTGCAAAGGATAAGCATCATACCGTTGATGATACGCCGTATGGCGGCGGGACGGGGCTTGTGATGATGGCGGATTTGGTAAACGAAGCATTATGTGTTGCCGAAAACGCATACACAAATCAAGAACTTCCACAATATATCTATGTGACACCACGCGGCAAACCATTCACGCATGATCTAGCGCGCGAACTTAGTAAAAATAAAGCAGGCATTGTCATTTTATGTGGGCGTTATGAAGGGGTGGATGATCGTGTTATTGAGCATTGGCGTGAAGAAAAAGGATTAATTGAAATTAGCATTGGTGATTATGTGCTGTCTGGCGGTGAAATGGCGGCGCTTGTATTGATGGATGCATGTGTTCGTTTGTTACCTGGTGTTCTGGTAAAAGAAGATGCCACGACATCTGAGAGTTTTGAAGAAGGTCTGCTTGAGTTCTCTCAATACACAAAGCCACGTATTTGGAAAAATAAATCTGTGCCAGAGGTTTTATTATCAGGTGATCATGGTAAAATTGCAAAATGGCGACAACAGTCAGCAGAGCAGGTGACTAAGGCACGTCGTCTTGATTTGTGGGATCTTTACTGCAAAGGTAAACAAAAAGCGTAAAAAAGAGAAAATTCTGCGTGCAACTGGTAATACGCTTTAAATTTCTTGACTCGTCGGCATGAATTGAGTACTTTTAATTATAATCTGTATCGATTTTTAGAGTGTATTTTGCTCGTATCGACTTTTGGGCCTGTAGTTCAGTTGGTTAGAACCCTCCGCTCATAACGGAGCTGTCGCAGGTTCGAGTCCTGCCGGGCCCACCATTTTTATCACATTATTTATTTAAATTGAAATATTAAGATCTCGATGGACAAGTGCCTCTGCGTGAAGTGCATGAATGATTTCATGGCTCGTGTCGAGCGTATTTCTCGTTTGGACGAGGTTATTGTTTGCATGTGATGCCTCAATTTCATTGTTTGGGGTCACGATGATTTGATTTTGCGTATTTGCATCTTTCCAAAGAGTTTCCATCGTGTGAAGGCCATCGCATATTGATGTGAAAGTATCAATATTTGGTTCTATTGCGTGTTGATTGACTTTGCTTAATAAAATCTTAAAATAGGTATCCCAAGCTGCTGATGTATCTTCGCTCAGTTCACTTTGTAAAAACGAAGAAAGTCCATGTATGACGGCGATAGCACGTTGATTCTGATTGGCAAACGCTTCATAGGCATGTTCATTTCTCAGACGATCAGCATCTTTTATAAAATAGGCGATGCGGCTAAAAAGGAGCGAAATTTGATTAGGAATGCTATCCATCAAAGGATTGTAATTATAAGCGTTTGGAATATTATTATACATGATAAAACTTTCTTCTTGTTAATCGTTGAGTAACGCTAGCTGAGTTTCAAGCATTAACGCAATGGCTTGTGTGCGATAGGTTGTTTCATAAAGACTTTGCAACATCGGTTGGAATCGCTGACGAATGCGATCTGCATCATCAGATATTTCTTGAACATGTTTTTCGTTTTTTTTATTGGTATCCAAAAGATCTTGAATGGCAATATCAAATATACTCGTGGGCGTTGCGTCTTCTTTTGTTTTGTCATATTTTGCAGTTGCGGCACTTAGTGCGCGATTAAAATTAATGGCAATGCCTTGAGTCAATATAAGTGTTGTTTCCACGGACTGGTTTAAGGAAACAGGTGATGTATCCTCAGTTGAGACAAAACCTAGTTTTAAACCTGCATAGATTGAATCTTCAGGGGCTTTGATGAAATTTCCTTGTACGTTGCTTATAAAGACGTCAGTCTGACCCGTCATGGAAAGGGTTGCCGTAAATTGGGGCAATGTGAAAGTTGTGATAATTGGAGAGCCTGGTGTTGGCGGCGATTCTATATTTGTAAAATTAACAACAAGTCCGGCGTAAATTGAATTGCTTGGAAATGTGAATGTATTATCCGAATTGGATAGGATGGCATTTGATGTTATAATGCCTAAGTCTGTAATAATATTACCTTTAGCATCTTTTATATCACTACTTGTTATTACTGCCGAATAGGTGGAATCAGCATTTTGCGTGTAGGTAAGGGTGACGGCCTGTCCGGCAGCTTGTGCGCCGAGTGGGGTAGTTGGCTGAGGGACACTAAAATTTGTCGCAAATAGTTCGTCTGTTGGCAATGCGCCAATATATGTATACGTCATTTTAATTGGATTGCCAGCGATCGTGCTGTTGAGATTGGTCGGCATAGAATAAGCTTGGATATCAGGATTGGTTGATTGTGCGAAATTGCCGAATAATTTTATAATTTTTCTGAAATCACCATCCAATATTATTTCTTTTAATTTTTGTGAATTAAGATGAATCTTCCCATTAATTGTTCCTGTTTTTGCTTCGGAATCACGTGCATTTAATTCCAGGCCAATATCCATTAAGCTTGTGTAGTCATCACCCCTTGCTCCAATTGTGGCCAAGTTGCCAACGCATTGAAGCAGAGATTGAATTTGACTTATAATATTTTCACCGTAAAGGACAGATTTTGGATCTGGTGTTTTTCCATCACTCTGCATTTTTTTTTGTTCAGCGAGAGCATCAATTACTGCATTGTAATTTGTGATAAGTTCATTAATGGCTTTAAATGCCTTATCTTTGTCGTAGTCGATCCCAAAAATTGTATCTTGTACGACGTCATTGACGAGTGTTGATTTGGCGTTAACGGTGATCTTAACGCCTAATATAGCATTTGAAATAATGTTGCTTGAACGTTCTATATTTGTGCCATTAATTGAAATCTTTGCAAGAAGAGAATCTATATCTGTGTTTGTTATTGGCAACAGTAGGCCCTGTGTTCCACGGAGTGAAGCGTCTGTTGTCGCTCCAAGAAAATCAATAGGAGTGCCAATCCGTGTTTCATCAAGAACAAGGGCGTAATTTATGCCATCCGTAGAAGCGACACTTGCGATTATATGTGTTTCTTTGCTTAACGCATTAATAGCGTCTCTAATTGAATTCAAAGAAGAATTTGTTGTGATATTAATTGCTTGATTGTTGATAAGCAGAGTTCCAGAAAACGAAGTGACGGGTGCTGATGGGTCAGTTGTTGTGTAGCCGCTTACGATGTGGTCTTTTGAGTCAACTAATAAGCTGGGGGATGTGCCTGATGATGGTAATTGAAGGCCTTCGGTGCCTTGAAGGCTAGCGCTTGTAGTCACGGCTAGAAAATTAATGGGCACACCTATTTGTGTTCCCGTAAGAGTGAGTGCGAAGTTTGTGCCGTCAGCGGTTGTGACACTTGCTGACACGTTTGATTTATCGCTAACATAATTAATCGAATTCATGATTGAGTTGAGCGTAGAAGTGCTTGTGATTGGTATTGCCTGACCGTTGATGACAAGGTTTCCTGAGAAACCAAGTGCCCCAGTAGGCGTTCTCGTCGTATAACCACTGACGATTTCATCTGTTGACGTTGCTATTGTGCTGGGATCAGTATTTGTCGTGGGTAGTTTAAGTCCCTCAGAACCTTGAAGACTTGCATCCGTCCCTGCTGCTCCCATAAAATTAATAGGTTCTGCAAGCTCTGTGCTTTCAAGGATAAGAACGTAGCCTGATGTTTTGGATATTTCCAATAGGCTCGCCGAGACATGTGCGCTTTCGGTCAAGCTATTTATGTCATTAATGATTGTGTTTAAGGTTGATACATTTTCAGTAATAGCAACGGTTTGATTGTTAATGACAAGATTCCCAGAAAATGTGACCGGTGTATTGGGTGATACAAAATGAAAAGAACTCGTAAAACTGTCAGCGGCCGCTACTTGAGAAACATTTATTTTGTGATCTGTTGTTGAAATCTTTGCGACGGGGCTTATTGTTAGCTCAACGGCGCCATCAGCTTGTTTAGGGCGAAAGAGCTTCGCATTCAATGCATTTGGAACATCTGAGTTGCCGAAAAAATTGGATCGCAGTTCATTCGTTAATTGCTTTAGGCTATTATCAAGTGTTTCAACTTTGGTACGTAGATCGTCAATAGCAGGGATTTTAACATCAACATTAAGTATGATTTGATCTTGATAGAGCTCTGATTGTTCTTTTTTTACAGAGACGATACTATCGACCACAGCGTTGATATCAAGTCCGTTGATTTTAGCAGCAACCTTTGCTTGCCCGGTTGTTGAGTCGGTTGACACATGACCATATTCGTTATTGACACCGACGGGCATTATAAAATCTTTCTATTAATAGGTCCAACTCTGATCAACATGCTTAATTTGGATGGTCATGTTGATCATAGTGGCGTAGGTCTAAGGGATTGCGCTTTTAGGTGTCGATCAATCCCTTACATTAATAAATTTAACGCATTACCGTTTGCACAAGTTCAGCGAGCTTCTTTGGCTGCTGAAGTGTGTTCTGGAAAATTGTCGAGGACATATTCACGAGCGCCGTTGATTCCTGTGCATCTTCTAATGCAGTTGTAATATCGGCATCGGTGAAGGTTGCTTTTGCGTTTTTCTCGTTTTGTATTTGAAGTGCTAAGCTTTGGCCTGTAAACGTAAGCTGCGTTTTTGTGCCGCCAAGTTTTGCAGACATATTGCTTATTTCAATCAGAGCAGCATCTAAAAGGTTTGCCGTTGTCGAGGCTGCATCTCTATCTGAAATAGTTGTTCCGTTTAGGTTTAGCGCTGATGCTGTTGCTGCGCTAAATTCTATGCTGATGATATCAGAGGAAAGATCTCCAACTTGAAAGCCCATCGTTAGTTTGTTGCCTGTGTCCACGGTGATGATTTCAATGCCAGCGGTTGGATGTGTTTCATCTGTATTGATGGCTGTATTTATTGTTAGCCCATTATCAAAAACAACAGTACGTGCGTTTCGATTAAGAGCTGCATTTGATGGGGTAAATGCATCAAATGATTTTTCCCAGACTGTTAATCCATCAGATATCTTGTATGTAATTACATTTGATGTATCATCATAGCCATATGAAAGGCCATATGTTCCTGGTCGAGTTGCTGCGCCGGCGGCAACGCTTGTAATCGTAGTCGACAAATCGGTCGATTGAGATCTCATTGAGATTTGATCGCCGATATCCAGTTGGAATAGCGTATTCAGTTCTGCTTTGATTTGAGCTGTTGATGTAAGGCCTGTACCGGTGATATTAAGGGAAATTGTGTTTGAATTATCTGTTACACTCGTTAATTGAACCATGCCAGTTGTGTTAAGCTGAATCGTTCCTTTAAAAGACTGGCCGCCAATAATGACGCTAACAGAACCTGCATTTTCACCTGAGCTGGCAACATTGACTCCTTGAATAGGGCCGCTCACCAAGCCAGAAAATATAAACGTGGGCGATATATCAGCGGGTGTGGCAGGGGATGTTAAGCCAGAAGCGGAAAGTGTTGAAAGACGCTTTGTTTCACCGCTGCCGCCTGAGAATAGAGAAATGCCATTCCATGTCGTATTAGCGGTTGCGTCAACTTGTGTGAGAAGCGCTTGATACTCTTCATCAAGCATTGCACGCTGTGATGGTCCGATTGTGTCTGCGTTTGCTTGTGTTGCGCGTGCCTTCATGGTTTGCAAAATTTGTGTCATGGATGACAATGAACCTGAAGCAAGCGAAATAAGCGCGCAGGCTTGTGTAACGTTGCTAGCAGCTTGTGTTTGCGCTAGAATTGCTGAACTTAAGCTGGCACCAACGGCAGCAGCAGCAGGCGCGTCTGATGCATCAGAGTCAATACGACCGGATGCAAGTTGCGCATTTGCTTTTGATAAGTTGGCGATGTTTTGGTTGAAGAAACGACCTGCATTTAATGCATCGACGTTTGTATTAACACTGACTAGTCCCATAATGATTCTCACTTCCTGTGAATGGTTAAACTACATGTGCGGACAATGTGTCTGATGCAAGTGTTGTGCCAAAGTTGAGAATACGAGTGTGAATTTAGTCAGGGATTAAAAACAATGTGTTGCATTGCACTGTTTTAGTCAGTTGCTAAGCAAATTTAATGAGGACGTTGGTATGGATTGCGCGGTTAATATGAATAACAACATGCATACATATGGTCAGTAAATAAAGCTTATTGTTGTTTATGTAGCTTTGTATAGGCAAAATCTACCGAAGAGGAAAGTTTTGCCTATATATTATGGGGATGGGGGTCAGTTAGAGTGCGAATATGCTTTTGTAGTTTAGCAAAGGCGGCATTTTCGATCTGTCGAACCCGTTCGCGTGAAATGCTTAAATTCTCACTGACTTCGTCAAGCGTAAGAGGTGGTTCGGCAAGGCGACGTTGCTGAATAATAGTGCGCTCACGATCGGTAAGGCATTCCATAGCGCTATTAAATAAAATGCGTCTTTTATTCATTTCATCTTTTTGTATGATATGGATTTCTTGGTTATCCCGCTCATCGACAAGCCACTCAATCCATTCCGTTTGATTTTCTTCGCCAGCATGAAGTGGTGTGTTGAGTGAATGATCTTTTTTGAGTCGTTGACTCATGTGAATGACTTCTTCTTCACGTACATTAAGTTTTACAGCGATAGCTGCGATAATTTCCGGTGTAAGTGTGTCATCATCGTGCGCTTTGCGAATCGCTGCACTTGTTTTACGTAGACTAAAAAATAACTTTTTCTGGGCTGAAGTAGTGCCTATTTTAATTAAGGACCAATTATGAAGGATATGTTCTTGAATGCTTGCGCGTATCCACCACATGGCATAGGTCGACAAGCGAAATCCTTTGTCCGGATCATAATGCTTCATCGCTTGGAGCATGCCAATATTACCTTCGGCGATGAGATCGCTGAGTGGGAGGCCATAACCACGATAACCAGCGGCAATTTTTGTGACAAGTCTGAGATGCGCGTTGATTAGTTTTTCGGCAGCGGGCCGATCCATTGTTTCACGCCAAGCACGTGCCAATACAATTTCTTCCTCATTTGATAAAATGGGGATTTTCTTAATCTTTCTTATGTAATGAGAGTCATGATCGCTATCATGAAAAAATGACATAAGTACACTCATATTTAAGGAATCAAATTCTATAATAGATGGTCATTCAAAAAAACTCAAGCCCAATTAAAGGTTGTTCTGATTAATCATTTTGTAATGATTGTATGATATTCTAAAAATAAGTAAAAAAGGTGAGTTAGACTCTTGAACAAAACTTATACAAAAAACAACTATTCAGATACGCTTATTTTGCCAGGAAGCTTATTGGTAGCGATGCCCTACGTGACTGACGCTCGATTTCATCAAAGTGTTGTGTATGTTTGCGGGTGTGATTCAACAGGCGCAATGGGGCTTATGTTGAGTAAACCTTTATCCGGACTTGTGTTTAGAGATTTGTTAAAACAAGTGGATATTCCGATGGGGTACAATTGTCCGGATCTGGCAATTGTATATGGTGGGCCTGTCGATATTAGCCGTGGGTTTGTTCTGCATAGCTTGGATTACCATATTGATTCGACTGTGTTGGTGGATGCAAAGATTGGTGTGACATCCACATTAGAAATACTGAAAGCGCTCGGTAAAGGCGAGGGGCCATGCAAAAAAATCGTAGCGCTTGGCTACGTTAGCTGGGCAGTCGGGCAATTAGAAGCAGAAATAGCTGAAAATAATTGGCTCGTTGTTCAGCCAACGCTAGAGCTTGTTTTTAATACAACGGCTGATTTGAAATGGCGAATGGCGATGGCTTCCATCGGAGTGGACCCGGCAGCCTTAACGCTTGAGTGCGGGCATGCCTGATACAAAATTTACTGGTTAACAATTAAGTTCATTTTCTGTTTCATCAGTTCCAATCAAATTATCTTCTTTGTCAGCGTCAAATGCATTGCATTCGGTGATTAACCTTTTTAGCTCTGCGTTTGACAACCCATCAATTGATATCTTGGGTGCTTTCATTTTTGCAAGGCATGCTAGAATGCGAAAAGAAAGCTCTGTTTTCCCCGACATTTTTGCCGTTTCATACAGCATTAAAAGTTCGCTTTTTACGTTCATCAGGCATCCTTAAATCATTATCAAATAGAGTATGTTTAGTATTTAATACTTTTTTAATGATTATGTGCTTTTCTTTATCCCGGGCATTTTCACATAATATATTCATAGTTTATTTACTAAATGTGTCATTTTGACAACATGGGTCGGATTAATAATGCATGCATTATTGTTTGCTGTATTCACGAAAGGGTCAATTATGTCAAAAAGAAGATGTAGAACGGCGCGGCTCGCGTCACAATTTAGATTTTAGGAGTTTTTCATGAAAAGATTTACAAGCGCACTTTTGGCTGTAACTGCTTTAGCTACTGTATCCGTATATGCAGATGGCGCGGTTAGCGGCGGAAGCGAATCAAAGACAGGTATTTATGTTGGTGGTAATGCTGGTTTAGCGAACACAAACGTAAAGTATGGTTTTACAAACGCTGGTACTAATTTTACAGCAACTGGAGCAGGCCCGACAAGTGGTGCTGTTACATCTCAGTACACGATGGCTAATAATTCACAAGCTGGTAGCTTTGGTGGTTTGTTTGGTTTGTTTGGTTTGTTTGCTGGTTATGGCATGCAGGTTGGTACAATGTATTTTGGCGGTGAAGCTTTTGGTGGTTTGGATACAGCTAAAGTGACGTCCTTTGATGACAATGGCACTGGAAATGGTTCAGTAACTTCAACTGGCGTTGGTACTTCTCCAGTTTACGCTATTGCTAAGGCAAGCGTAAAGCGTACTAGCTATTATGGCTTGGCTGCGCGCATTGGTGCTTTCGTTAATTCAAATACATTGTTTTATGTTCGTTTGGGTGTTGAGGCTGGTAAATGGCAAGCTCAAGTTCAACCACATGGTGTGTTTACAGCAAATGATGGCGGTGTATCAAACCGTTTGTTTACAGCAAACAAGAATTCAATCAGCTTTGCGCCAGGTTTAGGTTTGGAAGCATATATTACTCATAATATGTTCGTACGTGCTGAATACACTTATTTGTTTGGTCCAAAGTTGAATGTTTCACAAAATACAGTGAATGCTGAAGATGTTCCTACAGATGCAATTAAGCACACATTCAAAGTTTCACAACAAACATTTAAAGTTGGTGTTGGCTACAAGTTCTAATTTGTGCTATACCAAGGAATGCTAATAATGGGAACGTCGTTAGCATTCATTTAAATAAAACCGAGGTGCTGAAAAACAGTGCCTTATAATTATAAAAAAAAGGAACATATAAAATGAAAAAGTTTTTAAATACAATGTTAGCTACAGCTGCTGTAGTTGCAGTTTCAACGGTTGCATCGTTCGCTGATGCTGGTGCTAAGCCTGCTCAAGGTGCTTATGTTGGTGTAAGCGGTGGTGTTGCTAACACAAACGTGAAGTACACACGTGCAGCTTCTGGCAACATGACCAATGGTGGTATTAATGGCGCTACAGTAGGTAATAACGTTGCTGCTGAAACGCAAAATGTTAATTCGAACTCTGGTAAATCAGCTGGTTTATTTGGTGCACTTGCAGGCTACAACTTTCAATCAGGATCAATGGTTTTTGGTGCTGAAATTTATGGTGGTTTCGATACAACTAAATTAACAGTGTTCAGTGATGCTGCTTCTGGAAATTCAACGGAATCTGCTACAATGGGTTCTTTAACTGTTAAGCGTACGCAATATTTTGGTTTTGCGCCACGTATTGGTTTCATGGTTGCACCAAACACGCTTATGTATGCACGTCTTGGCGTTGAAGCTGGTGCATGGAAAGCACAAGCGAATCCAAACTTAGCAGGTATTGCTGCTGACAATTTGACAGTTGTTACGCCTATTACAGGCACAGATTTGTCAGATACACAGAAAACAGTTTCTGCTACTAAGAAAAGCTTTAGCTTTGCACCTGGTGCTGGCGTAGAAGTTTATTTGGGTAAAGCGTTTATCCGTGCACAATATAGCTATTTATTTGGTCCAAGCATCAATTTACAACAAACGATGAAAGCTGTTAATTATTATAATGGTCAATTTGCGAATCATTCAATGAAAGTAACACAACATAAAGTTGAAGTGGCTGTTGGTTACAAGTTCTAAGCTTATAATTTAAAGTCTTGTAAGAAGCCCGCTTTTGCGGGCTTTTTTGCGTTTGATGCGGACCATTGTTTATTTCGGTTCCGCGTGGATCGAGGGTTGGGGAGACGACAGGCTGGATGCATCCACGCGAAGGGCAGAAGATTCAAATCAAACGGCATTTACACATTTTTATCTGTTCATCACATTTAAAATGATTATGTTCTTCCCCCAGCTAACAGAACGGTTGTAATCTTCCTACCCCCTTTGTTCATCTTCGTACTCTCCCCCTTCGTCATATTCGGACTACCTTTTTGGCATCTTCGGACTCGATCCGAAGATCCATAAAGTTTCAAAGACAAATAGTTGACGGTGTTGCAACAAACAGGCAACAATGCACATGCGCTTTCACGTGTAGAGATCCTCGTGTCAAGCACGAGGATGACAGCGTTGCGGTAACGATGAAGACAGGATTGCTGAAACGAGGACTGCCCGTTTGTCATTTTCTGACCTCCCTTTTGTCATCTTCGGACTCGATCCGAAGATCCATAAAGTTTCAAAGACAAATAGTTGACGGTGTTGCAACAA
>JAZKAK010000017.1:0-8693 GCA_040389165.1 Pseudomonadota bacterium
AGCATAACTAAATCACCCTGCTGAAACAAGGGGGCGGTTGCTCGAACGGTTACAAAAGAAATACGCCCTGAGGATAAAGTATTTTTAGCAGAGTTCCCTCATGTTCAGACACATCAAGAAAATCTAATTGATTTTTCAGATACGGCTGCGTTGATTGATGAAATGGATCTTGTTATTTCAGTAGATACATCGGTTGCACATCTTGCAGGTGCGCTTGGCAAACCGATTTGGGTGTTATTATCATGGGTCCCAGATTTTCGCTGGTTACTCGATAGAGCCGATAGTCCTTGGTATCCAAGTGCAACGTTGTTTAGACAAAGTGAGCTTGGGAATTGGGAAGGTGTTATTCAAGATGTTTGTCAGAGACTAGTAGGTGCGGATGTCCATAATATCTAATTCAAATGAATTGTTTAATCATGCTTTCTCTTTGCACCAGTTAGGTCGTGTAAATGTAAAAGAGGCCATAACGTTTTACCAACAATTACGTGAGCAATTTCCTCATGAACCGCAATTATTGACACTGCTTGGTTCGGCATGTCTTCAACTTGAAAATATTTCAGAGGGAATTTTACTGTTAGAAGAATCAATTAAAATTCATTCAAATCAGCCTATAGCCCTTTCCAATCTGGGCAACGGTTTCTACAAACTTATGAGATTTAGTGAATCTCTGATCTATTCTGATCGTGCCATCGCATTAGATCCAAATTTTGCTGCAGCGCATAGCAATAGAGCTGATGCTCTCGCTAAGCTTACGCGTTTTGATGAAGCTCTTGTAAGTAGTGAGTATGCCATTACATTAAAACCTGATTTTGCTGAAGCTTATTGTACGCGTGGTTCTATATTGAGTGAGCTTAATCGTTTTGATGAATCTTTGTTGAGTTATGATCAAGCTATTACTTTAAAATCGGGTTTTTTTGATGCCTATAACAACCGAAGCACGGTGTTAAGTGAACTTAAATGTTTTGAAGAAGCATTGGTGAGTTGTAATCAAGCTATTGCACTAAATCCTTATTCCGCTGAAGTCTATAGCAACAGAGGCGCTGTGTTAAAAGAACTTAAACGTTTTGAAGAAGCATTGGTGAGTTGTAATCAAGCTATTGAATTAAAACCTGATCTCTCTGAGGCTTATAACAATAAAGGTAATATTTTAAAAGAGCTTAAGCGTTTTGATGAGTCTTTGGTAAGTTATGATTGTGCTATTATGTTGAAAACCAATTTTTCAGATGCCTACTTGAATAAATCATTTGTTAAACTTCTTTCAGGAAATTACACAGAAGGATGGACATTGTATGAATGGCGATGGAAAAGCGTACAGAGAAAAAAGATTAGAGTATTTGATCGGCCGTTATGGCTTGGAGAAGCGCCGATAGCGGGCAAAACAGTGTTGATTTATGAAGAGCAAGGATTAGGAGATGTGATCCAATGCTGTCGTTATGCGATTATGCTCGAAGCGCTTGGTGCTAAGGTGATATTAGAAGTTCCAGAGCCGCTTCTCTCACTTATGTCAACGTTACAAAATGACATAACAATTGTTACAACGGGAGAGACACTTCCAGCATTTGATTTTCAATGCCCAATTATGAGTTTACCCTTAGCTTTTAAAACAACGATTGATACTATTCCAGTTAATATGCCTTATCTTTTTTCTGATATAGATAAGCAAAAAATGTGGAAAGATCGATTGGGTATTAAAACAAAACCACGTATTGGTTTGGTATGTTCAGGAGCAATAATTCATACAGAAGACACAAAACGTAGTATCACATTAAATTTATTTGGGCCCTTATTTGATCTTCCTTTTGAATTTCATCTTTTGCAAAAAGAAATACGCCCTGAGGATAAAGTATTCTTAGCAGAGTTTTCTCATGTTCACACACATCAAGAAAACTTAATTGATTTTTCAGATACGGCTGCGTTGATTGATGAAATGGATCTTGTTATTTCAGTAGATACATCGGTTGCACATCTTGCAGGTGCGCTTGGCAAACCGATTTGGGTGTTATTATCATGGGTCCCAGATTTTCGCTGGTTACTCGATAGAGCAGATAGTCCTTGGTATCCAAGTGCAACGTTGTTTAGGCAACCTGAACGTGGAAATTGGGAGCAAGTTATCGAAGATGTCTGCATGAGGTTACGACAGAATCGAGTATGTTAGCCCTCAAGTGATTTCGTGTAATCCTGCAAATCACCATCAAATTGGGTTAATGTTTTATCCTTCACAATCCACAAACGATCAGCTACGTGGCGCAGTAAATGCCGGTCATGGGTAATCAAAATGACGGCGCCAGTATAGGTATTTAGTGCATCGATTAGTGATTCACGCATTTCCATATCTAAGTGGTTCGTTGGCTCGTCAAGGATGAGTAAATTCGGGCGCTCAGCTGTAAGACATGAAAACAACAAACGTGCACGTTCACCACCTGATAATAATTTTACTTTTTGATCAGCCTTATCTTTTACAAAACCAAAGCGTCCTAAATGTCCTCGAATTTGTGTTGGTGTTGCTTTTGGCATAGCATCTGCTACTACGTTATACGCTGTACGATCTGTATCCATGTGATCAAATTGATCTTGTCTATAAAAGGCAATTTTAAGTTTTCCGTGACGTTTGACCTCTCCACTAAAGGGGGTTAATTCATCTGCTAGAAATTTTGCAAGAGTAGACTTACCATTACCATTGGATCCAACGAGACCAATACGTTCATCTGGACTCAATGTCGCATTCAGATTTTTTAAAATGATCGTATCACCATAACCTAATGATACTTTTTCGAAAGCAAGCATTGGCGGTGAAATAGATTCCGGTTCTGGGAAATTAAAGGCAACGGTTGGGTCAGCTTTATCGACAGGGATAAATTTTAGTTTTTCAAGTGCCTTCATGCGGCTTTGCGCTTGACGTGCTTTAGAAGCTGTTGCTTTAAAACGATCAACAAATGATTGCATATGCGAGCGTTGCTCTTCCATGCGTGTGTTAAACGCTACAAGGTTGGCTTGTTGTTGCTCATAGACAGTTAGAAATGTGTCAAAGTTACCTGTATAACGTGAGACTTTCCCACCTTTTAGGTGTAGTACTGTATTGATCGTTGCATTTAAAAATTCGCGATCATGTGATATCAGTAGAAAGCTTTTCGAGTATTTTGATAAAAATGTTTGTAACCACTGCGTCGTTTCAAAATCAAGATGATTCGTAGGTTCATCAAGTAATAATAAATCAGGTTCTTGAAATAATGCTGCAGCTAAGGCAATACGCATACGAAAGCCACCGGAAAAAGTTTGTAGTGGGCGCAGTTGATCTTCGTCACTAAAGCCTAGGCCCTTGAGAACAATTGCTGCACGTGATTCCGCTGTATAAGCATCAATTTGAATTAAACGTTCATATAGATCACCCATGTGGTTTGCATCATGGCACTCTTCGAGTTCTTTTAATAATGAAAGTCGTTCCTGATCTTGTTCCAATAAATACGCAAGAGGAGATAAATCACCACTTGGCATTTCTTGTTTAATTGACAGGACCTTATAGTGTCTTGCAACTTCAATTTCACCAGAATCGGCGGTCACAGAGCCTTGAATGAGGTTAAATAAGGTCGACTTACCCGACCCATTTCGACCTACTAGGCCTACGCGATGGGTAGGTGCAATTTGAAAGCTAACATTTTCGAGCAGTGATCTGCCGCCGATGAAATAGTTGATACGATTAAGTGATAACATCTTTTTTGTCCGCAGTTTCTTGCGGCATTTCTATTTCTAAGGTTTAAGTAAGATATGCATTCTAATGAATGGGCACGTTAGATTTCACATCTAATGGCGTTTATTCTACCACAAATGGAGCTGGTGGTACAATAATTTTCTTGCTTTCGGCAAAACCAGCTGGTGTATCTAGATAGATGGAGCCTTCAATTTTTGTATTTCCACGAACGAATGCTACACTTTCCGCATTTCCAACAGAAATAAAATTATTTTCATACGCGTTAAGAGGTATTTTATCTCCTTTTTTAAGGAAAGAAACGGTAAGGCGCACACCTTGTTCATTCGTTATTTTTATCCATGTTTCTTCCAACGCCTCTATAGTGAAGTCACTTGAATCTGGAACTGATGAAACAACTAAATCTTTTTGAGAATCTGGGGCATTTTTTGTCTCAATCGATGAAACGTTATTTTCACTTACGGAGAGTTCGTTTGTAATGGGATTTACTGTGTTGATTTGTTTTTCGTCTTTGTTTGATAATGCTATTTTATCATGAGTTGCGTTTATATCATTTAATTGAGAAGAGGGTATTACATTGTTTGCTTTTGTGTGTAAACTCGGATTTTTAAACGTATACCAAAGTATTGATGCTGATATTAAAATAGATATAGATATAAATATGATACGAGGTGACATTATCTTTTCTGAAGACTGTGGTATATGTATTTTAAAAGGAATATCAATTTCATTTTTTGTAGAGCTAGTAATATAGTTTGAAATAAGAGGTTCTGCAGGAATTTTTAAGTATTCACAATAGCTTCGAATAAAACCTGTTGTATATACTGTATCTGGTAACG
This sequence comes from Pseudomonadota bacterium, assembly GCA_040389165.1. GTDB lineage: Bacteria > Pseudomonadota > Alphaproteobacteria > Paracaedibacterales > CAIOTO01 > CAIOTO01. The sequence goes on from JAZKAK010000017.1 coordinate 4,543, forward strand.
ATTTAAAATCATCTTTTTCAAGAAGACGTAAAAAATACAATCTTATTTTTGTTGCTTTTGCAATATCCTCAATAGCGATGCCTTGTTCAATTCGTCTTTTATTTAACACATGCCCAACTGATTCTTGTTTGAATTCAGTTGATTGTAATCTAGATTTAGTAGAAAGGGCATTAGAAGGCATGAAATCTCTTTTGGCTATATTAGAACATCACATAAGTGTACTATGCAAAAAAAAAAGAAGATATGCAAGAGGAAGATTAAAGAATAGAAAATGGGTTGCTTATTCATCCGAAAACATACAGAGCACAGTAAACGAGCCTTTTTATATGTCAATCAATACATATATTTTTGCTCAACAAATTTCAAACGTCGCCTCAATTTCAACAGCAGCGCCTAGTGGCAATGCGTTCACGCCAACGGCAGCGCGTGCATGGCGACCCACGTTTACACCTAAAATATCAACCATTAAATTGGATGCGCCATTGATTACGCTCGGTTGAGCTGTATAGTCGGACGTACAATTTACAAAACCACCCAACCGAACACATCTTACTAGACGTGCCCAGTCGCCGTTCAGCGCGGCTTTTAATTGTGTTAGAATGTTGAGACCGCACAAACGTGCTGCATCTTGCGCTTGTTCTGTTGACAGCTCAACACCAACTTTTCCTTTGAATATGATTTCACCATCACGCACGGGCAATTGCCCTGAAATAACTACCAAGTTTCCTGTAATAACATATGGCACATAATTGGCCACTGCTGCAGACGGTGTTGGTAATACAAGTCCAAGTTCTTCAAACTTGGTGTCAATACTATGCACTTGGTTCTTCCTTGCTTAGATTCTTCTCAAGCCAGTGGATGTCATAGCGACCTTCTATAATATCAGGATTCTTTATTAATTTTTGATGGAGAGGAAGCGTTGTTTTAATACCATCTATTACATATTCGTTAAGTGCTCTGTTAAGACGGCTAAGACATTCAGCACGCGTTCGGCCGTGTACAATAAGCTTTGCAATCATGCTATCATAGTAAGGTGGCACTACATAACCAGGATATACATGACTATCGACACGAACGCCTAGCCCCCCTGGTGCTAAATAATTAACAATTTTCCCAGGTGATGGAATGAACGTTCTTGGATCTTCTGCATTGACACGGCACTCAATTGCATGTCCATTGAACATGATATCTTTTTGCGTGTAGCCTAATGGCTCACCAGCAGCCACACGAATTTGTTCTTTGATTAAATCAATTCCTGTAATCATTTCTGTCACAGGGTGTTCAACTTGAATGCGTGTATTCATTTCCATGAAAAAGAATTCACCATCTTCATAAAGGAATTCAAGAGTTCCAACGCCGCGGTAGCCCATGTTTTTTAGAGCGAAAACAACTCGTTCACCCAGTTGGTTACGTAATTCTACAGGCAAAGCAGGAGAGGGGGCTTCTTCTAAAACTTTTTGGTGGCGACGCTGAAGAGAGCAATCACGTTCACCTAAATGCACGACATTGCCATGTTGATCAGCAAGTACTTGAATTTCAATATGACGTGGGTGACGTAAATAACGTTCCATGTACACTTGATCATTACCGAAATTTGCTTTTGCTTCACTTTTTGCCATGCGAAAGGATTGGATAAGCTCTTCTTTATTAAAAGCAACTTTCATCCCTTTTCCGCCACCACCAGCTGTCGCTTTGATTATGACAGGGAAACCAATTTTTTCAGCAGCAGCAAATGCTTCTTCGTCTGTTTCAACAGAACCTTCTGAACCAGGAACGACGGGAACCCCAAGCGCAATCATTGTTTTCTTAGCCGTGATTTTATCGCCCATCATGCTGATATGCTCAGGTCTTGGGCCTATAAAATTGATGCCATGTTCTTCAATCATTGCCGCGAAGGTTGCATTTTCGGATAAGAAACCAAATCCTGGGTGTATCGCATCGGCGCCTGTAATATCAGCAGCACTGATGATAGCAGACATCTTAAGATAGCTATCTTTTGCAGCAGGAGGTCCTATGCAAACACTTTCGTCGGCAAGACGGACGTGCATTAAATTCGAATCTGCTGTTGAATGCACAGCAACAGTGCGTATTCCCATTTCTTGGCATGCGCGTAAGACGCGTAGCGCAATTTCACCGCGATTAGCGATTAAAACTTTTGAAAATAAGCCCATTATTCAATTACCAATAAAGGTTGATCATATTCAACAGGTGTTGCATCGCCAACAAGGATATGCGTAATTGTACCAGCGGTTGTGCATTTAATGGGGTTCATAACCTTCATGGCTTCAACAATAAGTAACGTTTGTCCCACGGTTACTCGGTCGCCAACGTTAATAAAAGCAGCTGAGCCAGGCTCAGGCGATAAATAAGTCGTACCAACCATTGGCGATTTTACGGAACCAGGATGTTTATGAAAATCAGGTTTTCCAGTTGATTTAGGTTCGGCTGCAGAATGCACATCATGTGCGTGCATTGATGGAGGTGCAGTGTGTATCGGTGCTGCTACATGTGTAACGGTGGCTGGTCGTCTTGCCACATAAATGCGATGTCCATTTTCTTCGTATTCAATTTCAGTTAGATCTGTTTCAACAAGGATTTCAGCGAGCTTTCGAACAGCATCACCATTGAAATTAATGTTTGTCATTTTTTCTTCCTAATTTTTTTAATTAATGAAATGGCATATGAATAAGATTAAGGTATAGCTGTTTTGATCAGAATCTGCAAGTTTTGTAGTAAAAATCATGGGTTTGTATTACTCTGTCACCCTTTCATAGTCATCCCCGCGTTCATCGTCGTTCCTGCGTAGGCGGGGGGGATCCAGGGCTGCTATCAGAATGAACTGTGATTCTGGATAAAGTGTTTTCTGGATTCACAGCCCAAGTGGGAATGACAAGATGAGCTATTTAACCGGCTTCGGCTGCATCATTTGCACTTACGTCGTTAGCAACCAGCATGGTATCAGCAACTTTAGTTGAATTGTCACGCACAGCTTTTTCAATACGTGCGGCAATTTCTGGGTTTTCTTTAAGAAAAACACGCGTTGCTTCACGGCCTTGTCCAATACGTTGTGTGCCATATGAATACCATGAACCTGCTTTGTCAATAATATTGGCCTTTACACCGAAGTCAATTAATTCCCCATTTTTTGAAATGCCTTCACCGTACATAATATCAAAATCAACCACCTTGAAAGGAGGGGCCATTTTATTTTTGACAACTTTAACGCGTGTTTGATTTCCAACGATAAGATCTTTGTCTTTTAATGCACCGATGCGACGAATGTCTAAGCGAACAGATGCGTAAAATTTAAGCGCGTTACCACCAGTTGTTGTTTCTGGATTGCCAAACATTACGCCGATTTTCTGACGAATTTGGTTGATAAAAATTACCATGCAATTTGTTTTTGAGATAGATCCGGTCAATTTACGAAGTGCTTGGCTCATCAGGCGCGCCTGTAGCCCCATGTGTGAATCGCCCATCTCGCCTTCAAGCTCGGCTTTTGGAACAAGAGCTGCCACACTGTCTATAACCAAGACATCGATGCCACCACTTCGAACGAGCGTGTCTGCAATTTCGAGTGCCTGTTCGCCTGTGTCAGGTTGAGATATAACGAGCTCATCAATATTAACGCCTAATTTTCGTGCATATCCTGGATCAAGCGCATGTTCAGCATCAACGAATGCGCAACAGCCACCTTTTTTTTGAGCTTCAGCGATAACATGTAGCGCTAATGTCGTCTTGCCAGAGGATTCAGGACCATAAATTTCGATAACGCGACCTTTGGGAAGGCCGCCAATACCAAGAGCAATATCAAGACCTAGTGAGCCACTAGAGATAACTTCAGCTTCAACCGCTCCTCCTTTTTGCCCCAAACGCATAACAGAACCTTTGCCAAATGCGCGTTCAATCTGCGACAAAGCGGCTTCTAGCGCTTTTGAGCGGTCATTTTTATCACTCATGGTGTTTCCCTTTTTTAAATTTTTGCTAATAATGCCTCTATCCTGACGCAATTTTTTTAACCTGTCGAGAGGTCATATGCATACGGTGTAAAAAAAAGCCCCGTGAATCGGGACTTTTTGGTGATACACTTAATATATATGGCTCTTATGAAAAATAGGTGGGTAGATAGGGATTGAATCTTTTCAAGTTGA
>JAZKAK010000018.1:0-14966 GCA_040389165.1 Pseudomonadota bacterium
AATATGGGGGAATTTCAACATTTTTTTAGATTTTAAAGGTGACCTTGGTAGTTACGTACAATCAAATTATGCATAACATTCTGCTAATTTTTTTGAATAAGCATTACGCCATCATCTAGCGGCACGATTGATACCGTGAGATCTTCGCGCGCAAACATGACTTCGTTAAAAGCAGCTATGTAGTGCGCATTTAGATCAGTTGATTCGGGATTTAGAACTTCGCCATCCCAAAGCACATTATCAACAGCGATAAACCCACCGGGTGCAAGCAACTCAAGGCAAAAGTTAACATATCGTTCATAGTGTTTTTTGGATGCGTCGATAAAAATAAAATCAAAAGGGGAGATGGAATCTGTGATAAGTTGCGCGAGAACGACAGACGCATCACCATAAATCAGTTGAATCCGGTCACTAACACCGGCTTCCTTCCAAAAACGTTTAGCGAGTTTCGTCCATTCCTGATTACGATCGATGGCTATAATTTGGCAGTCATCATCAGTAGCCTCGGCAAAGGTAAGTGCGCTAAAGCCTGTATAGGTGCCAAGTTCAAGAATGCGTTTTGGTTTTGTGAGACGTAGAAGAAAACCCAAGAAATGAGCAAGTTCAGGTCGTATTTGCATATGACCTTCAGGCATGCGCTTGTTCTGTGCTTGGATCTTTTCTTGCGTGGAGGAAAGAGTAACACACTTAGCTAGATAGTCAATTAGTGTGTTATTCATTCTGATGCGTTAGTAGTTTCAACTGCGTTTAAATCATCTGCTTCAGATTCAGCTGGTTCTGGTTGTATAACACTTGCTAGCATTTTGTGAATACGTTCTGCTTCGTCAAAACTAGAATCAAGCTGAAAATGCAAGTCTGGCGTATGGCGCAATTGGATTTTTGTGCCAAGGTGTTTACGCAAGTACCAACGCTGCAACCGTGTGAAAATCAATGCTTTTTCTTGATCAAGGCCACCAAGTGGCATGATATAGCACGTTACATGCTTTAAGTCAGGTGATACTTCTATTTTTGTTACCGTGATTGGTGTTGAAAAGGATAAGAAGCCATTACCACTTGGGTTGCGCACGATTGGTAAGTCTCCACGTGCAAGAGCGAGTGCCAGATGGTGTTTAATTTCCTCTGACACTTTTTTTTGCCGATGACTTGCAGCCTTTGTAGGTACGAATAGGTCTAAGCGTGTCATTACGTTATCCTATAATTTGCGTGCAATGGATTCAATCTCGAAACACTCAACGATATCGCCTTCGCGAATATCACCGAAGTTTTCGAAAACCATACCACACTCAAAGGATTCTTTGACTTCTTTCACTTCATCTTTAAAGCGTTTCAATGACTTGAGATCGCCTTCATAGACAACAATGCTGTCACGTAGCAATCGAACTTTGGCGCCACGCTTAACGGTGCCATCGGTTATATAACAACCTGCAACTTTTCCGCCTACTTTGGATATCATGAATACGCTTCTAATTTCAGCTGTTCCTTGATATTTCTCGCGTAGAGTTGGGGCTAATAAGCCGCTCAAAAGTCCACGAACTTCATCAATTACATCATAAATAATTGAATAATAACGTATTTCCACACCATCACGACGCGCTAGATCGCGTGCTTGCGGGTTGGCACGTACGTTGAAACCAATAATAATGCCGCCTGATGCTTTTGCTAAGGTTACATCGCTTTCATTGATGCCGCCAACCGCGCCATGTAGAACGCGTGTTGATACTTCTTCATTACCCAATTTTCCTAAGCTTACCATAATGGCTTCTAGGGATCCTTGAACGTCAGTTTTTATGACGAGAGGCAGCTCACGAATTTCACCATTCGCGATCCGACTCATAATATTTTCCATACCGCCCTTGGTCTTAACGATAACTTGCTTCTCACGATGACGGCGTTGGCGATATTCAGTGATTTCACGTGCTTTTTGTTCTGACTCAACAACAAAGAATTCATCGCCAGCAGCAGGAACACCATTAAAGCCGAGCACTTCAACTGGCATTGCTGGTATTGCTGTATCAATTTTAACGGCATGATCATTAACAAGTGCTTTAACGCGTCCCCATTCTTGCCCTGCAACAAAGATGTCACCCATTTTAAGTGTTCCACGCTGCACAAGAACGGTCGCAATTGTACCACGACCCTTATCAATCTGAGCTTCAATGATAACACCTTGTGCGCTTCGATTCGGGTTTGCTGTAAGTTCAAGTACTTCAGCTTGCAAAAGGATTACTTCTTCTAATTTCTCAAGATTCATGCGTTTCTTGGCTGAAACATCGACAGCCATAACTTCTCCACCAAATTCTTCGAGCAAAATACCATGCTGAAGAAGCTCTTGGCGTACGCGCGATGAGTCTGCGCCAGGTTTATCCATTTTATTGATGGCAACAACTATAGGTACGTTTGCCGCTTTTGCATGATTGATGGCTTCAATCGTTTGTTCCATGATGCCATCATCCGCCGCTACAACAAGCACAACGATGTCTGTTGCATTTGCACCACGTGCACGCATTTCACTAAATGCAGCATGTCCTGGCGTATCGATAAAGGTGATTTTCTTACCTGTTTTCATGGTGACCTGATAGGCACCAATATGCTGTGTGATACCACCGGATTCGCCACTAACAACGTCTGTTTCACGAAGTGCATCCAGTAAGGAGGTTTTTCCATGATCAACGTGTCCCATAACGGTGACAACAGGTGCACGAGGGAGCAGATCCAAAACTGTGTCAGCTGACGCCCCACCCAAACCAATTTCAATGTCTGAATCGGCAACACGCTTTGGCGTATGGCCAAATTCACCACAAATAAGTTCGGCTGTGTCAGCATCAATAACTTGGTTTATGGTAACCATCATACCGAGCTTCATAAGTGCTTTCACAACATCGGCGCCTCGGACAGCCATACGGTTTGCAAGCTCTCCAACAGTCATACTTTCCGGGATAATAACTTCGCGAACAATTTTACCTGCGTCGCCCTGATCATCATGATTCTGTTTGAAATGCTTTTGACGAGCACGCTTGACGGAGGCAAGTGAACGACCGCGTTTTTCTGAATCACCATCCAGCACACGGGTTAAAACGTTACGATTTAATTTACGTGGCGCTTCTTGTGTTTGTCCTGGGCGTGCCTTGACAATTGCTTTCTTAGGATCAGCTTTATTGATCGTGGATGTACCTGTTGTGTCATCTTCATCTTCTTTACGGCGTGGTTTTACAGAAATTACCCGATGGTCCACACGATTTTTTTCAAGAATGGGATCTATTGTCAGTGGAACTTGTGCGCCCGGAACAACTTTCGCACTACCAGGTGTAGCACCTGGGCGTGGTTTCGGTGCATAGCCTTCCGCACGGAAAATGATCGGTTGAATGTCATCACGTGATATAGGTCTTTTTTTAGGATCAGCGTTACGTGGTTGATAAGGAGGACGTGCTCCTGTTGCATCTGTAGTGCCTGGACGTCGTTCAGCATATGGGCGATTCGGAGCGCCTGCATTAGGTCTATCACTGCTATAGGGGCGATCAGTATTAGGCCTATCGCTGCTATAGGGGCGATCGTCACGACGTGGACCGCTTGGTGTGCCAGAATCACTACGATTACGCGTATTATTGTATGTACTTGTATTACGTGAGTCACCTTGTGCTGGTCTTTTTTCACGATCATACGATGATGAGCTCTCACGAACGGATGTGATTGGAGCTGAAGTGCTCGGCACAGCGGTCGATGGAGACTGAGTCTCATTTGCCACTTCCGGTGGGGACAATGCAGCAATTTCAGCTGCTTTGCGCGCCCGCTCTTCGTCAGCAGCTCTGGTGGCAACGGCCTCCATAGCAGCTTTAGCCTCATCAACTTTTCGCTGCGTATCCTCTTCGTTCTGACGAATCATTGATTCACGTAGAACACGCATACGAACATCAAATTCATTACCTGTTAAGCCACGAGACGCGGCCGCAGCTGCCATAGGGTCATCTTTATGCTTATCGTGCGTAGAAGTGCGTTTCCGCCTGACTTCAACTTCGACAGTTTTTGATCGACCATGCGCGAAACGCTGGCGCACCTGATCACGTTCGACAACAGGACGTGTATCCACTTTTTTGGTTAAAGTGAGCGTTTTTTTATCGTCACTTTTTGCCTTGTTTTCTTCGTTTTTATCGGTTGTTCCAGTCATTCCGGTCACAATTACTCAATCTTAAGTTAGTGTTTCTGTTTAGTTTAAGTTAGCTTTGTGATTCTTCGAACCATCCAGCACGTGCTTTCATAATTGCATCATTAGCAGATTCAATTGACATGGCTTCTTGGCCAAGTATATCAACAACTTCGTCACCAGCTAAGTCAGCAAAATCGTTTAATGTCCGAATGCCTGCTTCGCATAATTTCAGTAAACTTGCAGCATCGATATCTTCAAAGGAAATTAAATCATCCGTTGCGCCCATTATACGGCATTTATCACGCATTTCTAAATCACGTTTTCCAAGATATTCGAGAGACCGTCTCTTTAATTCAGAGCCAATATCTTCGTCCAAACCTTCAATGTTTCCAAATTCAGAAATATCACTATATGCAATGTCTTCAACGCGTGAGAAACCTTCTACAGCGAGCAATTGCGCTAGAATTTCATCAACGTCAAGTGCTTCCATGAATAAATTAGCACGTGTTGCTAAATCTTCAATGCGACGTTCTTGATCTTCGGTCTCAGTGATTATATCAATGGCCCATCCTGTTAATTGAGATGCCAAGCGAACATTTTGTCCACGGCGACCAATAGCAAGGCTTAGCTGCGTTTCAATAACAACAACTTGGACACGTTGCGTATCTTCATCGATGACAACACGTACGACTTCTGCTGGCGCTAGCGCATTTACAACATAGGTTGCTGGATTCTCAGACCAAGGGATAATATCCACTTTCTCGCCCTGGAATTCATTCACAATCGATTGAACACGTGATCCGCGGATTCCTACACAGGAACCTACAGCATCAAGCGATGAGTCGTTCGTTAAAACGGACATTTTCGCGCGACTACCTGGATCGCGTGCAACGCCTTTTATTTCAATAATACCATCATAAATTTCAGGTACTTCTTGTTCAAAAAGACGAGCCATGAAGTGAGGATGTGTTCGTGATGTTGAAATCATAGGACCACGCGCATCGGGACGAATCTCAGTAATGAGAACACGTACACGATCGCCAACGCGGAATGTCTCACGGGGAATCATTTCTTCACGGCGCAACATTCCTTCGCCCCGTCCAAGATCGAGCACAACATTACCAAATTCAACACGTTTTACGATGCCACTGATGATTTCACCAATGCGATCTTTGTATTCTTCATATACATGCGTGCGTTCTGCTTCTCTGACCTTTTGAAAGATCACTTGACGCGCGCTCTGTGCGGCAACCCTGCCAAATTCAATTGGCGGTAATGACTCACAAATTTCATCATCGAGTTCAAATGTAGAATCAATAGCTTGCGCTTCTTCCAACGTAATTTGTTGGTTGGCATCTTCTATTTCAAGGACAACTTGTTTGAAACGCGCAATGCTGACTTCGCCTGATGTGCGATCAATATCAACACGTATATCGTGTTCAATGCCATATTTCGCTTTAGCCGCCTTTTGGATGGCCTGCTCCATTGCGAATAAGACCTCATCACGCTCAATATTCTTTTCACGTGCGACTGTATCTGCAATTAGCAACAACTCATGGCGTGGTTGCGCGACAAAAGCTTCGTTTGGTTTAATTTTTCTGCTAGCCAAAGTAAGAACCTCTTTAACTCAATATATTTTAATTAGGTACATGCAAACGAGCCGACCGAATATCACTATAGGTAAGCTCAATTTCGGCGGATTTATCATCGTTAGGTTGATCCAGTGATACCCTTATACCTGTTTCTGAAGCAAATTCCAATGTTCCTTGAAATTTCTTGCGATTTTTTATTGCAAAATTTGTTTGCAACGACACAGGTTTCCCTGAAAACCGAATGAAATCCTTAGGTTTGACAAGTGGGCGATCTAATCCAGGCGACGAAACTTCAAGTGTATAAGCGGCTGAAATCCAGTCTTCAACGTCGAGCATTGTTGATACAAGTCGACTTACGGTCTCGCAATCTTCAATTCCGATACAAACATCATCCAGTCGTTCAATCATAATTTGCAGTGTTTTACGCATATTCCCGGAGAGTTGAATACGAACAACGCCATAGCCATCATTTTGCATGACGGGAGCAATAAGTTCTTCAATGCGTTGACAGAGTTCCATTAGTTTTCCTTAATTATGAATGGTTAGTTTGTGTTTTTTTACGATAGGCTGATCTGATTCTATTTTTTTCGAAACGCATCTAAAGTAACAATATTGGTTTCGCCTTCAGCGAGTGGTTTTATTTCTTTCTTTTCTGGCTCTAGTAAAATTGACAGATCCAATTCTTCATATGAGTCTAAGGAGGGTGTGAATTCCAGGCCAAAATTAACAGAAGGATCGACAAATTTAATAACAGCGTCAAATGGAATAACAATCCGCTCATCTACATTGTCAAAACTAAGGGTCACAGCAAAGAAATTTTCGTGAACTTCTAGATCCCAATATTCATGCTGTAAAACAATCGTCATATCTTCAGGGTAGTCTTCTCGAAGAAAACTAGGGATTTGGACGCCTGGGTAACTGGTTATAAAATCAATATAGAAGTGGTGCTTTCCAGGTAGTCCATTTTTAGAGACATCAATTAAAACATCACGCATAACTTTGCGAATAGCGGTTTGCACCAGCTCTTCGTAGTTGATTATGTCTTTTTGCTTCACAAAAAATCTCCTTTAGCATTTAGTGAGGGGCATTCTGTTGCCCGGTCGCCCCTCAAACCGCTACTGGATAACTACTATATTATTCGTAAAACGAACTTTTAAGCAGCCATGAGAGCTACTGCTTCACGTGGCGTATTGCTGTTAACAGCTTTACGTTTACGGTTAGCATTAGCTGCCGCACGTGTTTGACCACGAGCACCAGTTGAAGAAGAACTTACGTTGCCTCTTATCATGTTTAGTCCGATAACGGTGGTACTATACCGAGCAAAACGAATATCTTTATTACGCACGTCGATCCTGTTTCGTCCCCATAAAGATGAAGTGGTGGAGACGCCGGGTACCGCCCCCGGGTCCGCAACGCCTATTACATAGACGGTTTATTGCCATAGATGGTTTCCCATCAATACTAAAAATAGTCCTTTTTTGAAAAAATTCAAGGGATTAATTTAGAATAATGAATCATTTTTTTGAAATAGTTAGAAAAGGCAGTAAAAGAAGCCATGTAGCCCACCACCAAGACTGCCAGAACCCAATGCTGACAAGCATAATCATCATATTTGAAGAAAAGAAAGCAAATGTGATTTTGCGCGATAATGTCGGCAATACGCTTATTTTCTCAACAAGAAAGACAAGTAGGGCTGCCCACCAAAGTGCACCTATAGCGCCACCTTCAAGCCACCACTGTAAAATAGCATTATGTGGATGGGTTGGAATTTGTTTGCTGTGAACCGGGTGTGAGTTGACGCCTTCTCCGTTTTTGAATTCCCAATAAAAGGGTTTCGTTATAATCTTTCCACCAACTGCTTCTTGCGTGCCAGCATCAATACCAAAGCCAATTAAAGGGCGTTCCATAATTTTTTGACTGACATACTGCCAAATATAAAGCCTGTGAATAGAGCTGTAACTAGGTAGGATTTTATTTATTTCGTGTATGTTTTTGTCTGTAAGGAATGTATTGAGTAAAAAGGGAAGAGTTAAACATAAAATAACAATTTTTACTTGAACTATTCGCCAGAATAACTTTGCTTCAATTGATGCAATGCCGTAAGCACACAAACCTACTATTAGGCTTGCTGAAGCCGCATCGCAGTCTAGGATAGGCATAATAAAGGCTATTAGTAGTGCACACAAAACACCTGTTTTCCAAAAAGCTTGATTCCAAACAACTGGCCACACAGCAAGAGAGAGAGTCATTGCAACATTAGAAAAAATAAGCGCACGACCTTTTCCCATTTTTTCCGCCGAAGTGACCAATAAGCTTCCGAGAGCATGATCGATTAAGATGAAAAGACAGCACGTGATAATTCCATATAATATTGGTTTTATATATGTTGACGGTGTATTTAAATTCTGGCGAATTGCATGCCACCATAAAAATCCAGCTGTTAGTAACGCGATTATCTGAATGTCAACCCGGTAGCTCTCATATGGTCTGAAAAAATCAAAAAGAGTTACAAAAAGCAACCCATAATTAAGATAACGTTCGATTGAGCATGTAGGCGAAATTTGACGCCGTAGCATGTTCTCTACATCAGCGCGTGTCCATGTATTCTTAATATAAAACAGTGAATAAATTGTCGCTAACACAAGAACAACCACTGAATACCTATGAAGAAAGAGAATGAGAGGGCACAGCATGAATATTAGGAATGAAGGAATATAACGCTCAATAGGCATATTCTTAAATGGTTGGCACGAAAGTTGCATATAAGCTCGGTAGACATTCTATCGATATGATTTTGACATGCCAGATCTTTTAAGTAAACCAAAAGTTATTATGCCTCAACCAAAAGTTGCTGTTCAGAAACCTAACGTTATTTTATTGTCTTTGCAAAAAGTGCAAGAAGAACAGTTGAGTGTCTCGTCGCAGAATATGGCAAATGCAATGCATGCAGGATTTAAAGGATTTATTTTATCCTCAGAAGAATGTGTTTACAAAACACATGATAAGAAAAAAATATCTTATGTAAAATCAGCGGGCATGACACGTGACTTATCAGACGGAGCGCTGAACATGACACGAAATCCTCTTGATTTTGGTTTATCTGGGGCAGGATATTTTATGGTGCAAACTGAAAATGGAAAACGTTATACCAGAAACGGTCGATTTACGTTGGATAAAGAGGGACGCTTGATTACTTCCTCTGGGAATCCTGTTTTAAATCAAACTGGCAGTGAAATAATGATTCCTAAAGATATTCGCTATTTCACTGTTTCGCGTGATGGGACAATGTTTATAAATGGCTCTAACGCAGGAAATTTAGGTGTTGTTGAATTCAATGATCAGCAGGCAATGCGTCTAGAGGGATCAAGTCTTCTTTCTTCTAAAGAAGATGGTACACCAGCTACAAAAGCAATTATTACGCAAGGGGCTTTTGAAGAGTCGAATGTATCTGTGATGGATATCAGTATGAAGCTGATCAATATAATGCATCGATTTGAGGAAGCTCAGTTGCTCATAAAACAATATGAGGAACTTCAAAAACAAACAATGAATGCGTCATCAAAAAATGTATAAACAATAGAAAAATTTAATAAGGAATTTATATATGGGTGGTATTGATAATGCGTTTCATGTTGCGCGTACGGGTCTGCAGATGGCGGAAAAGACTCTTGGTGTGAAAGCTATGAACATTGCAGGGCAAAATGCTGATGCATATAAGAAGCAGTATATGATTACGCTTGATTTACCTTACCTTGATCAAGGGGGAGTGGGAACAAGTACCTCTAATAACAATACGATTGCCCCAACCGGCACGCAAATAGGTTTGGGTGTGCAATCAGGAGGCATATATCGTGACTTTTCTCAAGGTGAAGGTATTCAAACAAATAATTATTTAGATCTAATGATTGATGGAGAAGGCTTCTTTGAAGTAACCATGCCAGATGGAACTACGTCATATACCCGTGTCGGTGCGCTGCAATTAAGCCCAAACAATGAAATTGTAATGCCTAAAACTGGGTATGTTGTTGCGCCGGGGATTATTTTGCCAACAGGAACAACTGATGTTTCAATAAATACGCAAGGGCAAGTATACGCGATGGCTTCAGGTTCACAGACACAAGTTTTAGTTGGTCAATTTGAATTATCAACATTCTTCAATCCATCAGGTTTGAAAGCGATAGGTGATTCCATGTTTCAAGAAACGTCGGCATCAGGAACACCTGACAAAGGCGCACCAGGTACGATTAAGCGTGGCAATATTAAGCAAGGTTGGCGGGAAGGGGCGAATGTGAATGCTGTCGAAGAAATGACAGATTTGATTCGTATTGAAAAAATATATGACATGTTAACAAAAATTCTAAAAACAGGTGATGCAATGATGTCGTCAGCTACGAGCGTTGGGCGTTAATTATAACACATAGAAGTTAGGGTATAAATTCATGCTAAAAATATTTCGTTATATATTTTTCATATTTTCGTTTTTTGTTGAAATCAATGTTGAAGCTGAGCCTTTCACAAAGGTATCAGTAGAAAAATCACTCGTTGCTGAGGTTTTGCAAAAAGTATCATTCACGGATTTTGAGGCTATCGTTGAAACATGGCAAGAAAATTGGGCAAATGCAAATGGAGATAAACCCATGAATATCATTGAGCTTAATGTGACACCAGATCAAAAAAGGTTTAATGCTGTCGTTTCGTGGGGTGATGCCGCAGAGGGGGGGGTGAACAAGAGAGTTTCTGGTAAAATTCAAAAATTTATTATGATTCCAGTGCTCGCTACGCCGATTTCACAACAAGCACCAATTAATGAAGAAAATTTATCGTATGTGCGTTTTTCAGAGGATCAGGTGAACCAGGGGACTGCACTAAGAAAAGAAGACATAATTGGTAAGACGTTAAGGGCAGGGCGTTCGCTTCAACTTAATAAGCCATTGCAGTTCTCGGATTTAGAAGTGCCAATTATTATTCGCAAAGGCGAAGAAGTTCGTTTACGTTATGTTGATCCTTATTTTGAAGTTTCCATTCTGGCAATAGCAAAAAGCAATGGGGGTGTTGGTCAAAAGATTTCTTTTGAAGTTGGTGCTGAAAAAAAGAAAACGATTCAAGCGACAGTGCTTAATTCTGGGCAGGCTGAGATTAGGGTGTAATGCATGAAAAAGATCTATACCTTTATGATGTTATTAAGTCTTACAGGATGCAATCTTGCCGAGAAGCTATCAACCGTTGGCGAGACGCCCGAGCTTAGTCAAATTCAAGATCCAACACGTGTGAAGGGATATCAACCGATAAGTATGCCTATGCCAACAGCAAGCACGCAGCAGATTGAGCATAGTCCATCGCTTTGGCAAACTGGTTCACGTGCATTCTTCAAAGATCAACGAGCAGGTAAAATTGGTGATGTGATAACAGTGATAATCGCGATAGATCAGTCTGAATCAATTGAAATGACGCCGAGTATCGAGCGCAAAAATTCAGGCACTTCAACTGTTACAAACGCTTTGGGATTAGAAAGAAAGGCAGAGAAGTTCTTCCCAGCAAAGCAGCGACCACAAAGTTCTATCTTAGCAGATATAGCTAACCCAAGCTGGCTTAATGTCGGATCAGATCCGACCCTGTCAGGATCAGCAAAATACAATGTGAATGATAAGATTAAGTTTAAAATAGCAGCAACTGTTTTGCAAATTTTACCAAATGGCAATATGGTTATTTTGGGACGACAAGAAATTCGTTTGGTTAACGAGATTCGTGAAATTCAAGTAAAAGGTATTATCCGACGCGAGGATATTTCTTCATCAAATATGATTCACGGAGAGAAGATATCAGAGTTGCGAATTTCTTATGGTGGCCGCGGTGAATTAAGCGATATGCAAGCATTCCCTTGGGGGCAGCAAGTTATGAATAAAATATTACCATTCTAAGTATTTCCTTGTAAATAATTTTGTTGTTTTGCTGTATTTATACTTGAAAAGAAAATTAAACACCCTATATATAATATTAGTGGTAAATGGATATTTGTATTCTCTTTTTTGTTTTGCTACTATGCTCATTAAGTGCCTCTTATCTACTAAAAAAGGAGTGAGTAAGCGCTTGACTTTCGTCAGTAAGTCCCTTATTATCCATATAAATGTTTAAAGCTATGTCTTGATTGAGACAAGAAACCAGAGATCGTAATGCCAACAATTAATCAGTTAATACGTAAACCACGTACACCGAAGATTGTACGAAACAAGGTTCCTGCGTTGGAAGCTTGCCCACAACGTCGTGGAGTTTGTACACGTGTGTTTACAACAACGCCAAAGAAGCCAAACTCGGCTTTGCGTAAAGTAGCTCGTATTCGTTTGACGAATGGGTTTGAAGTAACAGGGTATATCCCAGGTGAAGGCCATAACTTGCAGGAGCACTCGGTCGTAATGATTCGCGGTGGTCGAGTAAAGGATTTACCAGGTGTCCGTTATCACATTATTCGTGGTGCGTTGGATACCCAGGGTGTTAAAAATCGTAAGCAGTCACGCTCCAAGTATGGTGCGAAAAAACCTAAGTAAGATAATTTTGTTTAAAGTGATCTTTTAAAAGTTAAAGTAAAGGAAATAGTGCATGTCACGTCGTAGAGCCGCCGTAAAACGCGAATGCTTGCCGGATGCTAAATTTGGCGACACAATTTTGGCAAAGTTTATGAATTGCCTTATGTATCAAGGAAAAAAATCAGTCGCGGAAGCTATTGTTTATGGTGCCCTTGATCGTATTCAGATTAAAGTTGGAAAAAGCCCTGTAGAGCTATTTCATGAAGCCATGAATAATGTGAGGCCTGCTCTCGAGGTTCGTTCACGCCGTGTTGGTGGTGCTACGTATCAAGTGCCAACAGAAGTTAGGCATGATAGATCTCAAGCTCTCGCTATTCGTTGGTTGATTATTGCTGCACGTAAGCGTTCAGAAAAAACAATGGAAGAGCGTTTGTCTGCTGAGTTTTTAGATGCATCAAACAATCGTGGTGCAGCTGTTAAAAAGCGTGAAGACACACATAAGATGGCTGAAGCAAACCGTGCTTTCGCTCATTACCGCTGGTAAATAGGGAATAGCCATCATGTCAGACTCAAAAAAAAATCCGTTAAGCATGTACCGAAATATCGGTATTATGGCGCATATCGATGCGGGTAAAACGACAACAACTGAGCGCGTCCTTTACTATACTGGAAAATCCTATAAAATTGGTGAAGTTCATGAAGGCACAGCCGTCATGGATTGGATGGAACAAGAGCAAGAGCGTGGTATTACAATTACTTCGGCTGCAACAACTTGTTTCTGGAATGATCACCGTATTAACATTATCGATACGCCTGGCCACGTTGACTTCACAATTGAAGTTGAACGTAGCCTTCGCGTTCTTGATGGTGCAGTAGCTGTATTTGACGGCGTTGCTGGTGTTGAGCCGCAATCTGAAACTGTATGGCGTCAGGCTGATAAATATAATGTTCCACGTATTTGTTTTGTGAATAAACTCGATCGTATCGGCGCCGATTTCTTTCGTTGCGTAGACATGATTGAAGATCGTCTTGGTGCTCGTCCACTCGTTTTGCAATTGCCAATTGGTACAGAAGCAGACTTCATTGGACTTATTGATCTAGTCGAGATGAATGCTATTATTTGGCGTGATGAAAGTCTTGGCGCAAAGTTCGATATCACAGAAATTCCTGCTGATTTACAAGAAAAAGCTCAAGATTATCGTAAGCGCTTGGTCGAGATGGCTGTTGAGTCGGATGACGTTGTTTTGGAGGCCTATCTTGAAGGTACTGAGCCAACGGCAAATCAACTGCGTGAATGCATTCGTAAAGGCACTTTAAAAGGTCTTTATGTTCCGGTTGTAACTGGAAGTGCGTTTAAGAATAAGGGTGTTCAGCCTCTACTTGATGCTGTTGTTTCTTACTTACCATCGCCACTTGATATTGGTGACATTGTTGGTACAGAAGTTGATTCTGATGTCGAAATTATTCGTAAGCCAGATGAAAATGAACCGCTTTCAGCGCTTGCTTTTAAGATTATGACTGACCCGTTTGTTGGATCAATTACATTTGTTCGTATTTATGCTGGTAAGCTTGAATCAGGTACGATGATTTTGAACTCAACTAAAGATAAAAAAGAACGTATTGGTCGCATCTTATTGATGCATTCAAACAATCGTGAAGATATCAAAGAAGCGGTTGCCGGTGACATTGTTGCCCTTTGCGGTTTGAAGTTGACAACAACAGGTGATACTTTGTGTGATTCAAACAAGCCAATCGTGCTTGAAAAAATGGAATTCCCAGAGCCCGTTATTGAAATTGCAATCGAGCCAAAAACAAAAGCCGACCAAGAAAAAATGGGTCTTGCTTTAAATCGTTTGGTGTCTGAAGATCCTTCTTTCCGCGTAACTACCGATCAAGAAACAGGTCAAACTGTTATGAAGGGTATGGGCGAACTGCATTTGGAAATTAAAGTCGATATCTTGCGTCGTGAATATAAAGTCGAAGCAAATATTGGTGCACCTCAAGTTGCTTATCGTGAAACAATTACAAAACCTGCTGATATTGATTATACACATAAAAAGCAATCAGGTGGTTCTGGTCAATTTGCACGTGTCAAACTTACGTTTGAGCCGCTTGAAGCTGGTTCAGGGTTTGTTTTTGAAAACAAAGTTGTTGGCGGTGCTGTTCCACGTGAATATATACCAGGTGTTGAAAAAGGTTTAAAATCTGCTCTTAGTACTGGCGTTGTTGCTGGTTATCCTATGATCGATTTTAAAGCGACATTGACAGATGGCGCGTATCACGATGTTGACTCGAGTACGCTTGCCTTTGAAATAGCTGCACGTGCTGCTTTCCGTGAAGGAATTACAAAATGTGGGCCTAAAATTCTTGAACCAATTATGAAGGTTGAAGTTGTCACACCAGAAGAATATATGGGTGACGTTATTGGAGACTTGAACAGTCGTCGTGGGCAAGTGACGGGTATGGATCAACGTGGTAATGCACGTGTGGTTAATGCCATGGTGCCTTTGGCAAATATGTTTGGTTACGTAAGTACATTGCGTTCCATGAGCCAAGGTCGCGCACAGAATTCGATGTCGTTCGATCATTATGAGCAAGTTCCACAGAACGTTGCTGAAGAAATAAAAGCAAAAGTAGCTTAAGTTTAATTTAGGGGATACACAATGACAAAAGCAAAGTTTGAGCGGAATAAGCCGCACTGCAATATTGGAA
>JAZKAK010000019.1:0-48112 GCA_040389165.1 Pseudomonadota bacterium
AAAGCGTATGTGGGTATGGATATTAAGTTAATTTATTCCGTAAAATGGTATTATCTGCTCATACCACTACCTCTGACGCAGTCACTTTAAGTTCTATTCCTACAACTCTGCAAACTGTTATAGGTGATGTTTCACCTGTTGTGGAAAGTGATTCGGAAAAGGAGATTCCTGATGCAGTTTCTGAAACATCAATGTCTACTGTTGTAAGTGAAGAAGTCAAAACTGTTAATGCTTCTACGGCAACTGGATCAAGGCTAAGTGGGACTCCTCTTGCAATAGTTAGATCAAATCCAAAAGTAGATTATGACACGTGTTTTTCTGGAATTTGTGAATTTTTTCGAAAATTTTTTAGCGCTAGCAATATTCCTGCTGCCGGACAACATGCAGCATACACTGTATATAGAAATACACGAGCAAGAATATAGACATTTCTATGGAATTTATATTTGATTCAAATAAATCTATGCACCATACGGTGTGTTTTTTGAATTGATGTAAATTCAGCCTGCATGGTGAAATCGGTAGACACAACAGATTTAAAATCTGTCGAGCGAACGCTCGTACCAGTTCAAGTCTGGCTGCAGGCACCACCCAACTTTGTTCGGCAGGATCCTCTCTTGCCTTGAGTTTGGGATTTGTATTAGGTTGTTTTTATTAAAGCTAAAGTGCAATCTGTCAAATACCCTATAAAGAAAAACTTAATAATCCATCTGACAACCCAAGACCTAAAGCAAAATGCAAGGTTACGAATTGGACAAGCTATAATAAGAGTCTGCGCAAACGTGGTGCTATTAGTCTTTATTTTGCAAAAGGAAATTTGACACTTCTGTTTGTCAATAAGCAGCCCTATATTTTAGGAGTTTCAGGACAACAGTCCACACATATATTATTAATCAGTGTAACTCTTTCGGAAGGTGTGTTTCGGCTAAAATAGCATAATTATGCCTAAAATTCGAACCACCTGATTTCTGGCAGGCAAGATAGGGCCCTGCCGAACAAAGTTCACTTGACAAGCTTCTTTCCATTTTCAGCGTGTTTAAACTTATTTTTTCTCGTGATTGAGAGAATTATTATCCTAAAAACGTATCATTTTCATAAAGATTAACATAAATCACTTGATGTCTGTGTTGTGATATGTTTCGATAGATTAGTTTAGTGTTTTAATAAAATGTTAACGATAGACACGTCGTAATTTTAATAGGAGAGTTTTTAATGAAAAAAATAATTATATTAGGAGCCTTGTTTGCCATGGCACCGATGTCAGTTTTTGCTGATACAAGCAAGCATGAGCCACTCACTGTAGTTCCAGCTGTAAAAGATGATAAAGATCATCATGATCAAAAGATGCATGATGCAGCCACAGCAAAACATACTCAGAAATCAAAAGAGGAATATGTAAAAGAAATTCAAGCAAAGATTGCTGAGATAAAAACATTTTTAGAAAGCAAAAAAGGCACGGCTTCAGCTGAACAACTCGCACAGGCATCAATGAAAGTTTCTGTTGCTGAACAATGGCTTAAAACCATTGAAGGATACAAAGACCCAGTCACACGTTATGTAAGAAGCGTCAATTATGCCATGGCTGAACTGAAATCAGCCAGGGGTGATACGAAAATTAAAACAAAAAACAAACCATCTACTAATGCTGATGTAAAGAATGGCCTACAGGAGCTAACGCATCTCACTGAAACGGTTCTCAAAGAAAAAGAAGGAATTGTTTTTCATGAAGAAAATGATGCTTGCTTTAAAATGATGTTAAAATCAGCATATGACTACATAGAGCTTGCTTCTAAACCTGAATCAAAAAACACGTTTAAGCATCTTACGAAACGTGCTCATAAGAATCTAATGGATGCAAAAAAGTTTTTAAAAGCGCATAGG
This sequence comes from Pseudomonadota bacterium, assembly GCA_040389165.1. Taxonomy (GTDB): domain Bacteria; phylum Pseudomonadota; class Alphaproteobacteria; order Paracaedibacterales; family CAIOTO01; genus CAIOTO01. The sequence continues at coordinate 1,882 of JAZKAK010000019.1, forward strand.
CCACATAAACAAACGCATAGCAGCACAAAATTGCCAGCGCACGCAGAAACTGCAGCTCACACAACAACAGAAGCGTCAACAACAGAAGCAGCAACGACAGCACACGCTTCTGCTCCAGAAAGTCTTGGATCCACAGGATCGACCACATCTTCTGCAGCAAAATAGTATTATAAATTAATTTTCTAGAATAAGGGTTTTTGTTTTCTAAGCTAAAAGATACGTTTAACTAATTTTAATCAAGGAATTAAGCTAAACAGATATCAAACCTCTGGATAACAAAAGCCCACCCTTCCCCCGCTTCACTGCATCGACAGACCACACTCGTGCAAATCATCGATCAAGGTTAATTTTGCCTGGCATTCCTAATGTAATAATATCAAAATTAATGTTACTGATAATTAATATATAATTTGGGAGGGGGTATTATTAGGCAGAATGAGCAAGTAAGTCAATTTGCACAAAAGCCATTATTATCTTCCAACGTAAACTCATTTCAAAAAGTTGTCACGCATGCCCCATTGCTCGTCCCTCATATCTGTAAAAGAATTAACTATATCATTTGATGAAAATCCATATGTACTGGATGGGATTAGCTTAGATATTCAAGAAGGCGAAATATTTGCGTTGTTGGGTCCAAATGGTTGTGGGAAGTCAGTATTCCTAAAATGTATAGCCGGATTATTACCTGTTGATAAAGGAAGTGTTTTAGTAAAAGGCACGGATATTACGTACATGGATTTTACTGAACGTCAACGTACTTTAGCACCATTTGGCATGCTATTTCAAAATAATGCCTTATTTGATAGCCTAACAATCGCAGAAAATATCATGTATGGCATCTTATCAAAAACGAACGAAGTGAATGATGAAGAAATGCTGACAGTCGTTGAAAAGCTGAATTTTGTTGGACTTGATGCTTCTGTTGCAAACCTTTATCCTGACGAATTATCAGGTGGCATGAATAAACGTGTTGCACTGGCTCGTACCCTCGCAAATATGCCTCGACTTGTTTTTTTTGATGATCCAACAACTGGCCTAGACCCAATACTAACACGTACACTTGATCAATTTATTGTTAGCTATATAAAAATGATGCACGTAAGTGCAATTCTTGTCACACATGATTTGGAAAGCGTTCGAAAAATTGCAGATCGTGTTGGATTAATGTTTAAAGGAAAAATTATTTGGACAGGAACAATACAAGAAATGGACGAAACAGAAGATCCTTATGTTTATCAATTTGTAAGAGGTTTATCACAAGGGCCTTACACGAACTGACCGCTTGAGATCGCAAATATTTAATCCTTTTGACTTAAACAGGGTCTTTCTCACCAAATAAATGTACAAGCGCCATGTTTATTGATGAGTCAGGAACATCAAAAATAGCTGGTTCATTTTTCTTAGCATACGCTAATAAAACGTCATGTGTTATGCTGCCTGCTGTAAGAGTATCCATGCGTTTTACATAAGGTAAAAGTTTCTGGATTAATTCGCTATTCATACGAATATGCAAACCAATTGATTTGTCTTGCCTCTTGTTAATTTTACGTTGTTTTCGATCTTCTTTACGCATGAGGCGTTTGAAATCAGTTAAATCCTCGCCTTCTGCAGCAATTTCTTGTGCAAGACTGATTTCTCTATTAATAACACGCTCTTTTAACGATTCGTCATTTTGCTGAACAATTAACAACATTTCTTTTTGCTCTTCAACCCGTTTAGCAATCTTATCAAAATATATTTTTAGATCATAATGCCTTACCCTAATACGTCCTTTTTGTTTCAAGGAATGATCAGAATATAAATCAGCAGGAATCTTTACCATGCTTCCCTTGTTAACCTGGTCCAACAACGCACTCATGTGCTTTTTAAATTCCATACAATAATACGAGGATCGATCATCAAACTCACTTGAAAAAGTTGACGTAGAAAAAAACGTGCCGATCCACAGAAAATAAACTAAAATTCTCATAATTCCCTTTTATATAAAATATTTTAATAATCTTGCCTCCTTTTTATAGAAAAATCAAGATCTTCTATTTTAAAATTATACGCAAAAACTATCTTTTTAGTAACATTCAAGCTTGGTTATTCATGAAATTCGTCCAGATTCGTTGCATTACCTTTTTGAACGCCATTTCTGCATGGCTACTTCATCAAAAAACAACATTTCTTCACGTTTTTCACGTGCTAGTTCTTTTTTCTTCCAATCTTCTATTGTAATTTCATAAGACTTTTGCTCGGAAAATAGAATCCCAAGCTGCTCACTTAGGACATCGTATGCATTCTCAGCTTCCGACTTAGACTTAATTATATCCGCACGCGCACGTTTCTGCTTATCACGATATGCATCTAAGGAATGGGTTGTTCCCATATGTTCAGCCTGTGCAGAAAAATTTTCTTCATGAAAACGCTCATTCAAAAGCGCTTGTGCTTGTTTATTAAAGTGATCTATTTGACTCAAACAATCACGCATTTCAATACGAAGTACATCACTTTTCTGCAGCGATATTTGTTTTAATAATTTAAGATTCTTAACTGTGTGTAAATTTATCATATCAGTATCCTAAAATTAATCAGCGCGACATCTAATCGTACATTGAACGTGATTGCCATTTCCAAGATATACTATTTCATCAAAACTCATTGTCTGTGCCACAGCAATACCACGACCATTTTTTTGCAATAAAATTTCAGAATCAATCATTAGATAAGGATGCCAATTAAAGCCAGCACCTTCATCTTTGATGTCAAAAAACACATCGTCTTCTCTAATACTGAAATCTACACAAACATGTCTTTTCTCATATTCTATCGCTAGCAATCGTGTGCATATTAATTCTTCAAAATTATTGGATTGTAACATTTCATTCTTTTCAGAATATGAAATGCCCAAATTTCCATGCTCTATTGCATTAATAAAGATTTCCCACAATCCTAAGTAAGCACGATCAGGATCAGATGTTATATGAGAAAGGAACACTGCTGCTTTTTGTGCCTGTGCGGGCGTTTGAAAACGACAAGATCCCGTATGAATAAGTGTATGCATATGTATGAGTGCACGCAAAATTACTTATTCTAGTCTCTCACAATAAAGATTAACAAATAGATAAACGTTACGATTTATGCCTTCGCATGATAAAATATTTACTTATCAGCACAGCAAACAGAAGTGTAGAAAGAAGTGAAAAATACAAAGGATATGTTTCCGGCAACCCATTGTGAAACAGGGAAATACCATAGGTAAAGACCGCAACAATTATATAATACATACAACCAAATATGGATCCAGCAGTCCCCACATAATCTTGATATTTCTGTAATGCCGTTGCAAGCGTGCTTGGAATACCCAAATTAAATGAAACAAATAACGACATTACCAAGCCAATCAAGATACACGCTTGTGTTAAAATATCATGACAAATAATAGTTAACGCATAGGCAACAAGGCCAGAAACAAGCAAAAGAATTGAAGCAATTAAATTCATTGATTCCGGATTAAATCGTTTAAGCAATTTGCGAGCCAACATTCCTCCAAGAATTGCAGCAGTAGCTAAAAACAAACCAAGATAGCCATAACTCTGCATATCATAACAAAAATGCTTCTCCCAAATAAAAGGTCCTTCTGCATAAAAACTAAAGGCCAGACCATTAACAGTGCCCACAATCAGAGCACTAACCCAAATAAGTGGGTCCCTCAGCATTTTATTCATAAGCGAAAAAGGTCTTGGTTTAAGCATATTCTCTGGCATTGTTTCTGGCAATTTACAGATGATGTAAATCAACAAGAAAACAGATAGAATCAACAAAAAGTAAAAATTGCTTTGCCATCCAAAATAAGTTGAGAGCGTCCCTCCAATGAAAGGCCCAAGCGCTGGAGCGATAACAAGATACGAGCCAATTTTGGTGAATATAAGTGAGCGTTCTTTACCGGAGTAAATGTCACGTGCAATTGTTTGCCCAATCACTGATCCCACACTAGCGCCAAAAGCTTGAACAAAACGAGCCACAAAAAACACCCATATATCTGTTGATATACTGCAAATACATGTAGCCAAGATATAAATAATCCAGCCCTAAATCATGGATGATCGCCGTCCTATACGGTCTGCAACATATCCCCAAACGAATACGCCTAAAGCGAACCCAGCAAAGTAGATACTAAGAGTAGATTCAATTAATTTTGCGGATGTTTCAAAATACGCAGCTAATGCTGGCAGTGCGGGCGCATAGATATTTTCACTAAGCAATGGTAATTGCTGACATGAAAAACAATAATAAAAGGGGTAAATGCATGGATGTATAACTAACTTAAAAACAACGTATTATTTTCGTATCTTAACGCTTCACAGGTTGGATCATCGCCGTGTATAGCAAGTATATTTATCCCCGCCGGAAATAACTTGTAACCGTTCTTCAGCAAAAAACCTTCTATTGAAGCCTTGTCAGATTTAATAATTTCAATGATCATTATTGGCTTAAATCTTTCAATTGATTCTTTAGCACCAATTAATACTTCCTCCTCCATGCCTTCAACATCAATTTTAATAAAATCTATGCGTAATAAGTTTAAGGAATCAATCGTAACCACTGGGATAGATTTTGTTTTATTATAATCTATCTCCTGGCCAATAAATTCATTTTTAACATTCTTCCTTAACTCAAAACTACCATATGATGATGGAATTAAATAATTTGGCTCAGGAATTTCTATGGTGGAACATTTCGAGCCTACCGCACAATACTTAGCGGTCACATTTAAGCAATTATTAATAGCCACATTACCTGCCAAGGCATAATATATTTTTTCTTGGGCTTCAAAAGATATTACCTCACCCCAGTTACACATTAAACGAGCCCATTCGATTGTGTGTACACCAATATTTGCTCCACAATCAATCGCCACAACACCTTCCCCAAAGCTAATCCTTCTCTTATCCAATAAAGCAAGAGCAAAATTTATTTCTGGTTGATCAAAACTTGACGTGTTTAACAATTGATATCCAACGCCATAGGCAGAATCTTGACCATTAGAGTGATAATCATTTCTGTTAACGATCATTGTTCCATGGTTTGAAGAAATAAGAACAAACGGCACAGGCCTGGGTATATTTAACATCTAAAATTCCGTATTTCACGCACAGTATCTGTTTGAGTGTACTTCAATCTCATTTAAAGTAGCAACATGCCTGTTCAATTTGTATGACGAGCTCCTTCTTTTGATATATCCCACACAGCCTTTATAAGGATCTTGATTTAGCTACGTATCAACTCAGTTTTAATATAACGCAGAAAACCCACGAGCCAAACAACTGTGGGTTTTAGTTTTATGTGTTTTTAAAAATATTTTAGCTATTCATCGATTGAAAAAAGTCTTCATTGCTCTTGCTATATTTCAGCTTATCGAGCAAAAACTCCATGGCTTCTACAGTACCCATCGGATTTAAAATACGACGTAATACCCACATTTTACCCAATTCAGCTTTATCGGTAATCAATAATTCTTCTTTACGGGTCCCTGACTTATTAATATCAATAGCCGGGAAAATACGTTTATCAGACAATTTGCGATCCATCACAATTTCCGCGTTACCCGTTCCTTTGAACTCTTCAAAAATAACTTCGTCCATACGTGATCCTGTATCAACAAGCGCCGTCGCAATAATAGTAAGTGATCCACCTTCTTCGATGTTACGGGCAGCACCTAAAACACGCTTTGGTCGTTGCAAAGCATTTGCATCTACACCGCCAGTTAATACTTTTCCTGATGAAGGAACAACCGTGTTATACGCACGCGCTAAACGTGTAATTGAATCGAGCAAAATAACAACATCTCGTTTTTGTTCAACCAATCGCTTCGCTTTTTCAATAACCATCTCTGTTACTTGAACATGGCGTGAGGCAGGTTCATCAAACGTTGAGCTAATTACTTCGCCTTTAACGGAACGTGACATGTCCGTAACTTCTTCTGGTCGTTCATCAATCAACAAAACAATCAAATATATTTCAGGATGGTTTTCTGCAATCGAATGTGCAATGTTCTGCAACATCACTGTTTTACCGGTACGTGGTGGCGCCACGAGTAAGGCACGCTGGCCTTTTCCAATTGGCGAAACCATATCAATAATGCGCTGCGTGAAATATTTACCATTCACACCACTCTTTTGATCACTTTCAATTTCAAGGCGAAGCCGTTCGTCTGGATAAAGAGGCGTTAAATTATCAAAATTAATGCGATGACGAATTTTTTCAGGATCTTCAAAGTTGATTTTATTTACTTTTACTAAGGCAAAATAACGTTCTCCATCTTTCGGAGCCCTAATTTGCCCTTCAACCGTATCACCCGTACGAAGGCCAAAACGCTTAACTTGACTTGGAGAGACATAAATATCATCAGGCCCGGCTAAGTAATTAGATTCGGGAGAACGCAGAAAACCAAATCCATCTTGTAAAATCTCAATCGCTCCATCACCAAAAATTGCAATGTCTTTTTCAGCCAATTTTTTTAAAATAGCGAACATTAAATCTTGCTTGCGAAGTGAGCTTGCATGCTCAATCCCATGCTCTTCAGCAATAATGATAAGTTCAGCAGGTGTTTTACGTTTAAGGTCTTGGAGGTGCATGGAATTATTTTTATCCTAATTAGAAAGACTTGAATACAACACATATCAAAATAATGATAAGGGCAATCGTGGGGATTTCATTGATAAGCCGAAAGAAACGGCCTGATTTGAAGGGAACGCGGATGGCCAATGTTAAGCGGCATCTGTTCAGGTATAATTGGAACACAACTAGGGCCAAAACACAAGTTAATTTTAAATGCATCCAGCCAGCGATTCGATTTTGCGGTAACAAAAAGAGTAATCCACCAAACAAAAGTGATGCATGCATTGCTGGTGTCATAATACAGCGATAAAGCTTTTCTGCCATCACATCGAGTGTTCTTTTGCTTTCTTCATTCGTACTTTCAACATGATAAACAAAGATACGGGGCAAATAAAATAATCCTGCCATCCAGCAAAATACAGCCAGTAAATGAAAAAATTTTATCAACAAATAGTGATCGGCTATAATATCTATAAGGTAGCTCATTTCTGCTCAGTCTCGCTGTTTTCTTTCACCTCAGTATTTTCAATCTCACTTACCGTTGCTTGATCTACATCAAGCGCCACACGTTCCCGTTGTTGCTGCTTTCTTTTCATAAGATTTTTTCTTAAAGCACTTGCAAGTTTCTTTTGTCGCTCGGTGAGCGGCTTCCCATTCTTATCTGCTATTATTTTTTTATCATTCATTTTGTTGTCCTTTTTATACAAATTAAAAACCAAAAAGCTGGCACTGTTGTAAGTGCGGTCAAGAAAAACAACCAGCTCCACCCCACAAAATCAGCCATTACGCCAGCTAATAATGATATTATCACGCGACTTAATGATCCCACAGCATACAAAAATGTAAAATGCCCCGCAGAAAAGGGGGACTTACAGTAAATTGTAATCATTGCAATAAATGCTGCTGACGCCATACCAGATGCAAAACTCTCAACACCTACTGTAATTACCAAAACAGATAAATTATGACCAACCCAAGCCTGAATAATAAACAGTAAACATGATACAGCTTGCAAAAACAAACTAACACCTACAATAAAAATAACCCCTAGTTGGTGGATTAAATAACCTGCAACTAAACCACCTAGCACCATAAGCGAAATACCAAATGATTTTGTGATATTTGCATATTCAATTTTATTAAACGCTAAATCGTGCAAGAAAGGAGCCGACATAGCATTCATCACTGTATCTGAAACTTTAAAAAGAAGAATGAATAAAATTAAATACAAAAAAGGTGTTTCTTCGTATAAACTTTGAAAACTTGTTTTAAGTGTTTGAATGAATGATACAATTGGTGCAAATACAGTACCTACCGCAGTAACAGGGATAAAGAGCAAAGCAGGAATTCCAAGCAATTGAATAAAGCCCATAATCCAATAGGCCCAACGCCAATCATAGAGTGATGCAAGATAGAGCGCGCCAGCTCCTCCAATTAACATGCCGCATTTAAACCCAATTGATTCAACTGCAGCCCCTGCCCCAATTTGATTGGATGCAAGCAATTCAACACGCAACGTGTCAATGACAATATCTTGGCTAGCAGCAAAAAAAGACAATGCAAAAGCGGCCATGGCAACCGCCCCCAACTGCTGCATTGGATCAAAGAAACCTAATAATAGTGTTGAAATAACAAGCCCTATTTGCGCAGAAACACCCCATATTTTAAGCCCTGAGTGGCGAGATTTAAAACAATAATGAGCAAAGCGATCTAAAAATGGGGCCCAAAGAAACTTAAGGCTATACGGCAAAGTAACCAGCGTAAATAAGCCAATCATAGAGGCACTAATTTTGCACTCAGTCAGACGAAAACTAAGCGTAGACAATGTTAACAGAAAAGGTATTCCACTTGCTACGCCAAGAAGAAAGAAATGAAAAATATGTCTATTAAAATATAAATTGATCACGTTTGTTCTTATTTCGAATGTAGATGTGCGTGAATCATACGATTTTTACTTTATAGCATGTTCAACTGAAAAATGGCTACGACAAACGTAAAATACGAAGATATTCATTGCATATGATTGTTACATCGACAACACGGAAAACAGATAACACTGAACAGCAATTGTTATTTAAATATAAATTCAGATACCTTTTTTTGTTTTTCTTGGCATGAAAAATAAAAAAATAGAATTGGACTTGAAAGTATAAAACTCCATCCCCATATCAGTTTTACTAGCAATCAACCAATTAATTCACAGGATATAATATGAATAAATTTTTACCAGCTTTTTTAGCAATTATAACATTAGCAAATACTGAGTCCATGTCTGTGGATTTGAGATTTAACTTACGGGAATCTGATGACAGAGGATATACAAATACTTCTGCATACAGGTACTCAGACACCTCCACATACAAACAATTTGTTCGAAATGGGAAAAGGGCAGAAACGGCACACAAAACTGCTAAATTCCAGCAATCAAGAACATTTATAGCTAGGGATATCACATCTAAAGAAATAGACGCTATTGTAGCTACACACAGTGAAGCACAAATCTATCAAAAACAACAAGCTAATATAGCACAACTCTGGAAAAAATCAAAGCCAGCGTCTCATCATATCAAGGGATCTTCGTTATTAAAGTTAGTAGGGAAAAAAGAAATTTCCTCTTCATTTGGATTTTTCGCTTCACATAGAGTGAATAAGAAACTCCTTTCCGTGGTAAAAACAGCAGAGTTCTTACCTTTGTCAATAACAATCAACAATGTGTCTGCTCTATCAATTACATCATCAGCCGCAACAACTAATTCAGAAACAGGTTCTGAAAACGAAAATATACGTAATAACGCATTAACATCAACACCTACTACGTATTACTTCACGAAAAAATAGTTCTTAATAACAAACCATGCTACCCGTCACTTTTATTTTTCTTACTGTCATTCCCGCGGAGGCGGGGATCCAGGCTGTTTAGCTCTCCCCAAACTCACGGTTTTTAAAGGGGCTTTTCTGGATTCCCGCCTCCGCGGGAATGACAAGGGTGGAGTGACAAAAAGTGACGGGTAGCATGATAACAAACATGCTCGCATGATATAAATGAACAACAGCTTATGCGAGCAGACCTCAATATTCTTTTTATCGACAATACTTCATTTGAAATTTGACATATGATGTGAACTTAGGTTTAATGAGTCATCATTAGATTCGAGTCATTTTGAGAGATCAGTCAAATGAAATCAAAGAATTTCACATATACCTCCACAACTGGAGAAATTTGCGTAACTGTACAGCCTTATTTCTTACAGTCGCACTCTCTGCCTGAGAAATCTCAGTTCATGTGGAGTTATCATATCCAGATTGAGAATTTGGGTGATGCACCTTACCAGCTAATGAGCCGCTTTTGGCGCATTACCGATGGGAACGGTCACGTAAAAGAAGTTTCTGGCGAAGGCGTCATTGGCGAACAACCTATTTTAAATCCGGGTGAACTTTTTGAATATACCAGCGGAACCCCGCTTCATACACCATCTGGATTTATGGGCGGTCATTATGAAATGGAAACGTCTGAAGGTGACCTCATTCGCGTGGAAATCCCACCATTTTCACTGGATAGCCCTTTTGCCAGCGCAAGCGTACATTGATGAATAAAGAAACACCTACTCATAAGCCGACACAGCATGATGCAGAAGAGGCTGTTCGTACACTCCTCGCCTTTACAGGCGATGATCCTTTGCGTGCAGGACTCTTGGATACACCTGGACGGGTTGTACGTGCTTTAACTGAACATTTCAAAGGGTATAATGAAGATCCCGCACAGCTTCTTCAAAAAACATTTGATGAAATTTCTGACTATAATGGCATTGTTCTGTTACGTGATATCCCTTTCTATTCACATTGCGAACACCATATGGCACCTATTCTAGGCGTCGCGCACGTTGCTTATTTGCCAAATTCTCGTGTTGTTGGCATTAGCAAATTAGCACGTGTTGTAGAAACATTTGCCAAACGCTTGCAAATCCAAGAAAAAATGACAGCACAAATCGCAAAAGCTATCGATATGCAGATAAAACCTAAAGGTGTTGCGGTCATGATTGAGGCAACACATCATTGCATGCTAGGGCGCGGCGTTAATAAATCTGGCGCGCAACTTATCACAATTCACCATACTGGCATTTTTCAAACAGACTTGACAAAACAAGCTGAAATTCGAACACTTTTTCAGAAGTAAACGTGTTATGTACACACACATATATGCATTTCTAAAACCAAAAGAATTACTAAGAACGGCACTCTTTCTTCGCAAATTAACAGGCATTCCAGCTATTTTACTTTTTTTCTTTGGATTCTTTGGAGGCCTTTTCTTTGCCCCTGCTGATTATCAACAAGGTGAATATGCACGCATACTCTATGTTCATGTACCTGCGTCATGGGGTGCATTAGCTATTTACAGTAGCATGGCCATACTGTCAGCCGCAGGCCTTGTCACACGCATGCCACAATTCTTTTTGATAAGTAAATCCGTGGCGCCCATCGGCTTAACGTACTGCATCATTAGCCTAATCACGGGAAGTTTATGGGGCAAACCAACGTGGGGGACTTTTTGGGTTTGGGATGCACGACTTACCTCAATGTTCATTCTGTTTCTTTTATATATTGGCTATATCCACTTAAGCCGTCCTCATAGCCTAAGGCAGCTTGTGCCAGCATCTTTTCTTTCTGTGCTAGGTTTCATCAATATTCCTATTATCAAAGGATCCGTTGAATGGTGGTACACACTCCACCAACCAGCCACGATTCGTGTATTTTCAACAACATCGGCGCTTCACTCTTCAATGGCATGGCCGCTTTGGATAATGGCGATCGCCTTTGCACTGTATGCCATTTATTTAGGTACCTATCGCATGGAGCGACTGCTGAACGAGAACATGAGGGCGCCTTCATGTGCTATGTAATGCTTTCTTATGGAATAACGTTATTTTTTCTTATCATCCTTTATCTTAAAATTGTTAAGTCTCATGACACGAACACATGAACGCCTAATCCACGTTATCGGTGCATTTCTTATTACTGCTGGACTTGCGTTATGGTTAACAAGCACTTTTCGCGAAAATATGTTGTTTTTCATCACACCTACTGAATTTGCACAGCTACCAAAAGAGCACTCAATAAAATCAGGAAAACGTTTCCGATTAGGAGGGCTTGTCTTAACTGGAAGCATCAAAAAGAATGGGCTTGATTTAATATTTACCGTTATTGACGAACATAGTGTAACGATGATCGTTCAGTATCATGGCATCGCCCCTGAACTTTTTCGTGAAAAGCAAGGCGTCATCGCAGAGGGTACACTTAAAGGTGAGTTTTTTGAGGCTAAACGCCTGCTCGTCAAACATGACGAACGCTATATACCGCGAAAATAAAAAAAAAATAAGGAAACACATAATTATGGCATTTAATTTTGATAAACATACGCATATCATGGCTATTCTCAACATCACAACTGATTCAGTGTCAGGTGATGGTATATATGATCCTACGCAACGAAAATCTGATTTAATTGATCATGCACTCAAAAGAACTGAAAGCTTTGTTAACGCTGGCTGTCATATTCTGGATATTGGCGCGGAAAGCACGCGCCCAGGCGCAGCACCCGTTAGTTTGGATAAAGAACTAGAACGGACCATTCCAATTATCGAAGCAATTCGACAAAATTTTGATATTCCTATTTCTATTGATACGACAAAAGCGCTTGTTGCAGACGAGGCAATGAAGCATGGGGCAAACATCATCAACGACGTAAGCGGATTATTGTTGGATCCAGAGATGGTCAATGTTGCCGTTGCACACCAATGCTATACGATTATTATGCATTCATTTAATGCTGGTGTGATTGAAAAAACGACTCTAGGTGGACGTTACCTAACGAGCGAAATAAACGCTAACGAAAACATCATCGTACGTATTTGCAATGACCTTAAACGACAAGCAAATTTTGCAATTGAAAAGGGCCTCAATCAGAACAAAATCATTCTTGATCCAGGTATTGGCTTTGGAAAGACAGTCGAGCAGAATATCGAAATCATGGCAAGATTAAATGAAATCACAAAACTGCCCTACCCTATTTTACTTGGCGCCTCACGCAAATCTTTTATTGGCTACACAGTAAACGCCCCCGTTGACAAGCGCCTTGGAGGCAGCCTTGCTGCACTGACCGTGGGCATAATGAAAGGCGCACGAATTATTCGCGTCCATGATGTTGAAGAATCTGTGCAAGCAGCGATACTTGTGGATGCAATTTCACATGCTGCTCCATTTACCTATTCACTTGGCCAGCATCCGTTGTAATAACACCAATTGGATCAATTTGCAGATGAATATGCACTCACACCTATAATTTCGTCAGGTTTAGCTAGCCCATTTTTTCATCTACCACTACCCCTTGTGTTTTTCTTGACATTCCCCCCAAAATAGGGTTAATTTCACCTATGGATTCTATCCCGTTGAGTATGATATTTGCGTTTTGACTGGCAAAAGCATCGGCAATAGCACGGCCTATTCCGCTGGCTAACCCAGTGATCAAAACAGTTTTTTCTTTGAACATCGTGTTCTCCTGGTATTTATTTAAATATATTTTAAACAATCGCTTGCATATTAAGCATAGCGTCGTGAATTTAATTTTTTAGAAATGGTCAAACTATTTTATGAAAAACAATGAAAAAAAAATAAAAACACCCATTCCCTCATCAATTTGGGCTATTGGGATGGCAAGCTGCTTGCTTAATATTTCGTCCGCTCTTGTTTTTTCATTATCAGGAATTTATTTGTATGGACAGGGTATTGGCATTCAATGGATTTCATCATTAGAGCATATTGTTGACGCTATTGCGTATATCATGAAAGTATTTTCAGGGATCATCAGTGACTATTTCAGACGCCGAAAGACCATCATGGTTATTGGTTTTGGTATGGCTATGTTTTCACGCCCAGTTATGGCCTTTTCCGTCACATTTTTTGCTGTAGGAATGGCTTATAGTATTATATTCATCTCGCGCATTCTTGAACGTATTGGCAATGGAATGCAATCAACACCGCGTGATGCGTTAATTGCTGATCTATCACCGCAAGATATTAAAGGTGAATGCTTTGGTCTTCGAACAGCACTCACCAATGCTGGATCAGTTATTGGCGGTGGCCTTGCAGTATTTGCCATGTACTGGACATCTAATAACTATCAACAAATTTTTTGGATGGCATGTATTCCGCCTATAATAGCGCTCATTATTTTGCTTATTTTTGTGCGAGATTCAAAACTAAAACCTGAAGAAATGGAAAACCAAACAAAACCAAAACGTCACCCCTTACACTTAAGTGACATGCCGCGTCTGGGTAAGCCTTTTTGGTACCTCATGCTTATTGTGGCGGTTTTTATGCTGGCGCGCGTAAGTGAATCACTTCTTGGTCTTCATGCTAATATAAACTTCGACCTGCCAAAACAATGGGTTCCTATGGTTGTTCTTACGTATAATGCTGCCAATTCATTGACGGCCTACCCTATTGGTCGTTTTTCTGATCGTATTCCGCGTCATTACATTTTGGCACTTGGTTGTTTTTGCCTAGTTCTTGCCGATTTACTCCTCGCCTTAGCACCTAATTTAACAGTAGCTATGATTGGGGTTGCTGTTTGGGGTATCCAAAGAGGCATCACAGAAAGCATGTTCTTAGCGCTTATAGCAGACTTTGTGCCTGCTGATTTGCGCGGAACAGGTTTTGGTATCTTTTATTTATTTAGTGCAGGCTCGATTGTTTTTGCTGGTATTTTTGGCGGCATGATTGCCGATCGTTTTTCAATGGCAACTATGTATATTGCCAGCGGATGTATCGCTGCAGCTTCTCTTGGCCTTCTCTTTTTCATCTATAAATTAGGAAAGATGAGAGTATCAAAGGTTTAGAATTCCATTTGCCATCATTCATGAGCATGCTACACTAATCCAAATTCATATAAAATATTGGAAAATTGTAGCAATGACACACGATGTTCTTGGGATTGAAAATTACCCTGAATGGGATTTAAGCGCACTTTATATAAGTGATAAAGACCCAGCCATTGCACGAGATTGGGATCAAAGTGAACTAGAATCTGCAGCATTTCAAAAACAATTTAAAGGTGTCTTCACTCGTACAAACTGGACGCCAAGTGACTTATTAAATGCGATCAAGCAATACGAAGCTATTCAGGAGCGCTTCGGCCGTCTTGCAAGCTATGCAGGTTTACGCTACTACAAAAACATCAAAGATCAAGATATATTGTTGATGTATCAGCAAACACAAGAACGCCTGACAAACTTAGGTGGGCTCTTTATTTTCTTTACACTTGAACTTAATGAAATTGCCGATGAGCGTCTTGAAGAGGCCTTCAAAAGTTTAACAGATCTTGCGCGTTACCGTCCTTATTTTGATCAAATACGTGCGTTCAAGGCACATCAGCTAAGCCCAGATCTTGAAAAAGTATTTCTTGAGAAGTCCCTCACGTCATCGCGTGCACTCAATCGATTGTATGATGAAACACTGGCTAGCATGTCGTTCTTGGTTGATGGCAAAGAGCACTCTTTATCCAGCGTTACTGAACTTATGTCAGATAGCAACCCGACGAAACGACGTCAAGCAGCGATGGCATTGGCTGAAGGCCTTTCTTCAAAATCTTCGTTATTTGCCTTTATCACAAATACGCTCGCAAAAGATAAAGAAATTGAAGATACGTGGCGCGCATATGCATCGCCAATGCATGAACGGCACCTTGCGAATCAAGTGGAAGCTGAAGTTGTTGATGCCCTTGTGGCGGCGGTTAAGCAAAGCTATCCGAAACTTGCACATCGCTATTATGCGCTTAAAGCAAAGATGATGGACGTCCAATCTATTCAATATTGGGACCGTAATGCACCTTTGCCAGATACCGATGACACCAAATTTACATGGCTTGAAACACGTAAAATAGTTATGGATGCCTATAGCGAATTTAGCCCAACCATAGCCAGCATCGCAGGTGAATTCTTTGATAAAAATTGGATTGATGTCCCTTCAACCGATGGCAAAACATCTGGCGCATTTTCACATCCAACCGTGCCTTCAGCGCATCCATATGTGCTTTTAAATTTTCATGGGAAAAAGCGCGATGTTATGACACTTGCGCATGAATTAGGACATGGTGTTCATCAAGTTTTAGCCGCTAAACAAGGTTATCTGCTTGCCAACACGCCATTAACCCTTGCTGAAACGGCCTCTGTTTTTGGTGAAATGCTCACGTTCCAAAGCCTACTTAAACAAGCAAAGACTCCTGCTGAAAAACGTCAAATGCTTGCTGGTAAAATTGAAGATATGCTCAACACTGTTGTGCGCCAAGTCGCTTTTTATCTGTTTGAAGTTGGCGTTCATAATGGCCGTCGTAATGGCGAACTTTCAATCGATGAAATCAACACTATATGGCTGGATACGCAAAAAGAAGCCCTTGGTGATGCGGTTCATATAGACCCACTTGTTTGTAACTACTGGGCATATATATCTCATTTCATTCATTCACCATTTTATGTCTATGCCTATGCGTTTGGCGATTGCTTGGTCAATTCTTTGTTTGCCGTATACCAACAAAATCCAACTGGATTTCAGGATAAATATATTGATTTGCTCAAAGCCGGAGGATCAAAACGCCACAAAGAATTACTCGCACCGTTT
Source organism: Pseudomonadota bacterium (assembly GCA_040389165.1). Lineage (GTDB taxonomy): Bacteria > Pseudomonadota > Alphaproteobacteria > Paracaedibacterales > CAIOTO01 > CAIOTO01. The sequence goes on from JAZKAK010000019.1 coordinate 18,154, forward strand.
GGATTGGATGCGACTGATTCTAACTTTTGGGCAAAAGGACTTTCAATGATTGAAGGGTTAATTGATCAATTAGAAGAATTAACAAAATAAACACCTCACCAGTCGGTTGATAAGCCGTCATTGCGAGTCTGCGTAGCAGGTGTGGCAATCCAGGCTGTTTAGCACATGGATCACCACGTCGTCTTCGACTCCTCGTGATGACGGAAGCGTGAGTTTTCCTTAACTGAATGGCAGAGAAGTAATGCCCTTCTACTTATATAATTCTATTGTCTGATCATAAATAATAGGTGCTGCAAACTGCCTTAATACGCGTGAGCGCCCCACTTCACCAAAGGTTTTTCGTAGATTTGAATCATTTATCAGTCTGGCCAATGCATCTGTCAACGCATCAACATCGCGTGACAGAATCAGCAAACCATTTACACCATGATCAACAATAATGCGGCATCCAGGCATATCTGTTGTCACAATTGGCAAACCAACCGATGCTGCCTCGATCAGTGTTTTTGGTATCCCTTCACGGTAATAGCTGGCGAGCACGGCGATGTGGCTCGCTTGATAAATTGCTGCTATGTTTTTTTGATAACCCAACCAAGTGATGATGCCTTCATTATGCCACGCCTGTAGTGTTTCAGCAGGGATTGCATCAGGATTTTGCATGTCTGGCTCACCAACTATTTGAACACAAAGCGAGTATCCTTGTGCGCGCAACTTGCGTGTAGCCGCCACTAATTCACCAACTCCCTTTGACCACAGCAAGCGCGATGCATGCGTAACTACGACAGGTTTTTCAGCTAGTGCAACATGCGTTGGAGAAAATTGATCCGTGTCTACACCTGCACCATAAATAAGATGCACAGGCTTTTGCGCAAGTGCTTCAAGCTCAATTTGATCTTCTGGGTTCTGTACGATAATCTTCACGCGATTTGAACGTAGTAACACACGCATCATCATTCGCAACGGCATGATCAACCAAGAACGAGAAGCAAACACATGCCCCAAACCTGCAACAGCATTAATGATCTTAGGCACACCAGCGAGACGCGCAGCAATTGTACCAAATAGCACTGGCTTAATCGCCACATGATGAACACAATTCGGTTTCAAGTGTTTGTAAAGTGTATAAATTTGCCAAATAGTACGAATACCATCGAGTGGGTTTAAACTTTTTCGATTAAAAGGAAGTGAATGCAGGGTTAACCCAGCCTGCGTTATCTCTTTTGAGGACGCACCATTTGGACATGCTACGTGCACATCAAAATTTTGTTGTTGTGCCTTAATCGCGAGTGGCAATCGATGCGTACAGAAATAACGATCATCCGCTACAAGATAGACAAGTTTGAGTCTTGGTGATATGGTCATCTGCATTCATAATTTAAATTAATGCTGCATTGTAATCGATTCAGCTTTAAAAATGCTATAGCATTTCAACACTAAATTGATTATGGCAGCAATATTTGAAATCTCCCACTACCCATTGCATTTCAAAATGTTCACTTTTGACGTTAAGATTTTATCACAGAAATTCGTTTTAAAAACCGCGCTTAGTTAACCTAAGTTAGGCTTTTTAAAACGAACTTTATGGGGGGAAAGATAAGGATCAAAATCAATGATTTGAGATGCAATGGGTATATCAATAAGACATGAAATTAGGTATCTTAACGATAACTCATTCAACTAATAATAAGGCAATTCAATGAAAAAACTCTTTCTTATTGATGGCTCTGGTTTCATCTTCCGCGCGTACCATGCACTTCCTCCTCTCACAGCACCTGATGGCACCCCCGTTGGCGCTGTCTATGGCTTTTGCAACATGTTGAGGCAACTCGTTCTTGATCATGGCCACCATCATTTCCTTGTTGTATTTGATGCAGGACGCCAAACCTTTCGTCAACGTATGTATGCAGAATACAAAGCGCATCGCCCCCCTGCCCCTGACGATCTGGTACCGCAATTCCCATTATTTCGCGATGCATGCGCAGCATTCGGCGTACCTTCTGTTGAGATGGCAGATTATGAAGCAGATGATTTGATTGCATCCTATGCACGCCAAGCAGCCGTTGTTGGTTTTGAAGTTGTCATTGTCTCAGGTGATAAAGATTTAATGCAGCTTGTTACAGATCACATCACCATCTATGACCCACTTAAACGTAAAACGATCGGCGCGAATGAAGTCGTTGAACGATTTGGTGTTATTCCTACAAAAGTCATTGATGTTATGGCACTTGCAGGCGATGCTTCTGACAATATTCCTGGCGTTGCCGGCATAGGTGTTAAAACAGCAGCTGAACTAATTTTATCATATGGCGATCTTGAAACAGTGCTTGCGCAAACACATACAATTAAACAACCTAAACGCCGTCAGACACTGATTGACAACGCAGATAAGGCACGAATATCTAAAAAACTCGTGACACTTATCGATAACCTTGAGCTACCGCTTGATTTTGACGCCTTATTTGTTGCTGGGGTATCTGCGGCAACACTTGATTTTCTGGCACGCATGGGCTTTAAAACACTGCTCAATCGGGTGCAAAACGAAGTGCATCAATTAACCAATGGCAATTCCGTGTCTGTTGCACCTACACTTTTAGTGCACAAAAATCATAACTACCAAATGCTCACTCAATTAGAAGAAATTACTGCTTTCCTTGAAGAAGCCTCTCTTGCTGAAGCCGTCGCGTTTGACACAGAAACGACATCTCTTCATATTCGTCAAGCAACTTGGGTTGGATGTTCTCTTGCTTTTCGCACCAGTAATGGAAATATTAAGGCTGCTTATATTCCATTTCGCCATACAACTGAAGAAACTCAAGCAGACTTTGGCGCAATCAAACCACTACTATCAGCTTTCCTCAATCAAACTGGCATTCTAAAAGTCGGCCAGAATCTTAAATATGATATAAGCATTATTACAAATGATGGACTTTCCATGCGACCAATTGAAGATACCATGCTTATGTCTTATTGTCTTTTTGGCGGACAACATAGCCATGGGATGGATTATCTCGCAAAGAAATATCTAGAACGAGATACCATAAGCTTTACAAGCATTGCAGGCACAGGGAAAAATCAAAAAACCTTTGATCAAATAGATCTTAAAACAGCCACTACTTATGCAGCAGAAGATGCTGAAATTACATTGATGCTATACGAATATTTCAAGCCTAAGTTGACGGAACAACAGGTTTCAACGCTTTATTACGATGTAGAACGTCCATTAGTCCCCGTCATAGCGATGATGGAATATTATGGTGTGAAAGTGGATCCAACTACGCTTAAAGATTACGGCATCGAATTAGTATACCGTTTGGAAGCGCTCGAAAAAGATATATTCCACCTCGTTGGACGTGAATTCAATATTGGCTCGCCAAAACAATTAGGCGAAGTGCTTTTTGATGAACAAGGTTTACCTGCGCCAAAACGCACCAAAATGGGCGCATATGTAACTGATGCTGATGTTTTGGAAGACCTTGTACAAAAAGGTCATATTTTGCCAGAGAAGGTCTTACAATGGCGCAGCCTGGCTAAACTTCAATCAACGTACGTTGAAGGGCTTTTGGCTCAAATTGACCCGACAACAGGGCGCATTCACACATCTTACGCGTTAACTGGGACAAGCACAGGGCGTCTTTCATCGTCGGAACCAAACTTACAAAATATCCCCGTCCGCACAGAAGATGGCAGACGCATCCGAAAAGCTTTTATAGCCGATGATGGCTATGTTGTTGTATCTCTCGATTATTCACAGATTGAATTACGATTGCTAGCCCATTTTGCTGATATTCCTGCACTCAAACACGCATTTCTTAACGATATTGATATTCACAAAACAACAGCAAGCCAGCTATTCAACATACCGTATGATCAGGTCACGCACGAACAACGACGACAAGCAAAAACTGTTAACTTTGGCATCATTTATGGTATTAGCGCGTATGGATTGGGCCAACAGCTTAATATATCAAATACAGCTGCAGCAGTATTAATCAAATCGTATCTGGAACGCTACCCTGGCGTTGAAACATTCATGTCGCGTATGAAAGACGAAGCACGCGATAAAGGCTATGTAACAACACTGATGGGACGGCATTGCTATACGCCAGGTATTCATGATCGGAACGGGGCTGTTCGTCAATTTGCAGAACGCCAAGCCGTGAATGCGCCGCTTCAAGGTACAAATGCTGATATCATTAAAAAAGCCATGGCACACATTCACCAATGGTTACAAACTGAACCAATGGATGCACGTATGCTATTACAAGTACACGATGAATTGGTATTTGAAGTAAAAACAGAAGAAACAGAAATTTTCATAGAAAAAGCAAAAGCTATAATGGAAAATATTGCCCAACTATCAGTACCCTTGATTGTTGGAGCGGGTGTTGGAAAGAATTGGGATGAAGCACATTAAGATAATTTTTAAATACAGAAAACAGTGCCAGATAGCAGATAGCATAGCAGACCTTACCAAATTACGGATACAAGCGTAACTCTCCTCTTGCGATTACTTGAATTCCATGCTATTAAAAGAGTATTAATTTAATTTTCTTTATTTATTTTTTGTAAGCGTATGCAAATTCCTGGCCACGTACCTGTTTTATTGCAGCCAATGTACGATATTCTAAGCCCGCAAAAAGACGGGATTTATCTAGATGGAACCTTTGGTGGAGGGGGATATACTCGTTTTATACTTGAATCCAGCCAATGCATAGTTCATGCACTTGATCGAGATCCAGAAGCAAAAGAACGCAGCCACTCTCTTAAACAGCAATTTCCTGATCGATTTTTCTTTCATGAGGGAAATTTTTCAGACATCCCCGCTCTCTTTAATGAAAATTATTTTGACGGCGTCGTTTTTGACTTTGGCGTCTCTTCTTTTCAATTCGACACACCTGAGCGTGGCTTCTCTTTTCGCTTTGACGGACCACTCGATATGCGTATGACGCCAACGACTGGGCCATCTGCAGCCGATATTGTTAATACATTTTCAGAAGAAGATATTGCTCATATTCTATTTCAATATGGAGATGAAAAAAAATCACGACATATCGCACGTTCTATCCTATTAATGCGAAAAGAAGCTCCATTTACACGCACGCTACAGCTTGCGGACTGTATTCGAAAAATTGTTTACAGAAAAGATGGCATAGATCCCGCCACACGCACATTTCAGGCCTTGCGTATTTTCGTTAATAATGAGTTAATAGAGATAGAAGCGGCGTTGCGCGCTTCAGTTAAATCACTTAAGAATACTGGAAAGCTTGTCACCGTGACTTTTCATTCTCTCGAAGATCGTTTGTGTAAACAGTTTTTAAAGAACGAATCACCGTGGCTATTAAATCAAAACGTGTTTTTTGAATCGATTACACGCAAACCTATTTCACCAACTTCAGAAGAAATTCAAAGCAATCCACGTTGTCGCTCTGCAAAACTTCGCGCTGCCCGCCTGCTTCGGGAGGGTTTATGCTAAGACGCCCCACCTTTTGGTCTGTAACACTCGCAATAGTCGTTGGTATGGTATTATTTCGCGTTAAATATGAAGTAATTGCCCTTGAGCAACATGACACACGTCTCAAAAAAGAAATTCACGCTAATAAAGATGCAATTCATATTTTAAAAACTGAGTTGACACATTTAAATGATCCCAAGAGTTTACAACATTTTACGCAAAAATATTTGACTGAATTAAAACCTGTAAGCAGCGGCCAACTCATAACATTTCATGATATGGCGGGATCCAATACACTCCCTAAAGCACACGCGACAAAAGAGAGCCCTCAAACGAATGCTCTCGATGCGTACGTGGCAGAGTTTGCAGCAGAAGCAAGCGAAGGGATTGACGCATGAAAAAATTCATTCAAAAACCCCTTCTTGCGCTTAACCGTCATTTAGGACTTTGGAAAGAAGCCGTGCACCAAGCGTCTTTGCTTGAAATGGCGCGTCAACGTGTTTTTGCAGCAGGCATTGTCATGGCTATGTCATACGTCGCCATCGCAGGACGATTAATTGATGTCATGACCCTGCAATCTACACTGAAAAATGATGAATCATTAACGTCCGAGACCGATCTATATCCACGCGGAGAAATCCTTGATCGTAATGGAAGCATACTTGCAACCCATCTTGTCACCGCTTCTTTATACACAAATTCAAAAGTTGTCCTAAATGCAAAAGACGCCGCTACAAAATTAGCAAAGCTTTTTCCTGAGATTGGTTATGAAACATTGTACAATCGACTTTCATCTGGCAAAGGTTTTAGCTGGCTAGTTCGTCATATTCCGCCACGCATGCAACAAGCAGTTAACGAACTTGGTATACCAGGCGTCTATTTGCAAACAGATTACAAACGTGTGTATCCATACGGACAACTAACGTCACATATTGTTGGTTATTGTGGAATTGATAGTGCAGGACTTTCTGGCGTTGAGCAATTCCATAATGCAAAATTATCTAAATCCAATGAATCAGTGCGTCTATCACTTGATGTTCGATTGCAGCACGTGGTTCACGACGTATTAACTAACGCCGTAGAAGAATTTAAGGCCGAAGGCGCCAATGCAATGGTTATGGACATCAAAACAGGCGAAATGCTGGCTATGGTTTCCCTTCCAGACTTCAACCCAAATCGTCTTAATGACGTAAAGCCAACAGCAACTTTTAATCGAAATACGCTCGGTGTTTATGAACCAGGATCAACGTTTAAAATTGTAAATACAGCTATTGCGCTTGAAAGTGGTCATGCTACTGTCAGAAGTATATATGATGCAAGCGCTCCTATTAGACTGGGTCGTTTTACAATCACCGACTTTAAAGGTAAGAATCGTCCACTCACATTATCAGAAGGCCTCATTTATTCATCAAACATTGTAGCCATTAAAGTCGCACAACAATTTGGCATTCAAAAGCAAAAAGAATATTTTGAAAAATTTGGCATTACAAAAGCAACGCATCTTGAAATTCATGAAATTGGTAAGCCACTGATACCAGCTGTTTGGAAAGAACCAACATTAATGACAGCCTCTTATGGCTATGGAATTGCTGTAACTCCACTACAAATAATGTCAACAATTGGCACAATCATCAATGATGGTCTACCTGTAAAACCGACATTAATGTATAAATCATATGAACAACGCCAAGAATTATTAGATTCACAAAATGATCTGGTTCCGTTGGTATCACAAAAAACATCCCGGTCTATTCGTGAAATGTTACGCATGATTGTGCGCAACTCACAAGTGCGCACCATTGATGTCAAAGGATATGAAGTATTTGGAAAAACAGGAACCTCTTACCAAAACAAGGGGCACGGATATAGTGGCAAATCCCGCAACACCTTTTTTGTGGGCGCATTCCCAGTATCAGATCCACAAATAATGGTTGTTGTCATGATAGACGACCCCAAAGCTTCGGCAAAAACATATAATTATGCAACTGCAGGCTGGAACGCAGCCCCAACAGCAGGCCATATTGTTGCACGTATTGCGCCACTTCTCGGATTTCAACCTACCGAAGCAGATGCCCCTATGGAATATATACACGCTGATACACCTGTTGCTGGATTGATCAACACATCCTTAAAAAGAGAACAGTAAGAAAGCTAATGTTCTTTCATTCCATTGCTGCTTGGAATCAACTACAATGCACCATAAAGCATCTATGTAACATAAGCTATGGACGACACAACCCCACTACTTACAAAAATAAAACGCTTTGCTACAGCCGGCGGAACCGTTGGTGGATTAGCGGCGCGCGTTATTGGTGAACGCGTAACTAATTATACGATTGATGATGCCGTGTATGCGAAGACACTCAAAACGGCACTAAGCAGCATGAAGGGTCCTTTCATGAAAGTGGCTCAATTCCTGGCCACAATCCCGGACGCAATTCCACCTGAATATGCGAAAGAGCTCCTCGAGCTCCAATGCAACGCATCGCCAATGGGGCCTCTCTTCGTGAAACGTCGCATGCAAACTGAACTTGGTACGAATTGGGAATCACGTTTTGCTTCGTTTGATCGCGTACCCACAGCCGCTGCTTCTCTTGGTCAAGTACACAAAGCCATTAGCCATGACGGGTACCCACTTGCCATAAAACTACAGTATCCCAGCATGCATACCATTGTAGAAGCTGATTTATCACAATTAACTTTTCTCATAAGCTCCTATCGATTATTCAACAAAGCACTTGATCTTAATGCTGTCATAACTGAAATTCGAACCCGTCTTATGGAAGAGCTCGATTATGTAAACGAAGCACAAAACATTAACGATTATCAGGCCTTTTTTGCCGATCATGCGGACAACGTAAAAATACCGAACGTATATACAGATCTATCAACCCCTCGCTTATTAACCATGTCATGGATGGAAGGTGGATCAATTCTAAATGCGGCAGAAACCTATTCTCAAAGTGACAGAAATACCTTAGGGCGCACATTATTTCGTGCATGGTACCGCCCCTTTTATGTAAATGGCTGGATTCATGGTGATCCACACCCTGGAAATTATAAAATTGATCGTGATCAGAATTTGCTGCTTCTTGACTTTGGTTGCGTACGCCGTTTTGATGATAATTTTGTTGATGGTGTCATTGATCTATATGAAGCGCTCAAACACAATAAACGCGACGATATGGTTGCCGCTTACGAGCGTTGGGGATTTTCAAATCTCTCCAATGAACTCATTGATGTGATGAATGAATGGGCACGCCTTTTATACGACCCTTTGTTAGACGATCGAACCCGTCCTATTCAGGCTGAATTTAGCGGTTCAAAAGGTTGGGAAACCGCAACAGCTGTCCATCAAAAACTACATTCGCTTGGCGGCATTCGTATTCCACCGGAATTTGTCTTTATGGATCGCGCATCCGTTGGTGTTGGCGCTGTACTTATGCGTTTACGGGCAGAGCAAAATTGGCATCAATTATTTGAATCCATTATCAATGAACGAAGAATCATTAAAACTAAATCACAAAGGAATCCAACAGCATGACATCACAAAAAATAGGATGCATTGTTTTGGCTGCGGGCCAAAGCAAACGTCTGCAGTCACGTACTGCTAAAATGTTTCATGATTTAGCTGGGCGATCTGTTTTGGGGCATGTTGTTCATACTTTAGAGCAACTTCCACTTAATGAAACTGTTATTGTAGCCTCGCCAACCGCAGCAGAGCATCCTGACTATCGGCATCACACAGTCGTTATTCAAAAAGAACAATTAGGCACGGGGCACGCAGTGATGGCAGGTCTTGATGGATTGTCGACTGAAATTTCGGATGTGCTTATTATATGTGGTGATACCCCCCTATTAACGGATAAAACACTTACGCTATTATTGACAAGCAAAGCAGATTTAACACTCTTATGCGCACCACTACCTGACGATCAACGAGACGCCCCTTATGGACGTATTGTATTTGATGGCGACAAACCGTGCCGTATTACGGAATATAAAGATGCTGATGAGGTGCTTCGTAATTCTCCATTAATAAATTCTGGGGTTTATAAAATTCGCCATGATTTACTCAAAAAACTCATCCCACGTATCGCTAACACGAACGCCTCATCCGAATATTACCTAACTGACCTTGTTCATTTGGCTGTAGAACACGGCTCTACTACGTCTGCAATTATCGTTGATTTTGATGAAGTCTCTGGCATTAATACACGTGAAGACCTTGAAAAAGTTGACTCACTTATCCAAAAGCGCTTGCTGAGTGCACTCATGGCTAAAGGTGTTACCTTTCAACAACCACATACAACACGCCTTTCGGTGGACACATCCATCGGTCAAGACACGATCGTTGAACCATCAGTTGTTTTTAAAAAAGGAGTTGTTGTTGAAAAGAATGTGCGCATCAAAAGTTTTTGCTATCTTGAAGACTGCACGTTACGAAACAATGTTTCTGTGGGTCCATTCGCACATGTGAGAGGGCATTCAGTTCTTGATGAAGGCGCTGAAATTGGAAATTTCGTCGAATTAAAAGCAACACATCTCGGGAAAAAAGCCAAGGCTAAACATTTAACCTATTTAGGCGATGCAACTGTCGGTGAAGCCAGCAATATCGGGGCAGGCACGATTACGGCGAACTACGATGGTTTTTTTAAACATAAAACACACATTGGTGAACGCGTCCACATCGGAGCTGACACTATTTTAGTTGCGCCAATTTCTATTGGTGATGGTGCTATGACTGCTGCTGGGTCTGTTATCACGGATGAAGTGCCTGCAGATGCCTTGGCTATAAATCGGACAGAGCAAGCAAACAAACATGAATGGGCAAAACACTATAAAGCGAGGATGAAAGCAAAAAAGGATTCACTTTAAGTAATATAAGCGAGTCTTATTGAAGTAGAACAATCTTGATACTAGGACGTGTGCCGCTGATCTAGAGTTCTTTAAACCGACGACACTCTCATGAAAATCGGTTGCAATTTAATGTCAATTCCCACTTGATTGACATATTTTTTTGTTATACGCTCCACATTAGTTTCAATTTCGTATTACTAATGGTGCTCAGCAAATTGCAACCAAATCACACGTCTATCAATGAAAATTTTATTCCATTTGGTTTTATAGAATGGGATGTACCTACTGATACAATCACTTTATGTCCTTATTTAGCAGAGCTACTTGCATTTCAAACAAAAGAAAGCATTCAAACATATAGCGCATACCGCCAATTAACACATCCAGACGATATAGAACCAATCGAACGCTTAACAAAGGAAATAAGAGATCGAAAAGAAACATACATCGTAGTGGAAAGTCGCAAACTTTGTCGCGATGGCACGTGGAGATGGTTTAGCCTACGAGGAAAAATCATAAAGAAAGACACAGCTGGCAATCCTTTGCATGCGATGGGGACATGCACAGATATTACTACATATAAAGAAAAAAAGCTCAAATTAAAAAACATTGAATTAATTTTTTCCGAAATTGAATATATTAAAAAATGCAATCAAAAATGTACTGATGAATGCAATCTCTCGAACATCTTACAGAAGGAGCTATGTGCGGGAACTTTTATATGCACAGAAATAGTGAGATCTCTCGAGAAAATCACTAATTCAACCAATGCTATTTTCTTATTTTCATCTTCACCCAATTTCGAAAAAAACAAAAATGTAACATTGCATGATCACAATAGAAAAAACATTGAAAATCTATCATTATCCCTTGAAAAACTTCATTTCATAAAAACACTTCAATTCAGCAAAAATCATCTCATTCAAGCTAGTAATGAAAAATCGTTGCTAGGAATTTATCTTAATTTGCCATTTGACCAATATGGAATAATTATTCTTGAACAAGATATTCCTTTCGAAAATGACACATTATCTTTCTTGGCGCCTTTTATCGAGGTAATAACACATATTATCAGCTTCAGAAAAATTGAGATTGATAACAATAAACTCGACAGCATCGTATCGTTTTTCATCAAACAAGTACCAGCGCAAGTAGCCATGTTTGATACAAATATGTGTTATAAATTTGCAAGTGAAGCATGGTGCAAAGCCTATAATCTTTGCGATTTGTCTGATTTAATTGGAAAATCGGCTTATGAAATTGCCCCGCAGCAACCAAAGAAATGGCGAGAACTCCATTTACGTGGATTAGCAGGAGAAATAGTATTATGCGAAGCAGAACAGCTTTTTGAGTTTTCTGACAAACCCATTTGGATAGAGTGGGCAATCCACCCGTGGTACACATTAAACCAATCAATTGGTGGAATCATTATCTATGCAAATGATATTACTAAACGCGTAAATGATGATTTACAGTTAAAAGAATCTGTCGATAATTTGACGCGTTCGAATCAAGCACTTGATCGATTTGCACATATTTGTTCGCATGATTTAAAGGAACCCTTAAGAGGAATATCAAATTTCATTCAATTATTAATAGATCAGAACTCAGAAAATTTAGATAACACATCATTGTCCTATATGCACTATATCTTGAAAAATACACATCGAATGAAGATCCTAATTAAAGATATTTTATCCTATGCTGAGCTTTCTCATCAATCAGGACTTAAGAAAATTCCGCTTAATATGAATACCGTTGTCCATGAAATCGTAGACATGTTTAACTATCGACTTAGCGAAACAGATGCAGATATAAAAGTGGGTAATTTACCCGTAATTTTAGGAATAGAAAGTCAAATCGAACAGCTTATAACGAATTTAATTAGCAACGCTTTTAAATTTAAATCTGACAGACCGCTTGTTCTCAATATTTTTGCACTCGATTGCGGTTCCTTTTGGGAATTTCATGTGCAAGATAACGGCATTGGAATTGAAGAAGAAGATCACAAAAACATATTCTCTGCTTTTAAACGTCTCCATAGCAAAAATCAGTATGAAGGATCTGGCATTGGCTTAGCCACATGCCAAAAGATTGTGAATGAACACTTAGGTGACATATACATTCAATCAATGCCAGAGGGAGGGAGTGATTTCGTATTTACCTTGCCAAAAGTGAATGATGAAAATACACATGTATAATTTTAGCTGCAAAAATATGCCTAAACATTGCCCCCTTGACTCATTTTCGGTTCACCGTCATAGTAAGCCATTATGAACTTTCATTTAACACAAGGACTTCTCATGACAACGCTTAAAGGCTCAAAAACAGAAGAAAATTTAAAGGCAGCATTTGCTGGTGAATCGCAAGCAAATCGTCGCTATCTTTATTTCGCACAAAAAGCGGATATTGAAGGTCATAATGACGTAGCTTCCGTTTTCAGATCAACTGCCGAGGGCGAAACTGGGCATGCACATGGGCATCTTGAATTTCTTGAATCCGTTGGGGATCCAGCAACAGGACTTCCTATTGGCAATAGCGTACAAAACCTTAAGGCAGCGATTGCTGGTGAAACGCATGAGTATACAGACATGTATCCTAGCATGGCACGCAGCGCGCGTGATGAAGGATTTGATGAAATCGCAGATTGGTTCGAAACCCTTGCAAAAGCTGAAAAATCACACGCTGGCCGTTTTCAAAAGGCGCTTGATTCTCTAGAGGCTGAATAAAAAGAATTGATAATTCTATGAAACGCGAAGGCAGCCTTGGCGCACCAACACGCCATCCACTTGATTGGGAAAATCCTGATTTTTTGGATAAAGAATCCCTTGATAAGGAAATGGAACGTCAATTTGACGTGTGCCATGGTTGCCGTCGCTGTTTCAATTTGTGCGGATCATTTCCAAAACTATTCGACCTCGTTGACGACAGCGCAACAGGTGAGTTTGATAGTGTTTCAACCGATGACTACGCCGCTGTTGTTGATGATTGCACACTCTGCGATATGTGTTTTTTAACAAAATGCCCATACGTACCTCCCCATGAATTTAACATTGATTTTCCCCATCTTATGCTGCGTTACAAAGCGCATCAATTTTCCACAAAACAGGTCCCATTTATCAAAGAACAACTCGCCGAAGTTGATCGCAATTCAACTGTTCTTAGTGCAGTGGCTCTTATTGTAAACACACTCAATAAAGAAAACTCTCTCGCAAGGCCGCTTTTGCAAAAACTTACGCATATTGATAAAAATGCCAGCATTCCCAAATTTTCAAATAAAACACTCGTTCGGCAGTTAAAAGACACCCCCATTCCGACCAACATTAATGGCTCTGCCTTTGGGCAAAAGGCAGTTTTATATGCCACATGCTATGGTAACTACAATGAAACACAACTTGGATTGCTCGCCACCAAAATTTTAGCACATCTTGGCGTTGAGGTCCGTGTTGAATATCCCGGATGCTGCGGCATGCCACAACTTGAACTTGGAAATATCCCTCGTGTTGCGACGAGTGGTGAACGTATCGCGCGGTTCTTTGAACCCTTTATTGATGATGGATATATAATCATATCGCTCATACCATCGTGCTCACTCATGATGAAAAGTGAATGGCCACTTATGCTCCCAGATGATGAAGTCGTCAAAAAACTTAAAGCTAATACAAATGACATTTCAGAATACATAGTTTCACTTGTTTCAAAATTCGGACTCACTCCAGGGATTTCTACACTTGGCCAAGATGTTACCCTTCAGCTGGCATGCCATGCACGCTCACAAAATATCGGTGCAAAAGCAGCAGAAATGCTTCGATTAATCCCTGATATGGACGTACACGTTGTTGAGCGTTGCTCTGGGCACGGCGGAACATGGGGAATGATGGAAGATAATTTTGAACTCGCCCTTAAAGTTGGCACACCTGCCGTGCGACAAATTGTGCAAAAGGGAAACCCAATTTTCTCATCAGAATGCCCACTTGCAGGGGAACATATAAGGCAAGGCATAGCAAAGCATAAACCAAACGAATCCGCGCCTGATTTTCAAAAAATGCACCCTATTGAGATTTTTGCACGTGCATATGGCCTTGATGTCAGTTAAATTATTGTAATACAGAACATACTATCCAAACACACATTTTACCCGCCTGTCATCTTCGGACTTGATCCGAAAATCTATAATAATTACAAGGCACATACTGACATGCTATTAAACAACTAGAGATCCTCGTATCAAGTCCGAGGATGACAAGAAATTAGGTTTTTCTATGCTTAAAATAAAACAAACAAGAATACGTACTTTCTGGATGGACATTCTATGGCTAACACTTTTGTTCGCCCCTATCTATTTTCTTTTTCTCGGGAATCGCCCTTTTGCAACGCCTGATGAAGCGCGCTATGTTGAAATTCCACGTGAGATACTCGCAACAGGTGATTGGATTACACCGCGCTTAAATGGTGTGAAATACTTTGAAAAACCCCCTTTGCTTTATTGGATCGAAGCTGCTTTTCAATATGCCTTTGGCTTAAAGGAATGGGTCATGCGTCTGCCAATTGTTTTGTTTGGCCTTACAGGAATCCTTAGCACATATGCTTTTGGACAACGTGTTTTTAATCGCCACACTGCGCTCTATTCAGCATTCATATTAGGTTCTTCGTGCATTTATTTTGTTATGTCGCGCCTGATTATTCTTGATATGGCAGTCAGCCTTTTTGTAACGCTTAGCCTTTTTTGCTTTTATAGCGCACAGCAAGAAATACTGACAAAAAAACGTCGTCTATTTTACGCGTTGTTCACAGTTTTTTGTGCGTTTGGTGTCCTGACTAAAGGTATCATGGCACTTGCAGTACCAGGTATGGTTATCATTTTATGGGCCACATACAGTCGTCGCTGGCGTGCTATTTTTCCAGCCTACTTGCCCTCTAATTTTGTTCTTTTTCTTCTTATCGCTGCACCATGGCATATCTTAGCCTCACTCAAAACACCTGAATTCGCATATAAATATTTTATTGTTGAGCACGTTTTGCGCTATGCCACGACAATTCATTTACGCCATCAACCTATTTGGTTTTTTATCCCCATCATCATTGGTGGTTTCCTGCCATGGAGCGCGCTTTTTCCGTACGCTATTGCAAAAGCAGTTCGCGATCGCTATATGCATATAAATGCATTTTTATTAATTTGGGCAGCGTTTGTTTTTATTTTCTTTTCAATTTCTCAGTCAAAATTAATCCCATATATATTACCCTTATTTCCACCTATAGCGCTCTTGCTGGGAAGCCTAATAAATGAATGGCTAACAAAATCACAGGCTAAATGGCCTCTCAAACATATGTGTTGGCTAAGTTTGGCATGCGGCATCGTGGCCTGGCACTCCTCCAGATTTTTTCCTGAACTAACGACAACTAAAGCTGCTTTAGTTCCCTATATAAGCGCTTTATCCGTATGCTTCTTTACAATTTCCTGCTGTTCCCTTCCCTTTGGGCTGTCAGGAAATCATTTAGCTAAATGGAAAAAAGATTATGTATTTCCACTTTTCAAAAACAACCTTGGGATCAGGCTATTTGGTATATCACTCGCAAGTTTATCCATATTGCTCATATTAATTCCAGCCTCACCACATATTCAACGCCCCTCGCTCAACTCACTCGTACACATCGCGCTGACACAAAGGAAACCTGGAGAACAACTCGCAAGCTATATGGCCTATTTTCAAGACCTACCTGTTTATGCAAATGAAATTGTAACCGTTGTAGATACAAAGGGTGAATTGGAATTCGGCACTACGATAGAAGACACACGTTCTTGGATGATGTCACGTGAAGATTTTAAGAAAAGACTTGAAGAAAACAAAACACCTGTTTGGATCTTTGTTCGTGATAACTCACTCATGCATTTAAAGAATGACAATCCAAGCATTAATTTCAAGGAAATCGCGCTTGAGAATGGTGTGTATCTTGTTGTAGGTAGTAAATTATAGATACGATGGACGAACAGAGAATAGCTTCTCTACTTTACGGGCACAATCACGTTTGACCATCAATATTAACGTATCCCCAACGCTCACAATAAGCCTCCTTGGGCTTAAGATAATCTCATTCTCTCTAATAATTGCCATCACATAAATTGAATCCCGAACTGTTATATCGTCAACCGTCAAGCCTATAATATAACTTGTTTCGCGTGCTTCAGCTTCAATAACTTCAGCATAACCAGCAGCTAACGCATAAATTACGCGAATACGCCCCTGACATACATGCTGAAGAATCGTCGAAACTGTGATAACACGCGGACTGATAATAGCATCCACACCAAGTGATGTAACAAGACCAGCGTACGTCATCTTATTAAGCAAAGATGTTGCTCTCTTTGCGCCCTGTCTTTTTGCAAGTAAAGAAACGAGAATATTGACGCGATCATCATCTGTAAGCGCAAGTATGGTTTCAGCTTCCTCTACGTTAGCCTCTGCTAACACATCAAAATCGAGTGCATCACCATTCAAAACCTCTGTTGACTTTAAAATACGCGCTATTTCTTCCGAGCGTTCGGTATTTTTTTCAATTATTTTCACCTTAATATCGCCGCCTTGCGCTTCTAGTTCTTGCGCAAAACCAAGACCTATATTTCCACCGCCAACGATTATAAGCTTACGTTTTTCTTCTGAAAAATAACCAAATGCCTCCATTGCCGCAGTAACATCACCCTGGCGCACCATAAAATAAACTTCGTCATCTGGCTCTAAAACGTCATCTTTTTCCGGGAAGAATTTTCTCTCGCCTCGGCAAATGCACATAATGATAATATCAAGCTGGAGGAATTGCGTAGATAACAATCGAAGAGGGGTATTTAGAATAGGAGACCGAGCGTGGCAACGCACACCTATCACTTTAATTCTATCAAAAGCTAACGCAATAACTTCAAAGGCGCCTGCAATTTTTGTACTTCGTACTAAGGATTTTGCAACTTCTACTTCTGGGGAAATAGTAACATCAATTGACATATTCTGCCTGAAATGTGTTGCGTTTTCAGTTGATAAGTAATTCTGATGTCGAATACGCGCTATTTTCGTTTTAACACCGAATAATGAATGTGCAACTTCGCATGCAACCATATTAACTTCATCAGATGCCGTCACAGCGATCAATAAATCAGCATTCTCAGCATGCGCTTTTTGCAGTACATTTGGATGAGATGCAAAGCCAACAACAGGCTGCACATCAATTTTATCGCTTATACGCCTAAGTACCTCAGCAGATTGATCCACAACCGTAACATCATTTTCTTCGGTTGCTAGATAACGAGCAATACTATAACCTACCTGCCCTGCGCCCAGGATTACAACTTTCATAAAAGTAACTTATGCCCCTACAGCTTCATTCGTGATAGTATCTTCATCGCCGCGATGCCTTACATCATGAACACCAAGGGCGCGCAGTTTACGATGCAATGCGGATCGCTCCATGCCAATAAAACGTGCCGTTTGTGAAATATTACCAGAAAAACGATTGACCTGTGCTAACAAATATTCTCGCTCAAAGGCTTCTCGTGCCTCACGTAAAGGCAGCACAACAATATCAGCACTTTTACTTTGCCAATTCGAAACGAACGTATTTCCATTAATAATCTCAGCTGGTAAATGTGAGGCTAGAATTGGATGATGACTTTCTGTTCCTGACATGATTAGGAGCCAATCAATTACATTTCTTAATTGCTGTAAATCACCAGGCCAGTTATACGATTGCATAAGAACCACGGCATCTTCGGCAAAAGGACGTGGTTGCATTCCAACCGCCGCGGCAGCCTCATCCATTAAACGCTGAGCTAAAATGGGTATATCGCTCACACGATCTTTTAGTGCCGACAAAACCAAATGAGTTACACTTAATCGATAATACAAATCTTCTCTAAAATTTCCATCCTGAATCATTTGCTGTACGTTATCAGACGTTCCACCTATAAAACGAACATCAATTGCTATCTTTTCAGTACCACCTACACGTGTAAAAGCCTGTTCTTGTAAAATCTTGACGAGCCTAGACTGAAGTGGAAGCGGCAATTGAGTTAATTCATCAAAATACACAGTACCACCATGTGCTTGCTCTAAAATGCCAATTTTACGTGGCTGATTTTGATCATGATTTGCAATTTCTGTTCCGAGAAGTTCTGCTTCAAGCTTTGTTGGATGCATCGAACCACAATTAACCACCCAAAAGGAAGCATCGGAACGTTTGGACTGCAAATGAATTTCGCGTGCGATAGACTCTTTACCGCATCCAAGAGGCCCCGTGATAAAAACACGTCCATTTGTTGACGCTATCTTCTCAATGGTCTGGCGCAATTGTGGAACATTTCCACCATTGCCAATAAGCGCTGTTGCAGTCACACGTGCTTTTATACGAAGCTCGTCATTTTCTCTTTTAAGCCTAGAAGATTCAATGGCACGTTTTGCAATAAGCAATAATCGCTCTACTTGGAACGGTTTTTCAATAAAATCATAGGCACCTTTTTTGATTGCCGATACAGCAGTTTCAATGGTGCTATGCCCACTGATCATGACAACAGGAACATAAGGATGATCACGTTTAATTATCTCAAGAATTTTTAAACCATCGCGCTCGCCATCTCCAAGCCATACATCCAAAACGACAAGGCTTGGTTGACGCATTTTTACAGATTCCAGAGCGGAAATGCCATCCGATGCTGTTCGTGTTTGATAACCTTCGTCTTCTAATATACCAGAGACAAGCTCACGGATATCTTTTTCATCATCTACAATTAAGATGTCATGTGACATTAGCTCGCATCCTTTTCTTTTTTATCTCGTTTTGGAAAGCTTAACACAACAGAAGCACCGCTCAGTTCTTTGCTCTCTTCTAATTCAATTCGACCATAGTGATCAGAAACAATTTTAGAAACAATAGCTAATCCAAGCCCGGTACCCTTTTCCCGCGTAGTATAATAAGGCTCCAGCAATTTATTTCGTTCCTGTTTAGGAAAGCCAGGACCGTTATCATCTATTGATATGTATAATATAGAATTCTCTTCATAAAGTCTAAGCCTAATCTTTGCATCGAGCAAAGATTCACTATTTTCTACAACCGCATTAATTGCATTCTGTAAAAGATTTGTAAGAACTTGGCTCATTTGCAGTGAATCTATCTTCGACACATAAGAGTCAAACGTAGATTCAAAATAAAGGTCAATTTCTGGATGAGCCTGGCTTTGCAAGAAAAGTGCCTGATGACAAAGCTCAACCCAATCAACTGGCTCAAGTTTAGGTTCGGGCATACGCGCAAAATTTGAAAATTCACTTACGAGACTGCCTATACTGCCCACTTGCCTAATAATCGTATCAATACATGCCTTAAATGTTTCAGGATCAGATGTTATCTCTTTTAAATAGCGCCGTTTCAAACGTTCAGCAGATAGCTGAATAGGTGTGAGTGGATTTTTAATTTCATGCGCAATCTTTCGTGCCATATCCGCCCATGTTGATTTCTTCTCAGATAAAATCAAATCTTGTTTCTGTTGCAACAATTGATGTGTCATACGATTAAATGATCGACATAAATCATCAATTTCATTATTGAGCACATGACTTTCAAGCTTAATGGTAAGATCCCCTTCTGCTACAGCTTGTGCAGCAGCAATTAATTTTGTAATTGGCTTAACCATTAAGTCGGCAATAATTAATCCAACCCAAATAGCGGCCATAAGAAGCAACAAAGTCACAATTGAAAAGAAGACAACAAAAGTAACTTGCACATTCTCATGCTGCCCCTCGAGCGTCGCATAATCTTTAATCGCTGATTTAGTCAAATCCACATGCTTTAACACAATAGGGTCAATCAATTTTCCAACTAATAAATACGTATCCGTCGTATTATCTAACTTAATTAATGCACGAACTCGATCTTTTGCCTTGGACTCAATCACAACAAGATTATCGGGATTATCTTTTGCCCTTATTAATGATTCTTTTAAATCCTCAAGCATAAGAGAAAATGCAAGATATGAACGTCCTAAAATGCGTGGTGCTTTATGCCCCGTTAAAATAAGAATTTCAGCCAATCCACGATCATCCGCCAAACGACTAAGATCTTCAGACAGTTTTTCTTGGTTTTCTGGATTATCCTGATTATCAACAAAATAAGCCATATAGGGACTATAAGCTCGCTTCAGGGACTCAATATCAATGCCAATAGATTTCTTGTGATCTTTTAAATATGATTCTGCAACAACATTTGCTTCTTGCAGAGCATCATGTACTGGCTTTCCAAACCAGGCATTAATACCTATATTGAAGAAGAGTGCTGAGAATATAGCCACAAAAATAGCAGGTGTGACAGAAACAATGGCAAATAATGCGACAATATGTACGTGAAGTTTTGATCCTTTTAAGCCACGCCTACGCTCCATCCACAATTCAACAAGACGCCTTGCAATAACGACGGCAAGCAATAACAAAATTGTAAGATCAAGATAGATCAGAAAAATAACAGAATGGCTTTTTTCACCTAAGGGGCTGTCACGCGTTAAAGCCCAATATGTCATAAACCCGCAAATAATAGCCATTATACTTAATACATACGGCAATTTACTTGGGATATTATAACGGCGACTTAGTATTAAGATGCGATCATAATAGGTCATATGTGAATATCACTCTACTACAGCTTTTTCTGAGCTGTTTTCAAGTACTTTTGAACGATGATTCCACGTAAGTGCAAAGAAAAATGCACCCAACAAAGCAGAAGCTGTAATCATAATAAACGCCCAGTCCCAACCAAAGTTATCAGCAATCGCACCAATACCTACACCTGCTACTGCTGTCCCTATATATCCAAATGTACCAGTTAACCCCGATGCCGTTCCTGCCGCACGTTTTGATGCAAAATCAGACGCAGCAACGCCTACAAGAATTTGAGGCCCAGACAACAAAAAACCAACACAAGTCATAATAAGAAAGTGCATACCCGTTTCGCCTGCAGGTGATTTCCCTAGAGCAAAAACGCATCCCATAAGCAAAAACATCAAAATAGCAGCAACGCGACCACGGTGCCCCTTAAAAACTTTATCTGACAAATAACCGGCTAAATACCCACCAACAATACCAGCGCCATCAAATGCAGCTGTTTGCCATCCTGCTAATTGAATAGTGCTACCTTTAAATTCACTCAAAAAAGTAGGCGCCCACGTAAAAACCGTCATGCGAACAACATAGACAAAAAAGTTAGCAATACAGACATACCAGACAAGCTTATTATTAAGCACGCGTGTCATAAGAATTTCACGGTACGATAATTTTTCTTCTTCCTCGTTTTGATTTGACACCAAACCATGATGTTCTTCAATAGATGGCAATCCTAGTGACTCAGGTGTGTCACGCAACCTATTAAATAAGAATATTGCCAAAATAATACAAAGTACAGCCGGTATAAAAAACATATAACGCCAACCATATTGCGCGATAATATAGCCAGCAGATCCCAATACAATACAAGAACCAATTTGTTGTGATGAATTCCATAAAGCCCATTTTCTTGCGAGTTCACGTGGTGAGTACCAATGATTCAGCAAACGCGCACATGGTGGCCAGCCCATTGATTGAAAGCACATATTAAGCACCCAAAAAACCATAAACCAAGTCAGATTCGAACCGAACCCCATACAAAAGCTCATACATGCTGACATTAGCAAGCCAAAAGACATCATGTAACGTGCATTCACACGGTCACCAAGATATCCACTTAAACATTTTCCAAGGCCATAAAAAATAGCACCAGCCGAAGCCACGGCACCAAGTTGCGTTTTGCTATATCCAAGTTCACTTTGTATTAAAGGCATGGCTATTGTCATGTTGGCACGTACTAGATAAAAAGCTGCATACCCAAACATCATTGAATACATAATGCGAATACGCCAGTATTTAAACAATGTTTTTTGATTGCTTGCACTTGCATTTCGAACATTTGTTTGTTCAGAAAACTGAGCAGATGTAGTAATAAGCACAGCTGGCGCCTCTTCTAATACACTAGATAACGAAATGGCATTTGTTTTTGGCATCATGTCAATCAAATATAGGAATCTCATGAATTGATCATAATGGTGAAAAAACAAAATTGCACGTTTTTTCTTACACTCACCTATAAAATAAATGAACATAGGTCAATTATATAATAACTTAATGATTTAATTATTCATAAGTCTCATACTTGAAACGAAAGATTCGAATATAGGAACGGCTGCGCGCCCACCACCCTCGCCGGCTCCCAATGACTTTGGTGAAGAAAAACCAACGAATGTTCCCACAATCCAAGCTTTACCGGATGGAAACCGAACAAAACCAATAAACCAAGCATCTTTATAATCATTGGTTGTGCCGGTTTTTCCTCCAATATCTAATCCATATTGCTCACGCAAATAATTTATTTTCCTTGCTGTGCCACGCGCAACAACACCACGCAACATATCCTGTATTTGCTCAGCATACTGATGTTCTACAGTTTGAACACGATCATCAGTAAGTATATTTGCGTGAATGGATAATGGTTTGAATAAGTGGTCATCAAAGGCAGGAGGCATCTGAAAAATAAGCTGGCCAAATCGATCATGCACACGTTTAACTAGGTGCGGGTAAACACGCTTCCCTCCGTTAACTATAGTCGCATAGGCGGCCGTAATTTTGAGCAAGGTTGTTTCCCCTGCCCCAAGAGACATCGCAAGTTGAGGGGGCATATTATCTATAATTCCCAAACGCTTTGCCATGGCTTGAATAGGAGCCATGCCTATTTGGTGCGCCAAACGAACCGTCATTTGATTGATTGATTGCTCAAGCCCCTGATAAAGAGGCGTTGGTCCCAACGATTTATGTGTAGCGTTTTTAGGTGCATAAATACCCAAACCAGGTCCCAGAATCACTTCAATAGGGCTGTCATCAATAATTGTATCTTTTGTATATCCCAACTCAAGAGCTGCTAAATAAACAAAAGGCTTAAAACTAGATCCTGGCTGACGAATTGCTTGTGTTGCACAATTAAATTGAGATATATCAGGACTATAACCACCTGTCATCGCGCTAATTTCACCTGTATCAGCATCCATAACAACCATAGCACCCGTTACAATAGGAATTTGATCAAGTTGATAGTGCTTCTCGCCCGTGGCGTCCAGGACAGCCATGGTAACGATAACATCACCTTCATGCAAAATAGAGCTGAGTGTTACTTTCTTTTTTGACAGAACAGTTGTTGTTTTTGCAAGAGAAGATGTCACAAATACATCATCATAAATCATCCCTTTCCGACCATCAGAAAAACCAATTTCAACAAAATCCGGCGCAACCTGGAGTACGAGCGCAATATCGATTTTTCGATCTTTTGGAAAAGAGTGCAAAGTGTTGATTTTCTCCATCAAACTTTTATGCCATATTTTCATTTCTAATGGTGTCATTCGTAATAAGGCACCTCGATAGCCATGGCGCTTATCGTAAAGTTCAAGCCCAGAACGAAGAGAGCCCTCGCAGACCGTTTGCAGATCAACATTAAGCGAGGTATATACAGAAAGACCATCTTGATAAATAGAATTGTCTTTAAAACGTTGGACTAATTCACGCTTAATCTCTTCACTCACATAACTGATTTGATTCAAACGAGCAGAAAGTGTAACATTCAAAGGCTCGTTTTGACCGCTCTGAGCATCCACGTAACTAACAACCCCCTCCTCCGCCAACCGTTTCAATGTCCAATTTCGCCGCGTCAATGCTTTCTTCGGCTCTCGAACAGGATGATAATTAGCAGGAGCTTTAGGAAGAGATGCCAAAAAAGCGCACTCACCCAACGTAAGAGCTTGAAGTGATTTTTGGAAATACGTATAAGCTGCGGCTGCAACGCCATAACTTCGCATACCAAGATAGATTTGATTGAAATATAATTCGAGTATACGATCTTTCGTCAGTGCATTTTCAATCCGCATAGACATAATGGCTTCACGAACTTTTCGTGCAAACGATCGCTCATTACCAACAAGAAAGTTTTTAGCGACTTGCTGTGTAATTGTTGAAGCACCAACAGGATTTTCTTTCCAATTCCCTTGAAGCGTATTGCTAACAACGGCTCTCATTAAACTTAATACATCAACGCCAGGGTGATAATAAAAATTTTTATCTTCTGCTGCTAAAAATGCTTTTATAAGTTTCGGAGGAATTTCATGAATAGGGACAAAAATACGATATTCGGATACAAGTTCACGATAAAGATCATTATTAGCATTGTAAATGCGTGAGCCCTCAGGTGGCCGATAGTTCTGAAGGAATTCATGATTAGGCAAATCATGACCGTAATAGTAAAACAAAGCAACTGCAGCGCAGACTATCATACTTAGACATATACTAATGCCCAAAAGAATGCGATAGACTGCGTTTAACATTTAAATTAATCCGATTGTTGGTTTAAATCATAATCCGGATATTGTGTTTCGTTATGTATTTGTGTGTCACGGTTTAAAACTTTTTCAAGCTGAGATTCTTCCCAAGTGCTGCCCAAGAAAGGAAAGAATTCTTCAAGCCAAGGCACCTGCCCCAATGAAATAGCCTTTAGTCCAACATCAATGCCACAGCCAATAATGACCCAAATTGGCCAAAAAATGCCTGCCCCCATGGATAGCCAAACGATAATTGAACACGCACATACCACACCATAAATCAGCAGATCCGTGTAAAACTTTTTTAATTCTCGAAGCTTTGCGCGGGCAAACTGCTCATCTTGCACGGAACTTGTTAAATCGTATTCATTAGATCTAACAGCCATCTTTGCTGTTTCTCTTTTTATTGACTTTATTTTTTCGTGTTTATTTTCGGTTTTTTTCTTTTCCAAAGCAAAGGATCCTAGTTAACTGATGAATTTTAAAAATGATAACATAATGAATCGCTATATTAAAACGGATAACAACCTGCTGCGTCATATTTTGAACGCAAATAGTAGACTTCTGAAAATAAAATGGATTAATAATAGGCTATCATTCACACGCAATCAATTTAGACGCATCAATGAAAAATACGAGATTTGAGCATTTTTCCGGGCAATGGAGCTTTGAACGCTACATATCAAAACCTGAATTACACATAAAAGGTAATGCTAGGTTTAGTCGCCTGTCACAAAGTAGTTTAGCGTACCGTGAATCAGGAACATATATCATAAATGAGATTGCTTATGATTTTTTTCAAAAACGAATTTTTATGTATGATGAGAATTCCCTTTCTGTTTATAAAAATGATGGATCTTTGCTTCATATATTCACGTTTACGAAAGTCACGTCCTCAAGCTGCGGTTCTGCAAAGCACACACATCAATGCAATTTAGATACCTACCATTGCCTCTTTCTTTTCAAAACAGAGCAATGTTTTGAGATAAATTATAAAATTAGCGGCCCAAACAAAGATTATGAAATTAGAACATTATATACAAAAGATTAAAGGTAAATATCACTTCACACTTTTTTCTGTACACACATTGCTGACAACTGGTATACTTAATCAAATTTAGGAGTTTTATCCATGATATTTTTTCAGAACAAACATTGGCGATGGCGACATCACGCTAACTAAGCGTTCGCATTATCCGTCAATATATGTATTCGAAAAAGGTATCTATCATGTTTAAAAAAATCGCTATAGCCAGCATTGCTGTGCTCGCACTTGCCTCCTGTTTTTATTTCGTTGGAACTTCACCAAAAAATAAAAAGATCGTAGCAATCACTCAAATTGCTCCTCACCCATCACTTGATCGCATCCGTGAAGGCATTACCGATACATTAAAGGCCAACAAAGGTGAGGATCTTGAAATCGTTTTTCAAAATGCGCAAGGGAATGTTGCGACAGCCACACAAATTGCACAACGTTTTGTCAGCCTTAAACCAAATGTTATCGTCCCCATAACAACACCTTCTGCTCAAACGGTATATGCGGCAGCGACAGGAAAAGAAATCCCATTGGTATTTGTTGCCATAACAGATCCCATCGAAGCACGTCTGGTTAGTACAAATGGATCAAACATCCCTTTTGTAACAGGTGTTTCTGATGCCCCGCCGTACGCGAAGCAAGTAGAGCAAATGCAAAAAATATTAGGCAAAAAATCACTTAACATTGGCGTAATTTATAATCCTGGCGAGCCAAACTCATTAAGTCAAATCAAACATATTGAAGCTGAAATTATTATGTCAGGTGGAAAAGTCATACAATCAGCGGCATCATCGACCGTCGCAGTAAGTCAAGCCACAATGCAACTGATAGGAAAAGTTGACGCCATTTATTTACCCAATGACAATACTGTTATTTCAGCACTTACTTCTGTTCTTAAAATAACGCACGAACATAAAATCCCTATTTTCTCATCTGATCCAGAATCAGTAGAACGTGGCTGCACGGCAGCTGTTGCACCTGATCAATATCAAATTGGCGTGCAAGCTGGAAAAATAATAATTCGCCTGCTAAACGGCGAGAAAACAGATACAATTCTCGTTGAAAAGAGCTCTAAAATAAGTGAATACGTAAATAAGAATATTGAATTACATACGGCGCTGGGCTCTCCCCAGCACTAACATCAAAAGTTATAAATCAATATTTAAAGATCATTAAAGAAAGCACAAGATTATGAAAATGAGAACGTATTTAGCACTTGCACTTGCAACTATTATTTCTATAGGTGTTTGGCATAAATATACAAAACAAGAAAACAAATCAGATGAGAAAACGAATTATCTCATTGGAATTATCCAGGTAGTGGAACACCCCGCACTTGATCAAACACGACTGGGCATACTCGAAGCACTCAAAGAAAATGGGTACATTAACACTAAAAATACAACCGTGCAGTATGAGTCTGCTCAGGGAAATCCTGCTTTAGCTACACAAATCATACAAAAATTTATAGGACAAAAAGCAAACTTAATTATAGCGATAGGCACAACTGTAGCGCAAACAGCGAAGCAAGCCACGCAAGAAAATAAAATTCCGGTAATATTTGCATCCGTAACAGATCCCATGAACGCAAAGCTTGTTGCTTCGCTTGATATGCCCGGGGGAAATGTTACAGGTGTTAGTAATTATATCTCTATATCAAAGCAGTTTTCATTCTTCAAACGCCTGCTCCCACACTTAAAAAATATAGGTGTTGTTTATAATCCCGGCGAAGCTAATTCTGTATCAATAATTGATAAAATGAATGAAGTTTCAGATGTATTTGACATAACACTTCATACGAGTGCAGCAACAAAAACAAGTGATGTTATGGCAGCCACTCAAAATTTGATTGGAAAAACAGAAGCGATCTTTATTAATAATGATAACACAGCTCTGTCTGCATTTGACGCTGTTGTTAAAGTCGCAAATGAACATGAAATTCCTGTTTTTGTAAGCGATATTGATTGCATTGAAAAGGGAGCTTTAGCCGCATTGGGGCCTGATCAATATGAATTGGGAAAACAAGCGGGTCAGATGGCACATCGTATTTTATCAGGTAAATCACCGAGCAACACCCCTGTTGAAATGCCAAAGAAAGTACATGCAAAGGTCAATTTTCATGTTTCAACAAAACTTGGAATAGCCTACCAACAAAACAGTACTGAATTGTTTGAGGGTCAATAGAATATGACTACCGACTGGACAGATTTTGGTTTCAAACAAATACCAAGACCACAAAAAGCAACACTGGTACAAGATCTGTTTAGTCGCGTAGCTGAAAATTATGATCTGATGAATGATCTCATGAGCCTTGGTCTACATCGGCAATGGAAACGTTCATTCATTAAACGCATGCATCTACGTGAAAACGATCACATTGTTGATGTCGCTGGCGGCACAGGTGACATCAGTATACTTTTACATAATACATTGCCCTTTCTAAATTTAAGAACAACGCTTGTTGATTTAACACCGAGTATGCTGGAAGAAGGCAGACGAAAAGCCATTAATCAAGGAATTATTAAAAACATAAAATGGTGCGCTGGCCAGGCAGAGGCCCTGCCATTACCCAATGATAGCATGAATGTGTATACAATTAGTTTTGGCCTTCGCAATGTGGCTGACCGTACACAAGCATTAAATGAAGCTTTTCGTGTATTAAAGCCAGGCGGCCGATTTTACTGTCTTGAGTTTAGCCAGTTAAAACATGAGCCACTTCAAAAGATTTATGATCTTTATTCATTTTCAGTATTACCTTCGCTGGGAAAGCACATTGCGAACGATGAAGCGGCATACATATATTTAGCCGAAAGTATCCGTAATTTCCCAACACGCGATCAACTTGAACAAGAACTAACAAAAACAGGTTTTATAAACGTTCAAAGCGCAGCATGGTCTCAAGGCGTTGTTGCGTTTCATGAAGCGGTAAAACCTTAAGCAATTAATGAGATTTAGCGTGTGCATGTGCTGACGTATGTACGCTCAAATAGGGACGTGGATCTAGATGCTGTCCGCCTTTGTGCAACTCTAACCGAAGTTTAACTGATTTTACATTTCCTTCTTCAAGAGGCATGCGGCCAATTGGCTCTCCAGGCAACAACGTATCGCCGAGAAAACAATGAATAGCGCCAAGCCCTGTCATTACGCAAAAGAAGTCGTCTTGTTTTAAAATGACCACTTGCCCAAAGGATGGAATAAACCCAGCAAAAACAACACTTGCTTCAATTGGGCTTATTACGTGAGCATTCGGACGTGTATCAAAACAAATAGATAAATCTTGAGAAGACGTGGAATCGCTATGATTGTGCGGACAGAGCAAACCATTCACAGGAATAATCAACTGCAATTTTCCAGGTGATTTCATTGAATCCGCAGAAAACAGTGTTTGCAACTGATGCACAAGATCATCAAAATGCTTAGGGGGTGCATTTTCCATCGAAATCTTACTGTGCTCCTTAGCAAATTCTTCCAAATTTGGATTATGAGAAGCCTTGAAAAACAAACGATATTTCTGGTTCAACAAATCTTCCTGTGCACTGGTGAGCTGAGCTAGCTTTTCTTTATTATCATCAATTTCTTTCATATGAGTTTTCAATTGCAATCGGTTTGTGGAAATTAATTTCAACTGAGATAACAATGATTCATATCGAGAATTCAGCTGAGGACTCAATGCTTGCAAGAGCATAATTATTTTAACTAAATCATCAACAGACTGACTCGTAAGTGCCATTAACAAAGGTGATGATTCTTGTAGATTTCTTAAATTTTGAACTACGTTTCCCATATGTTTTTGATGAAAAATAGCTAAAAGCGCTTTTCTTTCTTGATTTAAAAGAATTGAATGAGCTTCCTCTGCCGCTAAAATTTGACTTTCCGTTAACAGAATATCGCGCGCAATATCAATTAATTTATGACGAATATCAGCAATCCCCATAGCGCCTGCATGCAACTGTGTCGTCATACATATAAGTAGTATAGCAAATAGGTTACGCATCGTATAACTGCTGCAAGCTATGACCAGACATCACGTCCGGTATGGGCAAATTCAACCATTGTAGAATAGTTGGCGCAATATCAGCCAGCGTTCCTTTATTACGAAAGTACGTATTTTTTTCAGCATTTATTACTAAAAAAGGAACCATATTACACGTATGAGCTGTGTGTGGCTGCCCTTTCTCATCGATCATTTGTTCAG
>JAZKAK010000019.1:48122-72669 GCA_040389165.1 Pseudomonadota bacterium
ACCATGATCTGCAGTTATGACTAGAATCCAATCATTTTGAAGTGCAGCTTTTTCAAGTTTTACCAGAATAGAATCCACTGTATGAATTGCTTTTTCAATAGCAGAAGGAATTCCTGTGTGACCAACCATGTCAGGGTTAGCATAATTAACAACGATAAGATGATGCTGTTTTAGAGCGAGTGCATTTAAAACATGCTCTGTCACCTCTTCAGCAGACATTTCAGGTTTTAAATCATACGTAGCAACATGTGGAGACGGCACCATGATACGTTCCTCTCCATCAAATGGGGCTTCATGTCCTCCATTAAAAAAATACGTTACATGCGCATATTTTTCAGTTTCAGCAATACGCAATTGACGTAATGCATGGTTCGAAACTACTTCACCAAGACCATTTTTAGGAAGCATTTTGGGAAATAATGTTAAATGATACGGTGATAATTCTTTAGCATAATCAGTCATGGTGAGAACTGAGGTAAAAAGCGACTGTTGTATTGGAAAATCATTGAAATTTGGCAATACAAGTGCCGAAAGCCATTGTCGTGCTCTGTCTCCTCTGAAATTTATAAAAAAGAAAGAATCACCTGGCCTAATACCTGAGTAATCATCAATTACGCATGGCTCAACAAATTCGTCTCCAATATTAGCAGCATATGAAGCCTGCAATGCATCGTCAAAGGTTGAATAACGTGGACCTGTTGCGCATACGAACGCATTGTATGCTTTTTCTATTCGGCCCCACCGCTTATCTCTATCCATCGCAAAATAGCGACCTGTCATAGAGCCTGCACGGACATTGTTATTAAGAAGTGCATTAAGACGAGCAAGTGATGCAGAAGCGGCTCTCGGAGAGGTGTCTCTACCATCTAAGATAGGATGAACGACTACGTTGACCCATTCTTCCTCCAACATTTTTACCGCATAGAAAAAATGTTCTTCATGCGAGTGCACGCCGCCCTGGGAAAGCAATCCCATAACATGGCAACAATTTGATGATTCCTTGATATTTTTAACAAAGGAAAGAAATACGTCCGATTTCAGACATGTTCCATTCTTTATTGATTCATTAATGCATGACAAGTCTTGAGAAATCACCCGACCAAGCCCCATTGTCATATGACCAACTTCTGAATTTCCCATTTGCCCATCAGGCAATCCGACATAGGACTCAGAGGCATTTAAAAAAGTATGAGGATATGTTTCTATTAGATGTTGCCAATTAGTTGCAAGACGAAGGCCATTGTTTTGGTCAAGTGCTCGCTCGCCCCATCCATCTAAAATGCATAATATAACTCGGCGCATATTTATCTTCGCTTAACGTAATCCCTTGATTCTAATGGTATCCGATTCATAACGAGATCACAATGCAGGAGCTATCTTCGAAAGAGTCTTTTGTGTACGTTCTTGCCCTAATACTGTCTCAATAAAGCTACGAATCTTTTCAGGCTCATCAAAATTAAGCTCAATTGGTAATGATTCCACACGTTTGCGATAATGGCTTGGGACTCTAAGCCAGTCCTTGGTCGTTGTCAGCAACGTGGCGTTATACTCTTCCGCTAATTTAACAAGCTTCAACATATCATGAATAGTGTATGGATGATGATCTGCAAATTCAATAAATTGACAAATTTCAAATTTCTTTTCAAGAAGCGTATTTCTGAATTTATCTGGATAACCAATTCCAGCAAAGGCAACAACACGTTTATTTTTATTATGTTCAAGTTCGCTCTTAAGACAATTTATTTTAGCTAAAAATTGCCGTGAAATAAATTCAAATTTCGATTTTTCTTGACCAATAACAATCATTGCTTGCGCGCGATCCACCCCAGACTCAATAGGTTCACGCAAAGGACCTGCAGGGAAAACCAGACCATTCCCTATTCCTTGAATAGAATCGATAACAATAAAACTTAAATCTTTGTGAAGAGACGGATTTTGCAGTCCATCATCCATTACCAATACACTTGCACCTCGTGAAATAGCAATTTTTGCAGATGAAACTCGATTTGGTCCTGCCCATGTAGGCGCTGCTTGTGCCAATAAAAGAGGCTCATCACCGACTTGCAAGTAATTGTGCTTGGCAGGATCGACGAGGATCGTATCACGAATATGGGCACCATATCCACGACTTATAATATGCGGGACGTATCCCATGCTTTTAAGCAAATTAACCAAAGCAATCACGGTTGGTGTTTTTCCAGCCCCGCCCATAACTAAATTACCAACGCAAATAACAGGAACAGAAACGCTCTCTGGTTTTACACGTTCTTCATTCCACCTGGAAACCAATGTCCATATCCATGAAAAAGGAATAAGAACATAGCATATCCATTGGCGTTTATTCCAAAACTGAGGGGCCCTAAACATAAGATTATCTGCATGTGAAACTTGATTTTAACAGTAACCTAAATTGATCATTTATTCAACGTAAAATAGTTCCCGTGATGAAGACATGTTAGTGGAAAAATTCGTTACCTTTTTATACTTTTTAATATGTAATATGAAAATTAATTTAAATATTTCGCACAATCGCATGCAAGAGTGTAGACTAAGAATGATATTTTTGATAAAGTACTTTCTAATAATTTAAGTTTTTTTTGGAGAAGAGTTATAGCACGATTGTCAGGAGATTCCCCTTCGACTCGCGAACAAAGCCGGCAAGACGGACCACGTGTTAATCAAGAAATAACGGCGCCACGTGTGCGTCTTGTTGATGCTGACGGAGAAATGGTTGGCGTTGTCACACGACGTGAAGCACTTGATCTAGCTATGGAAGCGAATCTTGATTTAGTCGAAGTCTCACCAAATGCTGAGCCACCAGTTTGCAAAATACTTGATAACGGAAAGTATAAATACGAACTACAAAAGAAAAAGAATGAAGCAAAGAAAAAACAAAAAATAATCGAAATTAAAGAAATTCAAATTCGTCCGATGATTGATGAAAATGACTTCAATGTTAAACAACGGGCTGCTGAACGTTTTCTAAAAGAAGGTAATAAAGTAAAAGTTACCATGCGGTTTAGAGGCCGTGAAATAAGTCACCAAGAAATAGGTATGGAAGTTATCAATCGTTTTAAAGATACCTTTGATGAAATTGCTAAAGTTGAAACGGCACCTCGGTTTGAGGGAAAACAAATGCTAATGATTTTAGCGCCACGAATATAATATATTTGATACTAACTCTAACTTTATGAGAAAGAATTAACATGGCAGTACTATTAACCTTACATATTATTATTACGTTATCGATGATTGGTGTTATTTTGTTACAAAAAAGCGACGGGGGTTCCGCATTAATGGGCGGAGGAAGCTCATCAAGCATGTTTTCTGCGCGTGGTGTAGCAAACCTTTTAACGCATGCAACATCTATTCTTGCAGCTTTATTCATTGCAAATTGTATCTTGATGACAACATTATCAAACAAAGCAATTAAACAAACAGCTTCAGTATTAGATGCACCTAAATCTTCTCAACAAGCACCAGCGTAATAGTTTCATAATATGTCCTCTCGTTTTATTTTCATCACCGGTGGTGTCACCTCTTCTCTTGGAAAAGGTCTAGCGTCGGCTTCTCTCGCTGCTTTGCTGCAAGCGCGTGGTTTTTCTGTTCTTCTTCGCAAGCTAGACCCGTACCTAAACGTCGATCCAGGCACAATGAGTCCTTACCAACATGGCGAAGTTTTTGTAACCGATGATGGTACAGAAGCCGATCTGGACCTAGGGCATTACGAACGTTTTTCAGGTGTTGATTGCAAATCAACAGACTCTGTAACTACTGGTAAAATTTATTCTACAGTATTAGCTAAAGAACGTCGTGGCGACTATCTTGGCGCAACGGTTCAGGTTATTCCACATATTACAGATGAAATGAAACGTTTTATTCTTAGTAATACAGAGAATGCTGATTTTGTTTTATGTGAAATTGGTGGAACAGTTGGTGATATTGAATGCCTTCCTTACCTAGAAGCGATTCGCCAGCTACGTAATGACCTTGGTCGCGATCGAGTGATGTTTATACATTTAACATTGCTACCTTACATTCCAGCAGCTGGTGAGCTTAAAACAAAACCAACGCAACATTCAGTCAAAGCCTTGCTTAGTGTTGGTATTCAAGCAGATCTTTTGCTTTGTCGTTGCGATCGACCAATTCCAATGGAAGAAAAACGTAAATTAGCACTTTTCTGTAACGTGCATTCCGATCAGGTTATTGCCGCACTCGATGCCAGCAATATTTACCGAGTTCCTATGCAATATCATGCAGAAGGTTTTGACGAACAAGTATGTCGTTATTTTGGCTTTAAAGATCGCGCTGTTGATTTGACAAAATGGGAAGCAATAGCAGAATCTCTTGATCAAGCAAAAGAAACTGTTGTCGTTGCCATTGTTGGTAAGTATGTGCAACTACCAGATGCGTATAAGTCATTGATACAAGCGCTTGCTCATGGCGGCATGGCTAATCATTTAAAGGTTGAGGTTGTTCTCGTTGATTCTGAAAAAGATAAAAATCTTGATGAAACATTATCACACGTTGATGCGATCGTTGTTGCAGGTGGTTTTGGAGAACGTGGTGTTGGCGGAAAACTTGAAGCTATTACTATTGCGCGTACGAAAAAAATTCCAACGCTTGGTATTTGCTTTGGTATGCAATTAACGGTTATTGAAGCATGTCGCAATTTACTTGGAATAGAGAATGCATCCAGTACTGAATTTGGCCCAACAAGTGAACCTGTCGTTGGTTTGATGACGGAATGGATGGATGAACAAGGCATTCAAACGCGTTGCGCAGGCGGCGACCTAGGTGGCACAATGCGTCTTGGAGCATATCCATGTGCATTAAAAGAAAACACCCTCATTCATCAAATGTATGGTATGCAAAATATTTCTGAACGTCATCGTCATCGTTATGAAGTAAATACAGCATACATGAAACGTTTAGAATCTGTTGGTCTTGTTTTTTCAGGCTTATCACCTGATGGCATGCTACCTGAGACGATTGAGTATGTGAATCATCCCTGGTTTATTGGCGTGCAATTTCACCCTGAATTAAAATCACGGCCTTTTGCACCGCACCCACTATTTATTGGCTTTATAAAGGCTGCTTACGAACACAAACAGAAATAAGAAAACGTGTCTGTACATTTGAGACACCATCTTGCATAATTATTAAAACACAAGGTATTGATAGGCTATGGCTGAAAAGTTTGATGAATTTTTAGAAGATGTCGAAAAAGACATGCGTCAAGAAAAGTTTGAAAAAGTTTGGAAAGAATATGGGAAACTTATTTCAACAGCTCTTGTTATTGCTATTGGTGGCTCCGGCGGCTGGGTCTTGTGGAAAAATCATAAAGAAAAAGAATTAAGTCTTACGTCTCAGAAATTTATGAAGGCGCAAGAGAAAATTGATTCTGGCAGTATCAATGAAGGCCTTGGCGTGTTTGATAGCATTATGCACGATTCATCAAAAACGTACGCTTCACTTGCACATATTGCAAAAGCTGCGCTTTTAATTGAAAAAGGCGGCGATGATGCAAAAAAAGCAATTGCTTTGCTTGTAGAGCTTTCATCAAATAAATCAACAGATCCAATTATGCGTGATTTTGCAGCCCTTACCCTTATTCGGGTAGACCTTGACTCTACTGGATTAGAAAGCATTGATGAACCAACCAAAGCAAAATTAATGTCTCACATAGTAACGCTTAATCTTCTTTCTGCAGAAAAAGCACCTTGGGCATTATTGGCATTAGATCTAAAGGGACTGATTTTGTTTAGTCTGAAAGATTATGCTAAAGCGTCTGATGTTTACGTTAAAATCGCACAAACAAAAGATTGCCCTCGTGGCCTTCAGGCACGTGCGGAAATCATGTCTCAGCTTATAGTAAAACAAATAGCCTTTGATTAATAAGTTAAACCGAGATTTCATATAAAAGATCTAAAGAAACCCACGGGAAAGTTCCCCGTGGGTTTTTAATTCTAATGTATTTTATTCTATCGAGATCAAAGGCGCTCGCGTGCCTCAGCAACAGATAAAGCTGCTATATTCACAATAGAACGAACAGATGATGATGGCGTCAGAATGTGTGCAACGCCTGCTAATCCCATAAGAATAGGGCCTATCGTAGAACATCCTGTGATTGATCTAACCATGTTATACGCTATGTTCGCAGATTCAATGTTTGGAAAGATCAGTAAATTGGCTGAACCTTTTAATGTTGAATTTGGGAATAAACGTGAGCGAATAACCTCATCCAAAGCAAGATCAGCATGCATTTCACCTTCAATCTCAAGATCTGGACATGTTATTCTAATTTGCTTCAAAACATCGCGCATTTTTACAGCGGAATCCAATTGCGATGAACCAAAATTTGAATGCGATAACAAGGCAACTTTTGGCTTCAATCCGAATCGCTTAATTTGCTGAACAGAAAGTCTGGTCATTTCAGCCAACATATCCACCGTGGGGTTCTCATTAAGGTATGGATCACAGCAAAATAAAGGACCGTCTTTAAGAATTAATGTTGTCATCGCAGCACATAAACGCGCATCAGGGTGCATTCCCAAAACGCGACGAATATGCTTAAAATGCTCTACATATCGGCCAATGGTGCCACAAACGACAGCGTCTGCATCCCCAAGTTTCACCATCAAACTTGCAATAATTGTATTGTTTGTTCGCACGCGAAATTTAGCGATATCGGGAGTAACCCCTTTTCTCTCCATTAATGAATAATATGTTTGCCAATAACCTGCATAACGCTCATCATTATTAGGATCTACAACGTCGAAATTAACATCGTTTCTTATACGAAGTCCTAAATTTTCAATTCGCCATTTAATAACATCAGGCCTACCAATCAAAATGCAACGACCAATTCCTCTATCCACTAACGACTGAACCGCTTGAAGCACACGCGTGTCTTCCCCCTCAGCAAAAGCCAATCGAACAGGACTATCTGTTGGACGTAATGCCGCATTAAAAATAGGACGCATAACAGAGCTTGACTTATATACAAAATTCTCTAATTCATGCTGATAAGCCTGCATGTCCGCAATAGGACGTGTTGCAACACCTGTATCCATGGCAGCTTTTGCAACAGCATAAGATATATCTACATATAATCGACTATCAAATGGCTTTGGAATAATATAATCATTGCCAAAACGGTGCACTTCCCCACCATATGCATTCGAAACTATATCTGAACTCTCTGCCTTGGCAAGCTTTGCAATTGCATTTACGCAGGCAATTTTCATTGTCTGATTAATCGTACTTGCACCAACATCAAGCGCACCACGAAAAATATAAGGAAAACAAAGAGCGTTATTAACTTGGTTTGGATAATCAGAACGTCCCGTTGCCATAATGGCATCTTTGCGGACCCTTAATACTATTTCCGGATTAACTTCAGGTTCTGGATTGGAAAGAGCCATAATTAGGGGACGAGGAGCCAGCGATACAATCATCTCTTCATTCAAAATATTAGGAACAGACGACAAGCCTAAGAAAATATCTGCGCCAGCAACAGCGTCTTTTAACGTGCGATGAGCTGTATCTATCGCATATGCTAATTTACTTGGATCTTTAAGATCTGGGCGCCCTTGATAAACAACTCCTTTGCTGTCACATACGGTAATATTCTGACGATTCATGCCAAGATCAACCAATAAATCAAGACAGGCAATCGCACTTGCGCCCGCACCGGCCGTTACCAATCGCACCTCTGAAATGGATTTATCAACAAGCTCAAGACCGTTTCGAATAGCAGCACAAACAATAACGGCTGTACCATGTTGATCATCATGAAATACGGGAATATTCATACGCTCTTTAAGACGACGCTCGATTTCAAAACATTCAGGAGCCTTAATATCTTCAAGATTAATGCCGCCAAATGTTGGCTCGAGTGATGCTATAATTTCAACCAATTTGTCAGGATCAGTTTCATCTATTTCAATATCAAATACGTCTATGTTAGCGAATTTCTTAAATAGAACAGCTTTGCCTTCCATGACAGGCTTTGATGCCAACGCCCCAATATTACCCAGCCCCAATACAGCTGTGCCATTCGAAATCACTGCAATTAGATTGCTACGTGCTGTAAGTTCCGCTGCTTGACTCGGATCTCTAAAAATTTCCATGCATGGCTCAGCAACACCAGGTGTATAAGCAAGCGCTAAATCTTCTCTATCATCAACTGGCTTGGTTGCAACAATAGCTATTTTTCCATACGGCTTACGGCGATGATAAGCAAGCGATTCGTTATATACATTGAAAGTCATAGAGATCCTTTTATAATATTTTATACATATGAGATGCGTATGAGAATGCTACATTTATACCATGAGGTCAGATAAAAAGCATTAAGCAAGTCAAAGCATTTTATTTTTTATAATGAAAGAATGAAGCACGCATAAGATTATTTTAACCGTTTTTTCAACTCGTATTTAATAAAGGACTACTGATATATAGGACTATGACGAAATTAATTACAGAGTCTTATCATGAGTATATTAAAATCACTAAATCGAGAACAAAAAGAAGCTGTCGGACTTTTACAAATTGGCACATTTCTTGAATATTTTGATTTGATGCTGTATGTACATATGGCGGTCTTGCTAAATGAATTATTTTTTCCAAAAACAGATCCACATACAGCAGCCTTATTATCATCTTTTGCTTTTTGTTCTACATTTATCTTGCGACCATTTGGCGCTCTTATCTTTGGCTATATAGGCGATAACATAGGACGAAAAGCGACCGTGATCATCACGACCATGATGATGTCAACGTCATGTGTTATTATGGCTACTCTCCCCACGTATGCTCAAATTGGCATCACTGCTGCATGGGTCGTCACGATTTGTCGCATTGTACAAGGACTTTCATCCATGGGAGAAGTTATGGGTGCTTACGTATACATGACTGAGATTACAAAGCCTCCTGTTCGGTACCCTGCCGTTTCACTTATTAGTTTAGCATCAACGCTCGGTGCTTCAGCGGCGCTTGGTGTAGCCACACTTGTTACGAAGTTTAATTTTGATTGGCGAAATGCGTTTTGGATTGGCGCTGGAATTGCGCTTGTTGGTTCCGTAGCACGAACAAGACTGCGTGAAACACCCGATTTCATTGAAAGTAAAGCGAAGGCAGAGCTCAAAAGACAAAAGAAGATTGAAATGCTAATAGCTGAAAGTGGTGAGGAAAGAGAAAAAGTAGACAGAAAAACTATTATTGCTTTCTTCTTAGTTTATTGTGGAAATCCAGTTTGTTTTTATCTTTTGTATATATTTTTTAATCCGATTTTAATAAGTCAATATAATTTTACTGCAGCCGATATAATATTTAACAATTTCTTACTTGCGAATATAGATGTTTTTTCGTGCGCAATTCTTACGTTCTTAAGTTATCGAATTTATCCACTTAGCATACTTAAATTTAGATCAACGCTCTGTATCATACTTGCTTTTCTTATGCCATTTCTTATTGAAAACACAACAAATCACTATCAAATATTTGCTATACAATTCCTTGTCCTTGTCGCAGCTTTAGATGCACAACCTGCAAATGGAGTTTTTATTAAGCATATTCCCGTTTTAAGACGCATGACGGCTACAAGCTTTATTTATGCATTAAGCCGAGCAATTATGTACGTAATAACCTCTTTTGGCCTTGTCTACTTAACAGAGGCCTTGGGATATTATGGTCTATGGATCGTTGTCATCCCTGTTACAATTGGTTACATGTGGGCTGTGAGATATTTTGCAAGGCTTGACAGATTAACAAGCGCACTCGAGAGGTAAGCTTCTTGAAAAGAAAATGCTCTTTTTAACACAAGCCTACCAAATCCTTTACAATCTGACGCACACCATTTCGACGTTGCCCCGGGTTTCCAAACTCTCGACTAAAGAATAATTTATGGTCGGGGCGAATTTTAATAGCGCCTGCCTTATACACTTCTGGCCGCTGCAGATACTGAATCAACTTTGTTGGTTCTTTAAATTCATTATTACGGAATGTGATGAGTAGCCCCTTTGGACCTGCATCCAATTTCTCAACATGTGCTTGACGGCAAAGCCCTTTTAGTTCGACCACATCAAGTAGGTTCGCTGCTTCAACTGGTAGTTTCCCGAATCGATCAATCAGCTCTGCCGCAAAAGCATCAATGTCCGCACGTGTTACCAAGTTAGCGACGCGTCGATATAAATTAAGCCTCAGACCAAGGTCCGTAACATAACTTTCCGGAATCAACACTGGCACACCGAGATTAATTTGCGGTGTCCAATCATTCAGTTCAATTTCAACACCATCTTCAATATTCGCTTCAGCCGCTCGTGCCATCATGATCGCTTCGTGTAGCAAGGTTTGATACAGCTCAACGCCAACTTCACGAATATGCCCTGATTGTTCTTCACCCACAATATTACCCGCCCCGCGAATATCCAAATCATGACTTGCCAATGTGAATCCAGCACCCAAGGTATCTAAACTCTGCAGAACCTGTAAACGCTTCATCGCATTTGCTGATAATGTTTGTTTTGGTGAATACGTGAGATAGGCATATCCTTGTGTTTTTGATCGCCCTACCCTGCCGCGTAATTGATACAGCTGCGACAAGCCAAATAAGTCACATCGATGAATAATCAATGTGTTGGCTGACGGCACATCAATGCCTGATTCAATAATATTTGTACTGATCAGCACATCAAATTGATGATCATAAAATGCAGTCATGACATCTTCAAGTTCAGTTGGGGATAACTGCCCATGAGCCACAGCAAATTTCACCTCTGGTACCAATGTTTGCAATTCTTCTTTAAGTGAAGCTAAATCCTCAAGACGCGGTGTCACGTAAAATATCTGCCCGCCACGATTAAACTCACGCATGATGGCTTCGCGAATAACCATAGGATCTTTTGGCATAACGAACGTACGAACAGCGAGCCTGTCAACTGGTGGAGTTGTTATTAAGCTTAAATCACGAACACCTGCCAAGGATAACTGCAATGTCCGCGGTATAGGCGTTGCTGTTAGCGTTAACACATGAACGTCAGATCGCAGTTGCTTGAGTTTTTCTTTCTGCTTTACGCCAAAGTGTTGTTCCTCATCGACAACCACAAGTCCGAGATCCGAGAATTTAGTTTTATCACTCAAAATAGAATGTGTGGCAATAATAATATCGACAAGACCTGATGCTAAATCATCATGAATGAGTTTAGCATCGCTGGCTTTTACAAGACGTGAAAGCTGCGCCACACGAAATGGAAAGCCCTGAAAACGCTTTTGAAAGTTCGCATAATGCTGGCGACAAAGTAATGTCGTCGGGACAATAATAGCAACTTGTTTGCCATTCATTACAGCGATAAAAGCTGCGCGCAGGGCAATCTCTGTTTTGCCAAAACCAACATCTCCGCACACCAAGCGGTCCATCGGCTTACCTCGTGCTAAGTCTTCCAAAACTTCCATAATTGCACGCAACTGATCATCTGTTTCCACATAGGGAAAACGTGCACAAAAATCATCAAAATCACGGCCTGTCTGTTCAAGAACAGTCGCGGTATGAAGGCTTCTTTCCGCCGCAAGCCTAATCAAATAATCAGCCACAATTTGAATGCGTTTTTTAACGCGTGCTTTACGAAGTTGCCATGCACCAGATCCCAATCGATCAAGGGAAGCCAAAGAATCAGCATCACCATAACGACTAATCAATTCAATGTTTTCAACAGGTAGAAAAAGCTTATCATCATTGTCATACATCAGCGTTAAACAATCATGTGAACAATTATCAACGGTAATCGTCTCAAGCCCTAGGTAGCGCCCGATACCGTGATCACGATGTACAATTAAATCGTGAACGGTAAGTTGACTAATTTCTTGAAAAAACGTGTCACTTTTGCGTTTAACCGTTTTAATACGACGTATTTTCTCACCTAAAATATCTTGCTCGGTGAGTAACACGCATTGTTTAGATTCAAAACCTGTTTCAAATGGGGCAATAACAAGTATTGTCTCGGGGATCTGAACGGCACCTAAAATAGCATCAATTGGAAATACATCATAGGGCACAATGTTAAAAATTCGATGTTCTTCACACATATGAAGTAGTCGATCACGCGTACCTTCAGACA
Organism: Pseudomonadota bacterium; assembly: GCA_040389165.1. Classification (GTDB taxonomy): domain Bacteria; phylum Pseudomonadota; class Alphaproteobacteria; order Paracaedibacterales; family CAIOTO01; genus CAIOTO01. Next base: position 60,242 of record JAZKAK010000019.1, read on the forward strand.
TACACGTAATGATCCGATTACGTTCTTTATGAGTCGACAAATAAGTGTCAAGTGAATCAAACAGAGCCGTTGTTGATTGCTCACGTTCAGCTTTGAATGAAGGGATAATTTTAAGATTCAACGCATCTTCATCTGTTCTAAACGGTGATAATTGCACGATGGATTGTGTTTCAGTAAAATGCTGCCAATCGATGGCTTGCCAGTATAATAAATTGGGTGCAATTGGATTATATGGCGTTACATCACCTAGCGGTGGGCTTAAGCGCGCTTTGTAATAATCATCAATGGCTTCCAAACGATGCTGAATGGCACTGTCAACGCCATCTTCAAAGAAGATAGTCGTTTTCTCTCCTATGTAGTCAAATAAGGTAGCTGTTTGCTCAAAAAAGAGTGGTAACCAGTGTTCCATCCCAGGGTATGGACGACCTTCGCTGATATGTTGATACAAAGGATCATCCACGGGAAATATGCGTGATCCCCCAAAAAGTGCACGATATTGTTGGCGGAATTGAGTAATGCTATCTGTGGTCAAGAGAACTTCATGTGCAGCACGCATTGAAAGCTCAACCAACTCATCATTCGGATTTGTTTTTTGTGTAATAGGATCAAAACGTTTAATGCTTTCCAGTTCATCACCAAAAAAATCAAGCCGCACTGGGGCTGGCGCACCAGGTGCAAACACATCAATCAAACTACCACGGACAGAAAACTCGCCCATTTCATACACGGCCTCAACACGATTACACCCTTGCTCAATCAATAAAGTTAACAAGGATTCACGCGAAACTTTATCGCCGATAGAGAGTGTGTGATTATGTGCCTTCATAAGCGATGGCGGCGGCAATCGTTGTCCAATTCCCGACACAGAAGTTATCAAGATAAAAGGTGATTTTGTTTCTAATAATGCATAAAGCGTCGACAGGCGTGCATGCGTAATATCCGAACTTGGAGATACACGGTCATAGGGTAAGCAATCCCACCCTGGAAATGATAATACGGTGTGCGTGGGTGCAATTGCCTGCAATTGATCCACTAATATGTGTATACGCTCATCTCGCGGTACAATCAAAATGAGTGATTTATCCTGTTGTACTAACTGATCCAGACAAAAAAAGGCTGTATAGGCTGGTGCAATGCCACCGTGTATTTTTATAGCCTGCGTGATAACAGCCTCCGTTGTAATATTAGATTTTTCGTGAACTGTTTTAGTTTTATAAGAATTAAGCGTACTTTTCAAGGATGTTTGAATTTCGTATCTAATACACATATACCCATCACATCTCAAACCATTGATTTTGAAAGGTAGCGGGCATGCTACCCGTCACTTTTATTTTTCTTACTGTCATTCCCGCGGAGGCGGGGATCCAGGCTGTTTAGCTCTCCCCAAACTCACGGTTTTTAAAGGGGCTTTTCTGGATTCCCGCCTCCGCGGGAATGACAAGGGTGGAGTGACAAAAAGTGACGGGTAGCATGGGTAGCGGGTATAGAAATGAGATTTATAAGAATCCTGATTTGCAATAAAAATCAATCTGGCTGCATTTAAAAGTTGAACAGAGCTGAATACTAAAAATGCTCTTGTTTTTTCTAATGAACCTCCCCATATTGTGTGTATGCTTCAACATACAAAGTATAAGGACATCACAAAAATGGGAACAACGTTTTGGCTCGTAGATGCATTCACAGATCGCGCTTTTTCTGGCAATCCTGCAGGTGTATTTGTTGTTGACAGTTTTCCAGATGCATCCTTTATGCAAGCAATCGCTGCCGAACTCAATTGGTCACAAACGGCTTTTGTGAAACGTTTGCCGTCCAGCACGACGGAGTTCGATCACTTTCATATTCGCTGGTTTTCTCCGCGAGATGAAACGCCTATCTGTGGACACGCTACCCTTGCCTCGGCCCATATTCTATGGGAAAAAAACTTTACACATAAAAACAAGATCGTATTTGAATCGTTAGCAGGAACGTTAACCGTCACAAAAGAACAAAATAATTGGATTACACTTGATTTTCCAAAGAAAAAACTGGTGTCATGCGCCCTACCCTCTGAATTAAAGCAAGCGCTCATCACACCCGATGGTGAAGTTAACATTACTTCTGTCATGCGTGATGAATTAATCTATGTGGTTACGCTTCAAAATCAAAGTGATCTTGTTGCACTTACGCCAAATCTTACGTTAATTGAATCACTTGACTGTCGAGCCGTATCTGTCACTACCCTGGGCCGTGAAGATTATGATTTTGAATCACGTTATTTTGCGCCACGCGTCGGCATTCCCGAAGATCCTGTATGTGGATCATCACATTGTCGCCTTGGCCCACTTTGGGCAGAACGTTTAGGAAAAACCTCATTAATGGTGTATCAAGCATCCAAACGTGGCGGCTTCATGAAAATAAATATGCTCGATGATCGTGTGTTAATGTCAAGCAAAGCAATTACGATATGCGAGGGTAATATGGCTCTTGAACTGCTCGCAAAAAGTGAAACTAAACTAAAAATGGTAGCATAAAAGAAAATTACAGGTTATCGACACGCCGTTGCTATCGTTGTTTGTTCATAATGTTCAGCTTGATATTTCATCACAATTGAAAGCGCGAGCTGACAAGCATCATTTATCGTAAGATCACTTGTATCTAATAATATTGCATCAACCGCCGGCGTCAATGGTGAAACGGTACGGCTTTGATCACGTAAGTCTCTTTCTTTTATTTGTGCCAACATATTTGATTGAAATTGCTGTCCTGATCGTTCCATCTCTGCTGAACGTCGCGCCGCGCGCACTTCCGAACATGCCGTTACAAAAATCTTTATATGAGCATCAGGAAATACAACGGTGCCAATATCCCTACCATCAAGCACAACCCCTTTGTAAGGCGCTTTTACTTCTTTACAAAAACGACGCGTGTGTTGTGTAAGCTGCTCGCGAACGATTGGCAATATAGCTATTTTAGAAGCTGCATTACCAACTTCTTCTGCACGCAATATAGGCAATTGCAAATCTGATGCCTTCAATGTTTCTGCCAAAGTGATAATTGCATCTTCACATGTTAAATCAACGTGCTCTACAAGCGCCTTATAAGCAAGTGCACGATAAATAAGTCCTGTATCGATATGTTCCAATGAAAAATATTGCGCGATTGCGCGTGACACAGTTCCTTTTCCCGCCCCAGCAGGACCATCAACAGCAATAATCATAAACCACATTTTCTTTACTTGACTCAGAAGGGATTATAGTCGTATTTTTTTATTAATTCTATTAGAAAGTTTTTTTATGATATACCTTTTAATTGCTTTTTCTTACGTACTGGGTTCAATTCCTTTTGGCTTACTCTTTTCCAAATGGTCTGGCCTGGGTGATATTCGCTCCATCGGATCAGGCAATATTGGCGCCACGAACGTTCTACGCACCGGGAATAAAAAAATCGCCCTGGCAACATTAGTATGTGATGCCTTGAAAGGTGTCATTCCTGTTCTTATTTTACACCATTATTATGTAGCAGAATTAATAAGCAATTGGGTTCACGTAAGCGTTGCTCTTGCTGTCGTTCTTGGACACGTATTTCCCGTGTGGCTTCGTTTTAAAGGTGGAAAAGGTGTCGCAACTGCATTAGGTGTGTACTGTGTCTTAAACCCATGGCTTGGCTTGATTACACTGATTATTTGGCTTGTGATGGCAAAAATATTTCGCATTTCCTCACTGTCAGCATTAATTGCCTCTACGGCAGCACCTCTCGTAGCATTTTGTTTAAGCGACGGGTCTATAACGACCTTGTTTTATACGACGTTATGTATAGCGATTTTAATTTTGTACACACATCGTGAAAATATAAAAAGACTGCTCGCAGGCAATGAATTAAAAGTTGAATTGAACGTATAAAAAAACCTGTGCCCACCGAACGTTAGGATGGGCACTTATACCATTTTACGGATTAAATTGATCTATTCAAAAGAATTGTGTATTGCCCGTCCCCCGAACGTGATCCGTGGATCAACACGGGCATCTAGGTCACCGGGTCAATCTCGGTGAATACACGGGTGAGGATATATTTTAAAAATCAATTTATTCCGAGAAATAGTATTATTCTACTGAGTTCGCTCAAATATACCTTGATCTTTTCCTTCATCAATCAATGACGAAATAGCACATACATTAAGTTTCTGACCATCACGTGCACCAAATTCAATATAACCAACATCCCCTTCACAATATGCTTCTGATAACAGATACCCCGGAAACGTAAATTCATTGCCATTAAAGTGCTCAAGGGGTATTTTTTTACCGCGGAACATTAAATAAAGAATATTCGATTCTTCCACAAGACTAAGCTCACCATAAAGCTCATTCTTAAACGTTCCCGTATAATCCTGCAATATACGTGCGGTCTTGGGACGCTGCAAACGTTGCATTGATTTATATGTCTTATTTTGCTTCTTGATAGAATCAAAATTATCTTTCAAACGTTTACTCCAATCAATGTCCGATAATTCCAAATACAAGTCCATAAATTTATTATGAATTGCTTCAGGGACAAAACTAACGCGGAACGACCCATAATTAGACAACACAACAATACCTAATTGTTCTTCAGGCACAACAACCATTAGACTTCTTGTTCCGTAGAAACCACCCATGTGACCACGTGTTGTAACAAATCTTTTTCCTTCTCCGTAACGCATGATAAAATGTCCCATGCTATACTCAACTTTCTCGTAACGATCGCCTGGAAATTGTGAATCATCATACTGCATAGCGCAATTAATATTTGGAATTAATAATTCGTCGTATTGTTTCTCATCAATAAGAGTATTTCCTTTATAAACACCTTTATTAAGCATAAAAATCATCCATTGCGAAAGATCAGAAATAGACATATTTGCGCCCGTGCTTCCTGGAAAACGATAGATCAATGGGGATAATTCCAGTAAATTTGGACTGTTTCCTCGGTCATCATGCGGATGCGCAATATTAAGCTCAGTGCCGCGGTGAAACAACCGACTCAAAAGAGATTCTTCAGGCTTGATCGCAGAAATGCCTACGCTTGAATCAGTTAATTGCATTGGCGTGAAAAAATATTCTTTAAATAGCGTTTCTATTGTTTTTCCTGTTATTTTTTCTGCAATCATGCTTGCCATGCCAAAAAGCTGATTCTGATAGCCATATTTTGAATGAAAGGGGCGTTTTAAGGGTATTTTAGCCATACCTTGAATTATTTCATCTGCCGAGAAATCTAGCTGCCATAAGGTATCACCCGAAAAAGATGGCAAGCCACTTCGATGAGACATAAGATCACGAATTGTGAATTTCTGCGTAACTTCTGCATTCCCGATGAAAAAATTAGGCATATATTTTGTAACAGGATCATCCCACTTAACTTTTCCTTCTTGTACTAACTTTGCATACAAATGGACTAAAATATTTTTTGTGAGAGAAGCTATTTGAAAAACCGTGTGTTCATCTATTTTTTTATCTATACCAACTTCACGCACACCAAAGGTTTTTATGTAAACAACTTTACCGTCTTTTACGATACCAACCGCTATACCAGGCGCCCCCCAGTCAGCTTGTACTTTTTCAATATACTTTTCGAATTCAGGTAAAATCTTGGTTAAATGATCTGATGCCAACGTGACATCGAACGAATAAATAACTAACGCAAGAAAAAAGAAAAATTTAGCAATCACAAAATACCTCATATTTACACATTATTAACAATATTGAATCATCATTAATCTAGATAAGACATAGCTATGCCCACCCAATAAAAGGATGACCCAATGTACGGTATAAAAGCAACCATGATTTTCAGTTTAACTGCATTAATTTTAATGGCGAGTTTTATGGTTTACAATAATCATCACGAACGTTTTGTTCTATTGCCAATGACATCAGAAAAATCAATTTACGTATTTGACCGCAAACATAATACGTTAAATTATTGCACACCAGATAATCAATGCAAATTAATCCCATTAAAGTTTGCTGAAGAAACAGAATCACATGGATCTATTTTACCTTCTATGTTCCTTCGTTTCATTGAAGGAAAACCACGCACAGCAGAAGAAATCGCTTCAAAATCAACTGTTACTGTCGCTGCCACGCATACACAAACATCAGCAAAACAAGCTGATCATGCGAGCGAGCCAGCTACGGCGGCAAGTACACCGCCGGCAACGATAACAATTACTACGGCCGCACCGCCTGCCGAAGCCCCAGCACACCTACACGAAAATCAGGCGGCTCCAACGGCTGTACAGACTACGACACATGCGGGATAATCTCACTTTATAACGAACACCCGCATATACCGTAATATAATATAGTTACGGTGTGCGTGGTTTTCTATTAAATCGACTACCTGCTCCAGCACCGCCTGGCCTTGCACCATTTTTACTATTTCTATCACTTCCACCTGTGTTTCCAAAACGACTGCTAGGTGCGCCGCTGCGACCTCTTTTTGCATTCTGCATCGCTTCTCGTTTTGCATCTTCAGCAGCAGCCATACGATCTGCATCAGTGCCCACGATAGCACTAACCTCAGTTGGGAGTGATTTTCTTATAAGCTTTTCTATATCTCTCAGAAATGACTTCTCAGCAGTACTACAAAAAGAGATAGACATTCCTGTTGTATTCGCACGCGCTGTGCGTCCAATACGATGAATATAACTTTCTGGCACATTCGGCAAATCAAAATTAATTACATGTGAAACATCATCAACGTCAATCCCACGTGCAGCAATATCTGTTGCAACAAGTACTCGTACAGCACCAGTTTTGAAATCTTCCAATGCTTTTTGACGAGCATTTTGAGATTTATTTCCATGAATGGCTTCTGTTGGAATGTTTAATGCTAGAAGTTTTTGACAAATCTTATTTGCTCCGTGCTTTGTACGACTAAATACAAGTGCGCGCGTAATCGTTGGATCTTGCATTATCTGCCCTAACAAAGCATTTTTGTTTGGTTGCTCAACAAAAATAACTCGTTGATCAATTTTATCAGCAGTTGTCGCAACGGGAGTAACCTCGACTGTCACTGGGTTCGATAGTATCGAGCTGGCAAGATTCCCAATATCAGTAGGCATTGTCGCAGAAAATAAAAGTGTTTGGCGTTTGGCAGGGATCATCTTCACAATTTTACGAAGATCATGAATAAAGCCCATATCAAACATTTGGTCTGCTTCGTCTAATACAAAGAAATCCAGATTTGACAAATTAATATGCTTGTCATTTGCTAAATCTAAAAAGCGTCCAGGCGTTGCCACCAATACATCAACGCCACGTGATAAATCAGTAATTTGACGACCACGTCCCACACCACCAAAAATAGCAAGACAGGTCAAAGGTAAGAATCTGCCGTAGCTTTTAAAACTATCAGCAATTTGAGCCGCTAATTCACGTGTTGGCGCAAGCACAAGCGCACGAATTTCGTTCGGTTTGCGTTTCTTTGGCAAATTTGTCATGTGCTGCAAAATTGGCAATGAAAAGGCAGCTGTTTTTCCAGTGCCTGTCTGAGCAAAGCCTAATAAATCGCGTCCTTGCAATAAATGCGGGATGGCTTGTTGCTGAATAGGAGTTGGCTGTGTATAGCCTTCGGCATCGAGAGCACGTGTAAGAGGCTCTAGCAAAGAGAGTTCTTTAAAAGTTGTCATGATTGTTCCAGTATTTGAGTGTTTGTTATACTAACGATTAGCACTACTGCGAACGTAAAAAGACCCATTTAGAATGGTATTTTTTTCTTTTTAAAAATACTAAGATAATATTTAAAACTGAGATACGTTATTATTTTTTCTAAAATAATAAGCATATAATCTCGTTGTTCACAGATTGTTCTATTTTGAAATCTATTTATACATTATTTTTACGCAACATACTATTATTTTTTACACGAACACGTTAGAAAGATTCTCATCTGAAGCAAGAGAAAAACTCTCATTTGCCAATAAGTAATACCGTTTTCAAAAAGTTTTGAGTAGTAAGACATCAAAATTCGAGGTGCGCAGTGTACACTTGTACATGAGCAACAGAGATATTGCAGAGGACTGCACTAATTGAAAGTTAGTAAAAATGGTATAAGGATAATTTATGGCATCGAACACGCTAATAAGAGGTATAATTAACGATTTTTTAATAATTTTTGATATATACTGAATTTAGAGAAAATTATTTATGGATTTATAAAATGAATAAAGTAGCTATGTATCTTCTAACAACAAGTATTCTTACATGCTCAACAGCCTATAATTTGAACGCAACTGATGACGCAATTTCTTCTACGGAAAACTCTGATGTCGCCCCCTCACAAGCCAAACAAGATCTTGATACTGCAGTGGCTGCGGAAAAAGCAGCAGCAGAACAACTTAAAGTAGCAACTGAGCAACATAAGGCCGCTGTTAAGGACGAACAAGACAAACAAAAAGCCTTCGATAATGAGAAAGTAAACCTAATAAAAGCAGATATTAGTGAACAAGACGATATAATAGCTGAACAGAAAAGATCTGTCAAAACTGAAGAGGCTACATTAAAAACTGATGAAGCAGATGCGGCAAAAGTAATAGCTAACTCAAAAGCAGTAATTGCCCACTTAAAAATAAGATTAGTGGAATTAGAAAAAATCAGGAAGCAAGCGGCACAGACTGCACCTGTTGCGCATACAACGGCACCTGTTGCACATACAACAGCACCTGTCACACCCAAGCCCACAACACGCACGAAAGCGCCGGCGGCTTAATCTTATTAAAATCCTTTAATACCATTACAGCGCCAAGAAAGCACACTACGAGCTTTCTTGACCTTTCAACGTCGAATCCCTAATTCTAAAAAATCTATTAATATCAATGATTGAACCTTTACATGCAAAAAGAATAATTTGGATATTTATATGAAAAAATTACGCACGTCCCCTTTTTCTATTACTTTTCAAAAAAATGACGTCATCGCGAAAACGCAGTGCCTATGTAGCGATCCAGAATCTTTAAGCTTGATATGTTTCGTTAATAAAGAAAACGAGCACAGAGAATTTTTTGGAATTGGATGGTATCTTTTTACGCTCGTTCTTTTTATGTTAAACGTCGGAACAGAAATCAGTGCAACAGAAATCAGTGCACGTGACGATTTTCCAACAAAAGTACAACAAGAATTGGACGCTACAATTAATATTGAAAATGAGTTAGATGAAGAAATCAAATTATTACAACAACAAAAATTAGATGAAGAAAAGAAAGAAGAAGAAAATTTAAAGGCAGCAATAAAAGAGCAAGAAGATCTTATTCTAAAAGAGAAAGCATATATAAAAGCTGAAAAAGATGCAGCCAGAGCTAATCAAGTAGAGACAAATGCAGTAATTCTTGCAGCAAAAAATAAAATTGCAAGAGATAAAAAAATAATAACAGAATTGACAAAAAAAAAAGAGGCAATTCAAGCGCCTCAGCGCATACAGACGAAACAAGGCAATAGCACACTAGCCGCCGCATCTCAGGCAACAACTACGAATGCCTCTCCATTACCCCCCGCACCTCCGCCCGTTCCAACACCCGCTCCTGGAGAAAAAGCGGCAGCAAGCGGAGGGCTTGGTGGTTTAGGTAACTTTCTTGCTGGCTTTGAGAAAACAGTTGAAGGCCTGGAAAAAACAGTTGGAGGTGTTGTTGACCAAGCATCCAACGTAACGGACACAGTTACCAATACTGTTGAAAAAGCTGCTGATGCGAGCGAGAATATCAAAAATAAAGTTAATGATGCCACAGACAATGCAGCGAGAGCAACAAGCTGAAAAAAACAGCACCAAGACTGACGTACTTGAAAACACTTTAAAAACACAACGTATCATCCGATATTTTCGAATAAAACAATTAAAATTGTTTGTAAAGCATGTAAACCTTCGGCTATTATTATCATAAGAGTTTTAGCCCCCTAAGAACACGTGCATCAAACAAAATCGCGCTTAAATATGTATGAACAACCGTCTTTTTTGCATCAAAAACAAAAAATTGATACGTTTTGGGATGACGAAGATGTGCGCCCTTTTCGACTATCACTACCTGACCATTTCAATCGGCCTAACCCACAGAAACAAAAAAACGAAATAAAATACAATAAGTCACCGAGAGCGCCGAGCGAATATATTAGACCTAATTCCGCACATAGATCTCATCAAAAACAACGTATTCGCCATCCTTTTACAAGCCGACAAGGTGAATCCTATATTTATGACCACCCGTATTCTACGCTATGCGGCTATTTTGCACAAAAAGTTCACACCAATTGGATAGAAAAGGAGCTGAATTTTTCCATGAGCAAGCTCTCATTCCTTGTATTAATTGTCGGACTGTTTTTTTTAAGTTCACTCTTATTTATCACAGGATTTTTGGTAGCCGTTAACATTTATGATATTGGATCTCCCAAGCATTCCCAAATGCCACTGATAAATCTACCTACATTTGAAAACGCTCATCTACCAACAGTGCCTACAATCGCAATGCCAAATGCAGCCTCCGTTGCGCAGCAAGGCGCAATGCCACCAGCAACGCCAAATCAAAACATCATGAAATCTGGGGTTCAAGGGACATACATGGCCGATATGCCCATCGTAGATACAGCACATAGACCATCCGTTTATGCTCAATTACCAACACAAACATTACAACCTGTTCCCCAACCAATGCCTCAAATCGGTATGCATTATATACCCTCACAACAGGCACCAGTTGTTCAACATGCACCCTCGCAAGGGTACTCTCAACAACAACCCCACCCAACACAGCAAGCACCTGTTCAAGCACCTGTTCAAATACAACAACCACAAAACTACCCACAACCGGCAAATCAGCCTTATATGCAAGCACAGCAGCAATATTATCCTCAACAACAAAATCCTGCTCCTTACCCAGGACCTTACTACCAACCACAATATCAACCAGGAACGCATCAATGAAACATATAGAAAGCGCCATGCGACGAGCAATTCATTTATCACATGAAAAAATGAAAGGAGGCAGTGGCGGTCCATTTGGTGCAGTAGTCATAAAAGATAACGTTGTGATAGCAGAGGGCTGGAATCAAGTAACATCGAGTAATGACCCAACAGCACATGCGGAAGTTGTTGCAATTCGTACAGCGTGTAAAGAACTAAACACCTTTGATCTTAATGGCTGCATCCTTGTCACAAGCTGTGAACCTTGTCCTATGTGCTTGGCGGCTAGCTATTGGGCCCGTGTAGATAAGATTTACTATGCAAATTCACGCTTTGATGCGGCCGATATTGGATTTGATGATTCGTTTTTCTATGATGAACTATCAAAAGAAATAGACCAAAGGCTGGTGCCAATGATTTCGCTCCTTCGCGATGAGGGATTAGTTGCATTTAAAGCATGGATTGAAAAATCTGATCGTATTTCGTACTAGAACATAAAAAAATAGAAGGCCCTAAAGCCTCCCATTAAGCATATAAATATCGTTCAATTCTCAACTAGGCAGCGCACGCATGACTTCCGTGCACTTCCATCATACCATCAAGAAATCCCCAAAGAAGTTTGGCACCTGCCTCAGCACCTTCTAAAACTTTTTGCTGCTCATCTTCGCTCAAGCTTTCGATAAGTTTTGCGCATTCCTCGCGATGCCAGATATCAGCATCTGCATGTACTGCGAAAAACTTCAACGTACGTTCGTCTTCAATGCCATAGTAATTACATAAACCCTCTATTTTTGACACAGAAACTTCTGGTGTCTGACGTTCATAGGCATAAAGTGCACCAAGTCCTGTTGCAAAGTCCGACCGTACGTGATCAAAATAACCATCGACCAACGCACTTGTTTCTTTCAATTGAGGCTTTGCTTCAAATTCATCACGTGTAACCCCAAGACCTTCGGCGAATTGTTTCCACAATTCAGGATGATTTTCATTACCTTGTTCTTCGTCAATTAAATTACCTAGCAAAATTTGACGCATGCTGATATCGCTGCAATTCGTGTGAATACCACTGACATAACGCGGAAAAGCGGCTACATGGTGATAATACTCTTTAGCATATGTTTTTAACGTATCCACACTTAGTTTCCCAGCGTTCCATGTTTGATAGAATGGATGTGACAACAGATGATAAACATCTAATTTTTGGTGAAGTGTCTCGATGAAACTCATACTTATTCTCCTGGTTTTACGTGCATTGATATTTTGAATGGAATCGCTCTAATCTAATCACTTTTCGCGCGTTCACTCAAGTAGAAAAAAACAGAGACACACATACATATATCCATCACATCTCAAACCATTGATTTTGAGCTTTGTCTTTCACCCTATAAAGTTCGTTTTAAAAAGCCTTACTTAGTATAACTAAACGCAGTTTTTAAAACGAATTTTTGTGACAAAATCTTAAAGCCAAAAGCATGCTACCCGTCACTTTTTGTCACTCCACCCTTGTCATTCCCGCGGAGGCG
>JAZKAK010000020.1:0-1605 GCA_040389165.1 Pseudomonadota bacterium
TCCCCGCCTCCGCGGGAATGACAGTAAGAAAAATAAAAGTGACGGGTAGCATGAAAAATACATCTATACATTATTTGAGATATATGATATTTATTATATACGTAAATAAATATAAACATAAAACATGAAAATAATTACATTATTTTTTGTATTTCTTCTTTCAAGTATGAGTTATGGCATGTCGCCAGACGGTATTCATACACGTGAAGATTATGAAGAGCTTTCTTTCGAAGCAGATGAATTTGATGCGGCTTGCGCTGTTGTTGATTCGAAAGCGGGCATAACGATGACAGGGGTATTGGTAACTCCTGACGTTGTGGTTACGGCAGCGCATGGAATCGAAGCTATTTTTAGAAAACTGAGACCTACTCAGACAGATCATGGAATTGCAGTCATTCCAATAAACTCCATTAGGGTCTATTTTAAAGGAAAAGATCAAACGATAATGGGGGAAGTTTCCAGAGTCTTACTCGATCCACGTTATTTTCAAGAAGCGAATGTTCGTGAAGGAAAATTTGATTTTGCCTTCTTGAAACTGACTCGACCTATTAGGCATATAACGCCAGCAGCACTTTTTCAAAAGGACGCAATTCCGAGTAATGCGTTAATGACGGTTGTTACGTATGGCACGTCTGATATAAAACATAACGTATTTAGTTGGGGTGGTTCGCAGCCCGTACGGCGTGCTTTTCGTTTGTACGAACGTGATACATATTTTGGCAGACCAGATGACGATGAGGTGCTGAAATCATCCCGTTATTTGCAAGAGAGCTCTGTTTATTTCAAACCATTAAAGAGAAACATACAACCTGAAGAAACAGATGCCGAAGAAGTTGTTAGGTCATTTGAGGCTACGCAAAATTGGGTTGCTGACGGGAAAAAACCTTACGCATTGGGATTGCCTGGCACCAGTGGATCTCCTGTGTTTATACGTTTGAAAGAAAATGGCAAGACAAAAGATTATCTTTTTGGTCTCGTCAGTAGTTACGCGCACTTAACAGGTCAATTTCATACAAGGGGCGCGCATGAAATGGATTATATATTGACGCATCAACAGCAGTCTTTGGGTGGGTATCAAACAATATACTCACTTTTTTATCGCAATAAAACAGACGAGCCTGTGCAAAAGAACACGGCAATTTACACGCAGGATCCAGTTTTTAAATTGTTATTAAGGGCGGTTATCGAAAACCATGATGGTGAAGTGACTGACGAAACAAACATACAAAAAGATGTCGGTAAGAATTTTATGTCGAAAATATTAAATATTTTTTAATATATGCTCTTCTATACTAGTTGTGTATACACATTAAAAAGAAGTAACTACTAACGTTAGTAGCTACAGAATTGGTTTGATGAAATTTTTTGGTTTTATACGGCACGCAAAGTTAATATTGTTTTTAGAAATTTGTTTAACTGCGAGTTTAGTCCTTAATTTTTGCGAGCCTGCTTGGGCAGTTAACGAAAGCAAATCAAAGGAAGAGACTGGCAAAAAGAGTGCAGACACTACGAGTGGTTCTTGGATGGATGCATTCAAATGGCATGGATTCAAGCAGGATGCAGTTAAGCAGGATGCAGTTAAGCAGGATGCAGTTAAGCAGGATG
>JAZKAK010000020.1:1705-1952 GCA_040389165.1 Pseudomonadota bacterium
AAGCAGGATGCAGTTAAGCAGGATGCAGTTAAGCAGGATGCAGTTAAGCAGGATGTAACTAAGAGTCATTCAAATTGGATGGATGCAGCTAAGCAGGCTGTAACTAAGAGTTATTCAAATTGGATGGATGCAGCTAAGCAGGCTATAGTTAGGCAGGAATCAAAATCTGTACCGGCTCCAGCACCGGCTCCGACAACTACACCAGCTCCAGCTCCGGCTCCAGCACCGGCTCCGACAACTACACCAG
>JAZKAK010000020.1:2052-44015 GCA_040389165.1 Pseudomonadota bacterium
CTCCAGCTCCAGCTCCAGCTCCAGCTCCAGCTCCAGCTCCAGCTCCAGCTCCAGCTCCAGCGCCAGCTCCAGCACCGGCTCCAGCACCGACAACGACACCAGCACCGACTCCGGCACATACACCGGCACCAGCACCAGCAGCAGCTCCAACCCCAACCCCGACGCTGACGTCTTCAATAACGCCTGCGCTAGCAGCTCTCACTTCTGTGCGTGCTTTTCAAGCTCCAGTCGTGCGTACGCAAACAACCTATTGGTGCGGAGGTGTGCAATGTGATAAAGCGCAAGATAGAAACGATTCTGCGTGTCTTTTGTTGCCAAACAACACCAAAATGAGTTGCATCTACAGGACAATTAAGTCTGATGCAGAAAATGAATTATCAGCAGACCAAGAGGAAGAGGCTGCCGCAGAAGAACCTTCAGGCATGGAAATATGTGTCTCTCAATTGCATGCTATTTGTGGTAGTTACAGTGCGACCTTTGATAGTACAAAGACAATGATCAAAGCTAGTTGTAAAAAAGATGATGAAATACACATTTGTCTCCCTGCTTTCGAAAATGTCCCACAATCGTAAGCTAATACCATTTTCAAAAAAGTTTGAGTGGTAAGTCTGCAAGATTCGAGCAGCAGAGTTTACTGACGTAAATAAGCAGGCAGACCTCGCGGAAGGCTGCATCAATCAATCTTTAGTGAACTTGGTATAAGGAGAAATTCAGTTAAAATGCTCTCCATCGCGATTCGTCTAAACCTTGAAACGAGTATGACATCCATATAGTCTGATCATATAAACGATACATTTGTTGATATAAATTAATGACACATAAACCCCATGCTTTCTGGCTTATCAAATCCGAACCCTCAACGTGGTCTTGGGCTGATCAAGTTGCAAGAGGCACTGAACCCTGGGAAGGTGTGCGAAATTATCAAGCACGCAATAATTTGAAAGCGATGCACATGGGCGACCTGTGTTTCTTTTACCATTCAGTTAAAGAGCGCTCAATTGTTGGTATTGTCGAGGTTGCAAGCGATTATCGTCTTGATCCAACAGATCACGACGGTGTTTTTGGCCTGGTGGATGTAAAAACAGTTCGCCGCTTAAAAAAACCAATTTGCCTCGATCAAATTAAGCTGGTGCCGGCTTTGCAGGACATGGCGTTGCTCAAACAATCACGGTTATCAGTTCAGCCTGTCACGGCAGACGAATGGAAGGTGATTTTGCAGCTTTCCGGGGATCAAGAATGAATAATTTCTATTGATTAAAAAAATACGTGCTTTATGTATATTTTATGTATATATTGATTTTTTTGAATCACATAAAATTAGTTGCAGATACATATAGTCTCAAGTTGACTGCCAGCCAGTATTCTTCAATTCAGAGTTATTCCGAAAATCAAAGCATTTATTGGAATTCGCCAGAAAAATCTGTCTTTGCCAATTTTAAGAAATGGCACTTAGGTAAGAGCCTGCACAGATAAGGATTTACGCAGTGCTCACGTTTTCTCTCCTGTGTTTTGCCCGGACGTGATCCGGGCATCTAGATCCGCGGGTTGATTCCTGGATCACGTCCGGGGAGGCGGAATACACGAAGAGAAATTTAAGTTAAAAAAACGTGCGCACTGCGTTATCTGTGCAATTATTATTACAAATAATGCGTAAAAATCATTATCTAAACAAACATATTAACGTATTTTAGACACTTCCACTGAATTCAATTGACTCTTTTTTTTGTATCCATTATTATGCTATAGAATTTCACATTTATTTTAAATTTGACCCTATAAAATGACATTTGTTGTAACTGAAAGTTGTATTCGCTGTAAATACCAAGATTGCATCGAGGTGTGTCCGGTGGATTGTTTTTATGAAGGTGAGAATATGCTGGCCATTGACCCCGATCAATGTATTGATTGTGGTGTGTGTGAAATTGAATGTCCAGCCGAAGCGATTATTGCTGACACCGTTCCTGGTGCAGAAAAGTGGGTTGAGCTTAACCGAACCTATGCTAATCTATGGCCTAATATTACCCGGAAGGGTGTTGCGCCAGCAGATGCTGATGATTGGTTGAAAGTGGAAAATAAATTTGAAAACCATTTTAGCAAGAACCCAGGATAAATATATATATCTAGCCCTTGATTTTTTATAAATCATTCTTATATCAAAGAAAGACGATATATTAACCCTTATGAGTAATAGAAGCGAAATGACAGAAACTCTTTTTAATGTTGGTGATTACGTTGTTTATCCTGCGCACGGCGTTGGTAAATTGCTGGAAATCGAAATACATGATATTGCAGGCCACAAAGTAGAATTATTTGTCATTAGTTTTGACAAAGATCGTATGACGTTACGTTTGCCGATTCAAAAGGCAAAGAACGCAGGGCTTCGTCCGATTAGTTCAAAAGATGAATTTGAAACTGTTTTGCAAATTTTGACAGTTAAGTCTAAGCCACGTCGTTTGATGTGGAGCCGTCGTGCTCAAGAATACGAAAATAAAATTAATTCCGGTAATCCTGCATCGATTGCTGAGGTGGTTCGTGACCTGTTTCGTAACCATTCAGACACAGATCAGTCATATAGTGAACGTCAAATTTATCAAGCAGCGATTGATCGCTTGGCACGCGAGTTAGCGGCTATCGAGGCAATTGGTGAAACAGATGCTATCTCAAAGATGGAAACAATTATGCGCGCTGCGTAATGTTCGCCCTATTACCGTCATCTTCGGACTTCACTTTTTGTCATCTTCGGACTTCACTTTTTGTCATCTTCGGACTCCACTTTTTGTCATCTTCGGACTTGATCCGAAGATCTATGCTAATGACACCGCATATAGATTGTGGTTTACGTGCGATGCCTCTAATTAATTGCCTTTTCACCTTTGTAGATCCGAGGAAAAGTCCGAGGATGACAGTTTTAGAGATTGAGGATGGTAAGAAATGCACGACATGTTGAGCGTATCGGCTGTGCCTGAAATAAAAAGTTCAAAGAAAAAAAACAATATCAATGGCTGGCTTGTTATTGATAAGCCGCTTGGCCTAACGTCTACTCAAGTTGGCAGTAAGCTAAAAAGACTATTACGCCCGCAGAAAATCGGACATGTTGGCACGCTCGACCCGCTTGCATCCGGCGTATTGACTTTTGCGCTGGGTGAGGCTACAAAACTAATCCCCTATTGGAACATCACAGCAAAGCAATATGCGTTTCATATAACGTTTGGTGAGCGACGCTCTACCGATGATGCCGAGGGCGAGGTTATTGAGCGATCCTCGGTTTTACCAACGGCAGCACGCATTGTTATGTTTCTCGATCAATTTTTAGGTACTATCGATCAAGTTCCACCAAACTATTCGGCGATTCAGGTGGACGGCAAACGTTCCTATGATCGCGCACGAAAAGGCGAGGAATTCACATTGCCATCACGCAGTGTTCGCATTGATGACCTGCATATTACCAAGCGAATTTCGGATGAAACGTATGCATTCGAAGTCACCTGCGGCACAGGAACCTATGTCCGCTCACTTGCGCGTGATATCGCAGAGGCATGTGGCACTGTTGGCTATGTTAGCTATTTACGTCGCATAAAAGATGGTTGTTTTAAGATCGAAGATGCAGTTGATATACGTGCATTCTTAAATACAGAGCTTCATGCGAATTTACTAGAACAAAATGGTGAAATCCGCCATAATACACCTACTATTTTCCCTCTAAGTTCTGTTCTGGACGACATCCTGGCTGTGACGGTTGGGGAAGATGATTTAAAACGGCTTTATTTAGGTCAAGCAATCCCAATAGATTCGATCTCTGATCTGACTTCTGGTATTGTGCAAATTCAAGGAGCTTCGGGGCTGTGTGCCATGGGATTCATTGAAGATGGCCTGCTAAAGCCTAAACGCTTATTACATTTAGGAGAACATGATGTCGATTACAATAGAACGTAAAGCAGAACTTGTTGCTGAATTTGGCAAAACGCCAACAGATACAGGTTCAACAGAAGTACAAATCGCTATTATCACGGAACGGATCACAAATTTATCAGGTCACATGAAGACGCATGCAAAAGATTTGCACTCACGTCGTGGTTTGTTGATGCTTGTTGGTCAACGTCGCCGTTTGCTTGATTATATTAAAGATCGCAACTTGGGCGGTTACCAAACATTGATTAAGCGTCTTGGTATTCGTCGTTAATTTATACGATTAAGATTGATTGCTGAAATCTCATCATAATTTTTTTCGTTTTCTTTGTCATTCCCGCCTTTCTTGTCATTCTCGCGAAGGCGGGAATCTAGTATGTTGGATATATTTAGATAGTTAATTACTACATTTACATTTTATGTTCTGCACGAAACGGAACACTTTACATTGGTGTGACAAATAATTTGGCACGCCGAGTATATGAACATAAAGAAAAAGTCACAGCTAGTTTTTCAGAAAAATATAAAGTTAATAAACTTGTTCATGTGGAAATCTTTAATAGAATTGAAGATGCAATTTGCAGAGAAAAATGTTTAAAAAAATGGAATCGTGCGTGGAAAATTCGTCTCATTGAAGAATCAAACCCTGAATGGAATGATTTATATGAAACGCTCATTTAAGATCTGGATTCCCGCCTTCGCGGGAATGACAAGTAAAAAGCGGAGCTGGCAATAAAAAACGGAGCTGGCAAATAAAAACGGAGCTGGCAAATAAAAACGGGGCAGCAAGAAAAGCGCACTAACATCGTGAAAAAGAAAATCTCATGGCTAAACTTACTTTTTTTGTGACAACCTCCACATGTTATGCAGCTATAGAAACGGCGCATGACTGCATTCACGATACATATGTGCTAGGTCAAGAATCACAAAGCGCTGCGCTTATCCCCTTTATTAAAACACTTTGGGACCGTGCTGGAAATCCTCAACTAACAACACTTATTGCGCCAAAAGGCCCAGGTAGTTTTACAGGCATTCGTGTGACGTTAGCAACGGCGCAAGGCCTGAGCTTGGCATTCCCGACCGCAACGTGCTTTGCTCCAACGTTTTTTGATGTGCTGTTGTATGGCAGGCCTGATGAATCCTATGCAATCATTGATTCAAAGCGTGGTGACTATTTTGTTCAAACGAAAACAGGTACGCCACTTATTTTGACACCGGATGATTTTTTATCTTTCCATCAAACACATAAGGACTGGACAGTCATTGTTGAGCCTGAGCTAACGGGTTCCAATTTTATGTCCCAAAATAACATTCATCCTATCTGTTATGAACCTGAACAGTTGCTTAATGCACTGTTAGCTGTCGAAACCTATGCGCAACCCGAAGTTGAGGCAAGTGTTTTTGCCCCTTATTATTTGTTCGAGCCAACATTTAAGAAAACAGCTGAGATTCTAATGAGGTGACGTTGATTCAGATTGCAAAAAAAGCGCTAAATCTGAACGATTTTTCCTTCTGGGAACATCAATATGTTCCACATGCGATGATGTTTCACGTGGCCTAAAGGCATCGTTTCCATTTCCAAGCTCTTGTTCTATTGCACGCATAAAGCTTTCTAATAGGGGGGCGAAACCGCATGCACGTGCGGCCTCTGCAAACAGATCAGAACCTGCTTGCGTCAACATCAATTCGTTCATTTGATATTCTAATATCTCAGCGATTTTCATAGCATTATTTTCGCAGTTAGTTTTAAAGGCGTTTTTTAAATCTTCATAAGCTTCTTCACCTGGCTCAACGAGATGGATTTTTGAAATTTGGGATGGTTGATAGGGCTGTTCATTATCAAAATCTGCAGGCCAACCATAATCCATAGCCATTGTTGCATGTGTGAAGGCGGCAGAAAAAGCCGTTAATAACATCCATTTTCTTAACATCATTCTATCTCCGTATGTCTATGTATGCAGTATAAAAGATATAATTTTATTATTGCAACATAATATTATTAAATGTAAAAAATATTTTATTGTTAACACTTAATTAACTTTTTGCTGATAGTGTTGCCTTATAACTTAATTTTAACAGGAGATTATTATGAATTTTAAAAAATATGCCGTTGCATTTGCGCTCGGTTTTTTTGCGTTATCGACCAATGGAAATGCTGCAGAGTGCCCAGTTGGCAAAGATAATACAGGGAAAAGGTGCCAGCGGGCTGCCCAGGATTTAGAAACGTTATCTGAGACTGAACAAAAGAATGAAAGAAATGAAAAAGTTATTAAATACAAAGAACTATTTTACGGAGATTCACCTTGCGTTGGCATTAGAGGTACCAACAAAGTGCATGCGCGTTGCGATGAACTTGAACCAAAGCAGTGTGCAGCAGAACCTACAAGCTGCAGATGGAGCAAAAGCGATGAGGAATGTGTGCCTATTAATAAAGCAAAAATTAACTTTGCGTGCTTAGATACACCTGCTCCGAGGGGATCCGCCGTTTCTGATGTTCAATCAGGTGATTCCGGAGCTTAATTTAAAACGTAATATACGCATCATGAATCAATCGATTTAGATAAGAAGAGAAAGGGCTGAGTAAGATCAGCCTTTTCTTGTATTGCCGTCAACAGCATGCTACCCGTCACTTTTTGTCACTCCACCCTTGTCATTCCCGCGGAGGCGGGAATCCAGAAAAGCCCCTTTAAAAACCGTGAGTTTGGGGAGAGCTAAACAGCCTGGATCCCCGCCTCCGCGGGAATGACAGTAAGAAAAATAAAAGTGACGGGTAGAGCATGCGTCAACAGTTAAAATGATTGTATATGTTTGTCATTACGAACTCTTGCTTATGTGCTCTCGTCTTTGCGAACCCTTGAGCATGTGCTCCCATCATTACGAACTCTTGAAAAGGGTGTGGCAATCCAGAGTTTTTCTTTCTGGATAAACTATGAGTTTCCTATTTCCAATGCGTGAATTTGACGCGCGATTTCCCACATATTTGTTGGGCGCACGTTTTCGCCTAAATTATCCAAGACAGCATCGACAATTTCACGGGCATAACGATCACGCACATATACATTAAATCTAAGCTGTATAAATGCGAGCACGTCATCAGTCGTTGTGTGCGAGAGCATGATGTTTTGTTCTTTATACGCCTCGATCGCATTTTCGATCCAATCAACGAGTTCAACATCGTCTGCCTCGGCCTCGACAATTAAGCGGATAATGCCAAGGGCAGTGCGACGGATGGCAAGCGGATCTTTTGATCCTGTTGGCTTAATACCCGATCCTAAAAAACCCACGAGTGTATCGATTTTATCGATGAGTGCAAGTGAACGGCTAGCAGGGCTCGTTGGTGTGGTCTTGCTTGGCCCCAGGGGTTGATAATACTCTTCAAGTGCTAAGGCGACCTCTGGACCCTCGCCTTGAAGTGTTGCATAAATGCGTCCCATAATTCCTTGTAATTCAGGAAACTCACCAACCATATGCGTTACAAGATCGCTTTTGCATAAGAAAGCGGCTCGTTTAACCGATTCATCTGCGGCAACAGCTTCAAGCCGGCGTACTTTATCACCGACTGAGCCAAGCTTTTCATGGAATATAATTGCATCAAGTTTTTTGACCAAATCAGTGAGCAATATGGCGCGATCCGTTTCATAAAAGAAAGATGCATCGCTGAGACGGGCACGCAGAACGCGCTCAAATCCATCAAGCATGAGGCGATTATGTGGCTGTGCCGGTACATTCGTGATCACCCCAAAATAAGGTGCAATAGTACCGTCTTTTGTGCGTAACGTAAAATATTTCTGGTGAACACGCATAGACGTTGATAAAACTTCTGCCGGTAAATGCATAAATGCTTCGTTAATCGTACCGAGATGAGCATAAGGAAAATCAACAAGGCCTGTGACTTCGTCTAATAATGTTTCATCTTCTTGAATCACAAGCTTTTTGACCGATGCTGCGTCCGACATAGCTTGCCATACGGCTGCGCGACGTTCTTCAAAATCGACAATAACGTTGGCTGCACGTAATTGATCTGTGTATTGCCATATTCCGGTTAATTGAATTGATTTTGGTTTTAAAAATCGATGACCAAACGTTTTGTTGTTTGTGATTAGATCAAGTCCTTTTACTGGAAAAGAGATTGTTTGCTCTTCCCAATGTGCGTTTAATACCACCGTAATTGCACGAATTGGGCGAATCCATGAACGTGTAAAATCATTGGTGGCGGGATTGTGCCAACGCATGGATTTTGGCCATGGCATTTTATCAAGGAAGTCATGCAGTAGGTCAGGCAGCATCGATTCAACAGGGCGTCCGTCTGTGACTATATTTGCATAATAGTAACCATCGCGTTTTGCCAACTGAACAAGTGTCATTCCAGTAGATTTTAAAAATCCAGAGATTGCTGCCTCAGGTGCATCTATACGGGGGCCACGGCGTTCTTCTGTTATTTGACTCGTGTATTCAGGTAACCCTTTTGCGAATAGTGCAAGTCGTTGCGGCGCAATATAGCTGCCTGATTCGGTGAACGTAAGGCCTTGTTCACTTAGCAGTACGGACAACAACGTTTTGCTATTTGTTAGCGCTGCACGTTGCATGCGTGCTGGAATTTCTTCGCTGTAGATTTCGATCAGTAGATCCATGTTTTTTCCACTTTACTGTGTAGGTTGTGATGATGAGGATGGCAAATTAAGAGGCGATCCACGCCTGGCAACATTTTTGAGCCAATGCACGAACGCGGCTAATGTACCCTGCACGCTCAGTCACCGAAATCACGCCGCGCGCATCAAGTAAGTTGAACGTATGGTTTGCTTTTACGCACTGCTCATACGCTGGCAAGATCAATGATCGTTCAAGCAGTTTATCGCATTCCAATTCATGTCCGTGAAAGTTGTGAAAAAGACCATCCGTTGATGCGACTTCAAAATTATAGGCTGAAAACTCACGCTCAGCACGTAAAAATACATCGCCATAGGTAAGTTTTCCGGGCCCTTCTAGGCCGTTCCAATTAAGGGCAAAGTGATTGTCGACGCCTTGTACAAAGGTGGCGATGCGCTCAAGTCCATAGGTGATTTCTACCGGAACTGGATTACATTCAATGCCGCCAACTTGTTGAAAATACGTATATTGTGTGATTTCCATTCCATCGCACCACACTTCCCAACCAAGGCCAGCGGCACCAAGGGATGGATTTTCCCAGTCATCCTCAACAAAACGGATGTCATGTTCGGCAAGATTCAATCCAATTGCTTCGAGGCTTTTAAGATAGAGCGCTTGAGGGTCAGCAGGTGATGGTTTTAGAATAACTTGAAATTGATAATATTGTTGCGTGCGATTTGGATTTTCACCATAGCGACCATCATTTGGACGACGGCATGGCTGGACAAAGGCAGCGTTCCATGTGTCTGGCCCAAGTGCACGGAGCGTCGTTGCCGGGTGTGAGGTGCCTGCGCCAACTTCGGTGTCATACGGTTGCAAAATAACACAGCCTTGTGCGGCCCAGAATCGCTGTAAGTCAAAGATAATGTCTTGAAATGATTTCATGAAAATACGTGTCGTTTGTTTTGTAAATGGATTCTATCACGATAGATTGCCTTGTCATAGAGTGTTATCTATGGCTCTTTTGTTTTTGCTTTTGGTGTATGTTTAAAATAGCATTAATACTTTATGAAACTTTCTTCAGATACCATAGTGTATGATTCTTGCTATTAGCTGTGCCCAGGAGGATAATTTTTATTAATCATGCTTTTATTAAATAGGATTATATTATGAAATCTACGTCGTTATTTTCAAAGATCGCCACCACTCTCTTGCTGACGGGCGCCTCCCACACGCTTGCTTATTCAGCTTCATTTTTGGCTTCATTGCCAGAAGGAGATGTGCAGAGTAGTGCTTCAACTGCAGGTGCAGCGCAGATACATAAACAGCGTGTTACAAAGGACAACCTCTCCAAAACTATTTCTTTGGCTGAGGGCGGAGATAATAATGCAGCGTGTGAATTAATACATTTTTATGCGAATTCGGGTGATCGAGGGCAGCTAAGTGTGTGGGCTGCTAAAGTTGCAGAAAGTGGCGACAAAAAAGCGCAATATAATGTTGGCTCTTTCTATGCTTATAACAGAATTGTGCAAAGCGATAAAAAAGCAGCAGAATTTTTCGCATTATCTGCAAATCAAGATCATCCAAAAGCCCTGTATGCCTTAGCGTTGTGTTACAGAAAAGGTGCAGGTGTTGCTAAATCTTTTAGTACAGCGATTAATCTATACACACGCGCAGCGACGTTAAATGAACCAAATTCGCTGTATGCATTAGGTGAAATACACAGAATTAACGGTGAATATGAGAACGCCCGTTCATGTTTTGAGCAATCTGTAGAATTAGGTAATGACTGGGGGCAGTATGGCTTGGGACGATTCTATTTAGAAGGGTTCGTCGGAGAGGGGCATGCACGTGATGCTTTAAGACTGCTTGAGCTATCAGCGCAACAAAAGACACTAAAACCTACTGACAGTGGGAATGTGAGAGCAAAAGTCTTATTGGGGGATTATTACCGGCGCGCTTACACACGTGAAGCATTAGCTTTGCAAGCCCTAGTTGATGAGCAGGTATGCCCAGAAACAAACGATTTAGCTGACATATTGAAACGTTTACATGACAATGCGACATTTTTCCGATTGGCTGTGGGGTGGTATGCATCTGCTGGAGACGAAGCAGAGGCTCGCTATAAACTGCATGGTTTTAGAGAAATAAAACTTAATGTGCCTATGCCAGATGAACGTGCGTATGTATCATCTAATTCCTATCCATTTCGTGCAAATGCAGACCAATCATCCTGCACAAAAGTTGATCAGGCCGCCTTTTTTCCGCTGCATTCTGATGGTGCTTTGTTCCCGCGAGCTGTTTCTGCGATGGATACATTCATCACGCTCTCAGAAGAAGAGCTGCGTGTGTGTGTTGCTGAACTTACGTTTACATACAGTGAGCTGTTAGGGTCGAGAATGACTCTTTATTCGGCTGATCAATCGCTGGAGAGCCTTAAATGTATGTATTGGAAGAAAATTGGCAACACAGCCTATAATGCAAATCTAATTCTGGCTGCTGACGGCGGAGACGTCGAGTCGCGATACATTTTGGGAATGAAGTATCTTCAAGGCAATGAAATTGCACGAAATGAACCTGAGGCGGTACGATACTTAGCAATGTCTGCTGAGCAGAATTATTCAAAAGCGCAGTATGCTTTGGCGATATGTCATATTTTGGGGTTAGGCGTTGAAGCCAAGGACACGGAAGCTGCTGTCGCTTTGTTGCAAAAGGCGGCAGAGCAAGAAGATAGTTGGGCTCAATATTACTTGGGCGTATGTTACTTCAAAGGCATTGGCACACCTGCGAATGAAGCAGAGGCAAAACGGTTGTTTCAACGTATTGCCACTAAAAGCAATGCAGCAGGCTATTTTCTGGATGAAATAAAACTTCAAAGAGCAGATCGTGAAGATTTTTTTGGTTTACAAACGGCTGCCGAACGAGGTGACTTGGATGTGCATTATAAATTGGGTATTTCTTATTTGAATGGATACGGCGTTGAGCAAAACGTGACAGAGGCCGCGCGTTATTTTGAGCTAGCCACAACAGAAGAAAATCTTGCTGCCTATTGCAGACTCGCTGTTTTGTTAAGAGATGGATCAGGTGTTGCTAAAGACGAAGCACGTGCTCGAAGATTGCTGGAATATGTTCTGAGTATAGAAAAATTTTCGTTTGCCTATGAAGAACTTGCCGTTTTCTATGAAAAAGGCTTAGGGGTTCCTGCGGATAGTTTGCATGCGCACTGGTTATTATCAAATGCCAGTAAGAACCATGATGAATCTCTGGGTAGGTACGCGAAAATGATTTTTGCAGAAGACAGTCTTATTAGGGCGAGTGCGGGGGACAGAACTGCTCAAGCTATCGTGTCGCAACTGTATAAATCCGCTGATTCGTATTATGGATTATCTGTAGAACGTGCACATATTTGGGGGCAACGATGTAAAACGTCAATGTACATGATTGATGGTGTTTGTACGGAAATGCAGAAAAGTGAAAAATCTTATTTTTCAGGTCAAATGGGCAGGCAAACGAGCCAGCCAGCAGTGAGTACGGAGGATCGATTCGCTGCGAATGCGGGAGCCGCTGCATATTCGCAATTCGGGTGGGGTGGAATGGATGATCGTTTCTTGCAAGGTGTATACACGAGAGCTGGGGATGATTATACCAAGTTCACTAAAGATTGATTGATGCAGCCTTCCGCGAGGTCTGCGCTGCTCATTTACGTCAGTAAACTCTGCTGCTCGAATCTTGAAGACTTACCACTCAAACTTTTTTGAAAATGGTATTATTAAACCGATGGGGTAGCGTAATACCATTTTCACTAACTTTCAATTAGTGCAGTCCTCTGCAATATCTCTGTTGCTCATGTACAAGTGTACACTGCGCACCTCGAATTTTGATGTCTTACTACTCAAAACTTTTTGAAAACGGTATAAGCTGCTCGAGCTCAGTCTAGGGTCTGTATGCCGAATTGGAAAACACGCAGTGCACAGAGGAGAAAAACGTGCACATTGCGTAAAAACCTAAGGGCATCGTTGCAATGCACAGAACCATTCTTATTGACAAATAGGTCTATATTGGGCACATTGAAGGAGTGCTCATTAATGATTTGTTAACTCTCGTCGTCCTATATATAAATTAGAACCATTTTCGGAGTTTGTCGTTGCGCTATCACTCACACATTAAACGTCATTCACATTTAGTCAGTTTATTTCTTATGATAATGGCGTGTGGTATTTCAGTTCGTGAATATCGCAAAGAACACAAATTTTTACTAAAAATAGATCATAGTAATTCTCTGCAGGATGAAGGTTCCTTTGCGGGTGAATTTATCCCCGATTCTGATCCACTCAGTCCTGATTCATCCGATAATGAAAACATTACGCTGACGGCCAACACAACGTCAGCAGCGCCTACGCAACCTCAGATGCGCACGCTTCAATTAAGTAAAGGTGATACGTTAGAGTCTCTTTTACTGACAGAAGCAGGTATATCGCGCGCAGATGTTGATCAAGTTATTGCTGCCGTCCAATCAAAAACAAATCTGCGTCGCATTAAAACGGGGCAGGCATTTATTGTTACAACGCAAGCTGCAACAGAAGGGCAGCCATTCCGATTAAAGAATCTTGAATTCAATATCAGTGATAAAGCCGTTTTAATCATTACACGCACTGAACAGGGCACTTATTTGGCCAAAGTTGAATCGCTTAGTCTTAAGCCTGTTTTAAGGCGTATCGATGGTCGTATTCATTCAAGCTTCTATTCGACGGCAATTAAACAAGGTGTACCACAAAACATTGTGCGAGAAGCCATTGCTAGTTTGACTTACGTTATGAATTTTCAACATGGCATTAAAAAAGGCGATACGTTTGAAATTCTATTTGAAGAAAAACAAGATCGACATGGAAAAACGATAAAAACAGGCGATCTTCGTTACGTTTCTTTTACTGCGGGAAAAACGCAACATCGTATCTATCGGCACATAAACAACGGCCTGGTCAGCTATTATGATGATAAGGGACGTAGCATTGTTAAGGGTTTACTGCAAACGCCACTTGATGCGAGTAAAATGCGCATCACATCTGGCTTTGGCATGCGTCTGCATCCGATCAAAGGGTATAACAAATACCATAAAGGTGTTGATTTGGGTGCCCCAACAGGAACAGCCATTAAAGCCGCCGGAGATGGTATTATTGTTAAATACGGTTATTACGGTGAGTATGGCAATTTTGTTAAAATTCGTCACGGCAATGGATACGAAACAGCGTACGGACATTTAAGCCGTTATGCACAAGGGCTTTCCGTTGGTAGTCGCGTTAAGCAAAATGAGGTCATCGGCTATGTTGGCGCAACTGGGTCGGCCACAGGGCCGCACTTACATTTTGAAGTTATTCATAATGGGGCTAATGTTAATCCAATGTCTGTTAAGAAAATGCCAAGTGTGCAACTTGTTGGTAAAGACTTGCAAAAGTTCAATAAAGCCAAGAGTGAAATTGATACCCACTTGGTGGCGTTAACGCCGCCTAACACGATTGCTTATTTGCCGACAGACATGGCAGAGACGCAGCAACCAGTTATTGGCTAAGGACATATTTTTTGGACGCATTTATTGATTTTGTACACAACTGGGGATATATTGCTGTCTTCTTAGGCTCTCTTGTTGAAGGCGAATCTGTTATCTTAACTGCCAGTGCCATGGCGCGTCTTGGCCATTTATCGATTCTAAAAGTTGGGCTTATTGCTTTTGTTGGCACCCTCATAGCAGATCAAGGCCTGTATTTAGTTGGCTGGTTTTACGGGGATGCAATTTTTGCTCGTTTCCCAAAATTAAAGCACAAATCTGCTCGTGCTTTTGAATTGCTCCATAAATATGACATATTATTTATAATTTCGTGTCGATTTATCTATGGCATTCGCATTATAA
The DNA here is from genome assembly GCA_040389165.1 of Pseudomonadota bacterium. Taxonomy (GTDB): domain Bacteria; phylum Pseudomonadota; class Alphaproteobacteria; order Paracaedibacterales; family CAIOTO01; genus CAIOTO01. Next base: position 16,451 of record JAZKAK010000020.1, read on the forward strand.
GCCCGATTGTGATCGGTGCGGCCCGCGTTAAGCCTTTACGTTTTATGCCTCTTAATTTTGTTTCTGCGGCAGTATGGGCGGCCATTAGTTGTACGGGCGGCTACATGCTTGGTGCGATTATGCTCGAAGCATTTCAGCATTTTCACATGGTGCAGAAATATTTGATCTTTGGTGTTTTGGGTCTATTGGCCTTGATTTTTATCATTGTGCAAATTAGGCATTACTATAAGAAGAACGCACACGATTAATATGACGATGGGCCATAGTATAACCACAGAATGGAAAACAAATGGCATTTACTGATCTCAAATTCGCTATCGTAGGCGCAACTGGCGCTGTTGGGCGGACACTTTTATCTATTTTAGCTGAACGTGGTGTACCAAAAGAAAACATAACCGCCATTGCGTCGGAACGGTCGCTTGGTATTAAAATTTCGTATGGACATCTGGACGAGCTTAAAATAAAAGCCCTTAATACATTCGATTTCAGCACAACGCATATCGCCTTCTTCTCGGCTGGTGGTGACATATCAGCAAAGTATGCACCTATTGCTGCAGCACAAGGTGCGCTCGTTATCGACAAGTCGTCACGTTTTCGTATGGACGCAGATGTGCCATTGGTTGTGCCTGAAGTTAATATGGATGCGATTGCACTGGCTGCAAAACGACGTATTATCGCAAATCCAAATTGCTCCACGATACAATTGGTGGTGGCACTAAAGCCTGTTCATGATGTGTCGCCAATCAAACGTGTTGTGTTGTCAACGTATCAGGCGGTATCGGGTGCGGGTCAAAAGGCCATGGATATTCTTTTTAATGAAACAAAAACGGTGTTGATGAATCAACCGTCAACAGCGAATAAGCTTTTTCCAAAACCGATAGCCTTTAATGTGATTCCCAAAATTGATGATTTCGCGGCTGATGGTTCGACTAAAGAAGAACTAAAAATGATCGAGGAAACAAAGAAGATTCTGTCAGCTGACATGACTGTGGCGGCAACATGCGTGCGCGTTCCTGTGTTTATTGGTCATTCGATTTCAGTGAATGTCGAATGCACGACAGCGTTTGATTTAAAAGAAATGCAGGTGGCTTTAAAGGCATCAAAGGCAATAAAAATGCCTAAAACCGCAGACCAATTCTTTACCTCCGTTGAAATTGCACAAGATGATGAAGTGTTTGTTAGTCGTTTGCGTAAAGATACATCGGTGCCACATGGGCTGTCATTTTGGGTTGTGGCTGATAATCTTCGCAAAGGTGCGGCATTGAATGGCGTGCAAATCGCTGAGGCTGTGTATAAGCATCATAAGAAATTGCTGCGGAAGTAAGCCAAAGTTCGGGTAACTGCTCGTCCTTTAACCATTTATCCTTGTAATCTTTCCATGTCGTGGCAAATTTGCAAGGATGTTTTTGATTTTTAAAGCACCACTCATCTAAGAAGCATTAAAAAGATGTGGTGCAACCAGGTCATCTGCAGATGTCATGGCTTTAATGTGCTGTGCATCTGCCCAAATATATTCTAGATGTTCATCACTTAAAACGATTGGTGTTTCTGTTTTGAGTTCACATGTGTGATACCAAAGAATTAATCCAAGTGGCGCATGATTCGCTGGCAGACGCACCGACGTTAACACCATCGCATTTGCCTTGATATTATACCATTTTCACTAACTTTCAATTAGTGCAGTCCTCTGCAATATCTCTGTTGCTCATGTACAAGTGTACACTGCGCACCTCGTATTTTGATGTCTTGCTACTCAAAACTTTTTGAAAACGGTATTAGACAAACCTGCTAATCCTGTTTCTTCTTTAACCTCACGTAAAAGGGCATTAATAGTAGCTTCTTCCCGCTGCACTCTGCCTCCTGGAAAATCCCAATAACCTCTTGAATGCTTCAAGAGTAATATTTGAACAAACGTGTTCTGTATAATTTATTTAACGCCTAAATAATAGATTTGTTCTTTTTTTTATTCAAAATGGTTTTTAAAATCAATTGGTGATTGGGTTGTGCATCCGCAGAGCAATAAAAGAATCGCGAACATGAATAGATGGCAAGGGCTGCTTTTATTCATCATTATCATTCGTTAAATCCTTAGAAAGTTCGGCCTCAAGCTCTTCAATCGACGGAAGTGCTGTTTTAATATTTTCAGGCAATTGCTCATCCAGTCGATATTCAGCAAGACCTATCGGTTTTGTCATGTCACGAAGGGTGTATTCAGCTAAAACATTATTTTTATGTTTACACAAAATTAAGCCGATCGATGGCTTGTCAGTTTCATATTTAACAAGATCATCAATGGCTGATAGATAAAAATTCATCTTCCCTGCATATTCTGGCTTGAACTCTTTGTCTTTTAGTTCAATAACCACAAAGCATCTAAGCTTCAAATGGTAAAATAACAGGTCAATGTAAAAATCTTGATCAGCAACCTCTAGGTGATATTGACGTCCAACAAAGGCAAAACCTGCACCCAACTCAAGAATAAACTTTTCCATGTGTTGAAGCAGAGCCTTTTCAACTTCACGTTCCTGTGCTTCAGCGCCTATGCTCAAGAAATCAAAGATATAGGGATCTTTCAATGTATAGTGTGCTAAGTCTGACCGAGGAGATGGCAACCTTGCATGAAAATTTGTAATAGCTTGCCCTTGACGTTTATGCAAAGCCGTTTCAATTTGCATCACCATAATATTGCGCGACCAGCCGTATTCAATGGCGTTCCTTACGTAAAACAGTCTATCTTGTTTGTTTGACACAAGATCCATTAAGAAGATGTTATGTCCCCAGGGCAATTGTGCAACAACCTGTTGCACAAATTCAACCTCAGGATATTCGCTTGCAAATTTACGCATATATTTTAAATTGCGTGTGCTAAAGCCCTTCATTTCTGGAAACTCAGATCTTAAATCTTTTGAGAGTTGCTCAATGATTTTTGCACCCCAGCCTTTGATGGCTTGAGCTTCTAGGATTTTGCAGCCAATATGATGATAAAGTAGGATTAGTTCTTTATTGACACTAATAGATGCCTTGTAACGCGAAGTTGCAACGCGTTGCTTGAGTGCATTCAATAGTGCGTTATAGTCTTGATTCACAATGCTTTGGCTCATCAACTTTTCTTGTGTAATTGTGCAGCAACTTGTGTATAAACGTATTCTTTTTGTCGTGTCAGATCAATTGTGCATGTGCTGCTTGCACAAAATTATCAGCAAATCTTACCGCCAGTCTACCCCTGCACCCGGCGAATCTTCACAAAACGATAGCTCCAATACAGCACGGGCGTTCCCATGATATTCACAGCAATGCGTATGATGCAGCCCGCTAGTACATAGCTCATAATTACGGTATTAAAACTAAGCGGATTCGGATTAAGCACAATCCATGCGAGTACGCTAAAGAGCAGGTTATCCAAAAAGCCTGATGCGAACATTGACACATTTTGCCGCAGCCACAGATAACGACCGGCTGATTTACGCCTAATCCATTGATAGAGAGAGATATCAATTAATTGGGTTACTACATACGATAGCAAGCTAGCAATGAATAAGCGCGCTGATGGCACGAATATAGCCCACATACTTTTGAACATTTCATCTTGCTCAGGATCGTCATGCACGCCTGGGTGTGCAAGGCAGAGCAGCATCCAGCAACTTGCCAATAACTGTGCCATAAAGCTTATGAGAATTGTCTTTCGTGCAGCATCGGCTCCGTAGTGCTCTGTTATAATGTCGCTTACCAAATACGTGGTGGCAAACAACACAGTGCCAAGCGCAACAGGTTCTGGTGTTGAAAGGTAACTACCAAGGCGAAGCACTTGCACGTTTGCGATAACAATTGCCAACGCATTATATGCACACAAAGCGCCATAACCATATCGACAGGCACCTAATATAGCCAGCACGCATACCAGAAATGTGAGCAGAGAAGCAATTTCGGATGGATAGCTTTGCAGAATATGAATCAGTGTATTAATGTGTTGGTCTATCATCGAAATACCATGAGAATTCAGTTATGATTGCGTGATACATATCACGTTTAAAATCGACGATTGCGGGTAATAATTCATTTACGTCGATCCATTTGTAGGAAGAAAATTCGGGGTAGGGTACATTAAGGTTAGTGACATCATGCAAAGTATCTAACGTCATTAAAAACCATTTTTGACGCTGCCCATGATAAAGACCATCCCAAAGCACTTTTTGTAATGCTTCTGGCCACATAAAGGTAAACCAATCATTTGATTCAGCAATTATGGTCACATGATTAGGTTGAATACCTGTTTCTTCGAATAATTCACGAAGGGCCGTCGCACGAGGTTCTTCATTAGGATCAATCCCACCTTGTGGCATTTGCCAAGCGCCAGGTGTGTTAATACGCTCACCAACCCAGACTTGTTTTTTATCATTAATAAGCATTATGCCAACGCCTAGTCGATAATGCGTAACAGATTCCATTATTGTTATTCCTTTTCTGTTTCACTATTTTGCCTGGATTGAGGGTTTCCCGTCAACAAAAAGTCCCTTATTAGCCTTAATTAAGTCGATATATTCCTTGAAATGACTTTTTTTGGCTTCGTCAGTTAGCAGTACGGCTATTTTTAGTTCGCCAGTGATTTGCATAGTTTCTATGTGCGTTGATAAGATTAATTTGAATTCATTAAAAGTTGTATTGCTTGCGACAAACGAATTTAATAGATGGTATGTAACATTTTGATGATGACAAAGTTCTTGTATGTTATTGAAAAATTGTGGAGGGATTATAAGGGTAAGACCGTGTTTGTTTGCAAGTGCGATGATAAATTCCAGTGCTTCCGGATCAACATCGATCATATCGGGAATAAATATTGTTTTAATTTGAGTTTGGGTTAACACCTGTTCAAAATAGTCATGTGATTCTTTTGTGTTGTTCAATGTTGCTGGCGATTGATCTTCTCCGTCAAAGCGACTCCGTGTTGGAATAACAAGTGCGCATTGCCGTTTTTGTTTTGCGATAAGCGCCAATACATCTGCGGGTAACGTATCAAACGGATTAATTAAAATGCCAATATTTTCTGGCAATGTCGATAAAAATTCAACCCCATTGCTAAGGCGATCGATCGTGCCAACCCACATAACAACTGGAATTGAAGTGAGTGTTTGCATGGGGGTTTTGTGTTTTTGAAGCGTAACGGAATCAAGTTCAGTTTTTAGCGGAAAGTACAAAAGTGCAGCTTCTTCTTGTAACTCCTTTGCATTTTTTTGAGCATCCTCTTTAAGAGAAAGCTTAGTTTCTTTTGTGCTTGGAATATTCGTTTCTGCTCTTGTATCGATGGAACATAAGAGATTAAAGAAACAGAGTGCAAGCACTGCAAGGGTATGCCTTTTTATCATTGCTCTTCCCTTACTTGAAAGAATGATAATCCACGTAACAAGTCATAAGCGCGTTTAAGTTGGGCGTCACGTATTGGGTCAAACATTACGTCTTTAGGATCGGCTTCAACGACAATGTCGGGTTCTACCCCCTTTTCATGAATTCTAGAATTCTTTGGCGAATGAAAATAGGCGGTTGTCAATTTTAACACGCCATTGTTTGATAATGGGAACAGTGTTTGCACGGCCCCTTTGCCAAAAGACTGAGAACCCATGATAATGGCGCGTTTGTGATCTTTAAGTGCGCTTGCAAAAATTTCTGAACCCGATGCTGAACCCTTGTTGATTAAAATAACAATAGGCAATCCGCGTACATGGTCATGGTCTTTTGCTTCATAGTTTTGTGTGTCATGGCTTGTGCGACCTTGCACGCGCACAATGGTTCCTCCGTCTAAGAATAAACTCGTTACAGAAATTGCTTGCTCAAGTATGCCGCCAGGATTGTTACGTAAATCAATGATCAGGCCATGTAATTTTCCTTCACGTAAAATGGCATCAATCGTATTTCTGACTTCTTTTTCGCATTGTTCATTAAATAAGCTAATGCGTAAATAAGCAATTTTATCTTTTACATTTGATTTGACGGGATTCACTTTGATTGTTGATCGAGTGAGTGTGAGATCGCGTTGTTTGCCGTTTTGTTCTAAAATGGAAAGTTTTATATCTGTTCCAGGTTTGCCATACAATTGCCGCAAAGCATCGGATACAAGGATTTTTGTAACATCTTGACCGTTTATATGGGTAATAAGATCGCCTGCCTGAATAGATGCGATTTGTGCTGGTGTGCCATCAATGGCGGAAATAACTTTTAGCCCTGTCTTTGCGGGTAGAATTTCAAGACCAACGCCACCAAATTCGCCTTTGCTAATGCCTTTAAGTTCATCGGAATCATTGGGATCAAGATAAAGGGAGTAGGGGTCTAATGCCATCAAGACGCCGCCTAAGGCGCCTTCGATGAGACGATGTTCTGAGACGTTGTCAATATAGTCTGATCGGATGCGTTCAAGCACTTCGGGTAAAAGAACCTCAAGCGTTTGTTTTACAGATACCTCTGTGGTCTGAGATGACTTGTCTTCCTCGCGACATCCACTTACGCATAACAGCGTGAACCCAAGTGAACAGAGAAAGACAAGTCGATCGCATACCATTTTAGGCCTTAGGTGTTGCAGGTTTAATATCGCTAACCTTAGCATCAACTTTGCCAGATGCTATATCAATATTTGATTCCACAGCTTTTGTTTGAACTGTTGCTGGCTTTGTCTCTACTTTTGCAGGGTGTGCCTTTTTGACTTCTGCGGACGGCTTTGGGTTTGCTTTCTCCTCCGACTTAGTATCTGTTGGATTGATTGCTTTTAATGCCTCTGTAATGCCTGAAACTGGTTTTTCTGTTTCTTTTGTAGCCGCTTTGACAGTATCTGCCTTTTGCACTGTGTGCGTATGTATTGCGTCGTGCGGGTGATCTATATCTCCATCGATAACAAAGTCTTTTTCGGCTAGTATAATGTCTGCCTCTGATTTAACAGCCACGTGCCATTTGCCGGGACGTGCTGTTACAAATGCATGCGTGCGATAGCGATCACTGTGTTTTGTTGGCGTTTTGAATTCAGAGTAGGGGTGTCCGTCACGTGTCCACACAAATGTTACGTGTCCGTCAGTTGACGGTTTTAATTCAATTTGCGCCCAAACTTGGCCGTCATGAAACGCAAAATGATCGCGTTCGTTTTGCACGATATGTTTTTCAACTTTTGTGCCGAGCACAAGCTTTGCCCCTTCAGCGCAGACAAGTGCTGTGTTGAGTAAAAATACTCCAGCAAGACTGGCTAAGAACGTTGAGCGTATTGTTTTCATGAAAATCCCTCTAATTGTGTACGTAGACATCATTATGCTAGCGCTAACATCAATTCATTTCAAGGGGGGGCTTGACGAATTGGTGTGGGATAAGGAGATTATTTTTAAATAACAAGCAATTACACAGTGGCAAGAGAATAAATTGCGATTTTTCTTGAACAAAACATGCATTTCTTTTCTGAGGGGGGTTGACTTTTCACACATAAGAGCCCATCTATATTAGTATGAGTTGATAATATCTTTTTTGCACGCACTCGCATTTGACATGCAAACTACTGATACGGTTGTCCGCTATCCTATAGTTCTAGTGTTTGTCTCGATAGTATATTGCAAACTCTCCTGATTTGAGTATTTTAAGTCAGGTAATATTAACACTACGAATATGAATAGGATTTCTAAGAATGGCAACCGGTATTGTAAAATGGTTTAATTCAACAAAAGGTTATGGGTTTATTATGCCTGATGACAAAAGCAGCGATGTATTCGTACACATTACAGCATTGGAGCGCGCAGGCCTTCAATCACTTAATGATGGACAAAAACTCAGCTACGAACTTGCTTCAAACAAAGGCAAAGTTTCAGCTGTTAACTTAAAGTTGATGGATTAATCAATTTGCGTTACTGCTTGAGTGTCTTCTTGGTTCCAGTAATGGAATTAACAAAAGCCTCGAGCAGCTTTACTTAGTGATAATAAGACTCAGTAATAATTAAAAAGACGGCATTAAATTTTTATTATGCCAGTTTAAAAAATTTTTGAATGCTATACGCTCATCAATTTAGTCGCATGTTCATCACGTTTATTTGACGTGGATATGTAGTTTCTTGAAAACATCAAGAGCCAGACTGAGCCCACAGGGCAATGCAGTAATCAATATTTTGTGAAATTGGTAGATAACCTTATCTTCGTTTAAGTCTCTCTTTAGAGGGTAGGTTGTTGTTTGATCGCTTCTATAACATGTATATCCATATATACGTGCGGGAAGTTATTTTGTAAGCAACAACGCTAATACGTGAACGAAACAGGTATACTTAAAGCCATCTTTCAGTGCGAACCCTGTAATGATGTAGGGTTTATTTTTTTACATTGGAAAAAACAAAAAATGACAGAAAAATTACACGAAGACAACACGGTAGCTGTTGCCTCACACGAAGACAACACACGTGCAGTTACTTCTAGCGACGATAACACAGTAGCCGTTGCCACACACGAAGACAACACAAGTGCTGTTGCCTCGCACGACGATAACGCAACGAATTCTAAACCAAAAAAAGAAAAAGCTTCAGGCTTTAGCGCGTTTGGTTTGCCAGAAGCATTGTTGCAGTCACTTGATCGCTTGAGCATTACCATACCTACACCTATTCAAGCAGAGGCTATTCCATTAGGACTTGAAGGAAAAGACGTTTTAGGGTCGGCACAAACCGGAACAGGAAAAACACTCGCGTATTTGCTTCCTTTGGCTGTGCATCTAATGGCATCACCTGAGAATTCAGCGCTTGTTATGACGCCAACCCGCGAGCTTGCTATTCAAGTACAAGACATGTTGAATAAGCTTTTGTCAAAAAAACCACAATTTGAAAGTGCTCTTTTAATTGGTGGCGATCCAATGGGCAAGCAACTTGGCCAATTACGTCGTCGTCCGCAGCTCATCATTGGTACGCCAGGTCGTATTAACGATCATTTGAATCGTAGCTCGCTTGACCTTAGTCGCACGCAATTTCTAGTGTTAGACGAAACAGACCGTATGCTTGATATGGGCTTTAGTGAGCAGCTCGAAACAATTATTGAAGTGATGCATGAAACACGTCAAACATTGATGTTCTCTGCAACAATGCCGAGCAACATCGTGCGTATTGCCAATCGTTACTTGAATGATCCAAAGCGTATTACGATGGGTTCAACAACACAGCCAGTAACACATATTAAACAAGATATTATCCATACATCACATGCAGAAAAGTTTGCACATCTTTTGCGCGAGCTTAATGAACGTGAAGGATCCGTTATCGTTTTTGTTAAAACAAAAGTTGGTGCTGAAGATCTTAAGGAACGTCTATGTGATGAACATCACTCGGCTGATGCGATTCATGGTGACTTACACCAACGCAAACGGGAACGTGTTGTAAAGTCATTCCGCGCAAATAAAAGCCGTATTATGGTTGCAACGGATATTGCTGCACGCGGTCTCGATGTGCCACATATTCGTCACGTTATTAACTATGATTTACCACAATGTCCAGAAGATTATATTCACCGTATTGGCCGTACTGGTCGTGCTGGTGCTGAAGGTTCCGCACTTTGTTTGTTAGCGCCAGATGATCGTTATAAATGGCGTGCAATTAGCCAGTTGATGAATCCAGGCGCGCCAGTTGATTTCCCGAATAAAGGCGGAAAGTCAGAAGGTAGATCCGAAGGTCGTGGTGGACGCAGTGGCGGCTTTGGCGGCGGCGGTCGTTCAGGCGGCTTTGGCGGCGGTGCTCGCTCAGGTGGATTCGGTGGCGAACGTCGCAGCTTTGGCGGAGATCGTCCTCGCGGTGATCGTCCTGCTGGATCTGGCGAAGGCCGTGGTTTTGGTGGAGATCGTCCTCGTGGTGATCGTCCTGCTGGATCTGGTGAAGGTCGTGGTTTCGGCGGTGATCGTCCTCGCACTCCAGGCGGCGAAGGTCGTGGCTTCGGCGGTGATCGTCCTCGCACCCCAAGTGGCGAAGGTCGTGGTTTCGGCGGTGATCGTCCTCGTACTCCAGGCGGCGAAGGTCGTGGCTTCGGCGGTGATCGTCCTCGCACCCCAAGTGGCGAAGGTCGTGGTTTCGGCGGTGATCGTCCTCGTACTCCAGGTGGTGAAGGTCGTGGCTTCGGCGGTGATCGTCCTCGCACACCAAGTGGTGAAGGCCGTAGCTATGCTGGAGCAAGTGATCGTCCTCGCACCCCAAGTGGTGAAGGCCGTGGTTTCGGCGGTGGCGGAGATCGTCCACGCAGTGCTAATAGCGGCGAAGGTCGTAGCTTTGGTGCACCTAAAGGGAAACCATCGTTCTCTGATAAAAAAACATTCAGAAAACCGTAGAATTACTAAATAAAACGTGTCAGCACGCGCCCCCATCAGAGGGGCGTGTTGATCTTTTGATCGCGAATGCGCAAAAAATAGCGTCAATTATTTGAGACGCATTTAATTTTTTCTCCTTAAAATGCATAAAATTCAACATAACCAGATAAAAATTCGTTCTTGTTAATGATTTTTAATTCTTTTTGTGATCCAATAAGATTAGAACAAAGAGATTATGCTCATTTATAGATTCTGAGATAGCTACTTAAAACAAGTTGGTAACTCTTATAATGTATAAAAAATGTGAGATGAGCGTAATGATAGTTGGAAGCAAACTTAAATGATTAAAGTTCATTTTCTTGGTGTACGCGGCAGCACTCCTTGTGCTGATACTCGATATAGTCAGTATGGCGGGCATACAAGTTGCATTTTAGTTGAAGCAGACGGTGGTGTTTTTATTTTTGATGCCGGCTCTGGCATTGTGAATGCATCTGCGATTGCTTTACAACAGCCTGATCGAGAATGCCATTTATTCTTTTCGCATGTTCATCTTGATCATATTATGGGATTCCCTTTCTTTGCGCCATTATGGTTTAAAGATTATACCGTTAATATTCGCGCTGGAAGCCTTGGTGCCTACGGCGGTATTAAAGATTTTTTCACACGTACATTAAAAGAACCCTTGTTCCCAGTTCCTTTCACCGCTTTCACAGGCAATGCAGCGGGCAATATCAAATGTGAAGATTTTGTCGCAGGCCAAACGTATATGCTTGGTAATGTTCGTATTGATACTTTTCCATTAAATCATCCAAATGGTGCTGTTGCGTACCGATTGACACATGACGGAAAGTCGATGTGTTATGTGACTGATCATGAGCATGGCGATGGCTCCAATCGAGACGGACTTCTTGAATTTATTAAAGGAACAGACGTATTTATTTACGATTCAACCTTTGCCGATGATAATTTTGCAAAATTTAAAGGATGGGGGCATTCAACATGGCAAGAAGCTTTGCGTTTAGGTGATGATGCCGAGGTCGCCAAAACAGTGATATTTCATCACGATCCGCTCAATACAGATGAGAAGATGACAATTATTGAAGAACAAGTTCAAGAATTTAGTCATCGTGGTGTTGTGAGTCGTCAGGGCATGATAATTCCTATTTCTTAGAAAGCTATTCATTCGATGATTAGCTTCATTCACACTGAGTAAAACAATGTGTCAAGCCTACTTTTGACTGATTTATTTGCCAAACGACAGATCATCTTTGCTTATTGGCCTTGTTTCCTTGGCCTTGGGATAGCTACTTATTTCACACTTTCTTTCGAGCCGATTTTATATTTTCCCGTTGGTATTTTAGCAGTACTATTTTTTGGATTTATGCTTTTTCGTAGGAAGCTCCATGAACACGCTATTGCTTATTTTCTATCCCACGCCCTGCTAGCCTTTACGTTGGGATTTTGTTTAAGTAACGCGCGAACAAGTTATCTCAATACGCCTTTTATTGCGACACCCATTAATGATCACGTCATTACAGCAACTGTTCTAACGGTTGAATTAACGCATGATGGGCGAAAACGTTTTATTGTTGGCGATATAGATGGCGCTCCTATTCATAAAGCCCAATTAAAAGGCAAAGCTGATCTTGCACTTGAGCCAGGATGGCGCGTGCGTTGTGTAGCGACCTTATTGCCGTTATCGGGTGCAGTAAGCCCTGCTGCGTATGATTTTAAACGAGCCCATTATTTTGCAGGAATAGGTGCATCAGGCCGTATTAAATCATGTGTTGTTATTGATAAGCCCACCTCAACAATGGCAAATCTACGTTTCAGTACGACCGAATCATTGCGTGCACGCATGAACGCACCTTATGGCGATATTGCCGCGGCTCTTGTAACGGGAGACAGATCTGGTATTCCAAAAGATCTCAGACAGCAATTTACCGATGCTGGCCTTGCTCATGTATTGGCCATATCTGGATTACATTTGGGATTAGTTGCTGGCATTATTTTCTTTGCAATCAAACGATTGTTATTGTTCGGATATTTGGTGCGACCTGTGATACCCATTAGAGAAATCGCGGCATGTTTAACTATTTTAGCGATGGCATTTTATTTGGGCTTGTCGGGATTTGGCTATCCAGCGATTAGGTCGTTTGGCATGACGACGTTGATCATGGTTGGGATTATTTTTAATCGTGACCCACTTTCGATGCGATCTGTTGCGCTTGCTGCCTCTGTTATTTTAATGCTGTATCCTGAAAGTTTACTGTCAGCAAGTTTTCAGCTTTCTTTTTCAGCGGTTATTGCGCTCATTGCAACGTATGAAATTACTGCGCAGCCTTTAAAAAACTGGGCGCATGCTGATGTTAAGGGTAAGCATGCCTCATGGCATCGTGGTTTAATTGTGTATTTTTGTGCCATTATGCTGACGACTGTCGTTGCAACCTTGGCAACAACTCCGCTGAGTATGGCTATATTCAATCGGCTCACATTGCAGGCTGTTTTGGGGAATCTGTTGGCAATACCATTGACAGGTTTTTGGATTATGCCGGCACTTGTTGTTGCAACGATATCATTGGTATTTGGTGGATGGAATGTGGCTTTTTGGGCAGTTGAAATGGGCATACATGCATTGTCTTTTATTGCGATATGGGTGTCAAAATTGCCGGGGTCTGGGCTGATGGTGCCAACGCCATCGGATTTGTTTTATCCATTTTTTGTGATAGGGGGGATTTTGTTGTGCCTTGGTCCATGGCGTTACGTGCGGATTCTTGGTTTTGGATTGGCGTGTTTCTCATTTGTTTTTTTTAAAAATGCAGCACTCCCTATTGGTTACTTTGCCGGCGATCGATCTGTCCTGGCTGTCTTTCATGATGACATACTGTATGTGTCCAGTCTGAAGCGTGGGCAGTTCTACACGGATCAATGGCGTCAACATTTAGGTGTGCATCCTGACCATGTCAAATTGATGCCAACGCAAGATTTGGTGTGGCGTGGGTTTTATGTGGTGGCAGACCCTTTTAAAAACATGATTGATCCTGCGTTATCTGAATGGGATGTTAAAAAGCAGTATTTAACGCACCTTCAACTTAAAACGTATGGTGCGTCGGTGCTCACAAATAGCTTTTGGCGAAATGATGCTAAGGTGAATGCTGAATTACTGCAGGAAAAAGGATCCGCTTTTTTGTACGAGGAGGGTATTGTGCGTTTTCAAAGCGACTTGGCGCATAAGCGACCATGGGGATAGTTTTCGTTATCTTAATACATCATTAATAAATCCAATGTATTCTTAGTTTATAAGTTATATAAGAGTATGCGAGATGTTTAAAAGTGCGCTGTTGAATATAGTTATGTTGATGCTTTCGTGTGCAATGCCTGTGTTTTCAATGGATAGGCATGGTGATATTACAGAGAGTTTTCTGAGCGTTGGATCAACGTCAATACAAACGCATGATGTTTCCCAATTGCACGCTGAATCTGTGTCACTTTTAGCACCTCACGTATTATCATCTCCACCAATAGCAAATACTAATGCAGATAGAGATGATGACGATTCAATTCTTCCTGGCGATGATGACATTCCTTTTGCAACCCCCTGTCTAGAATATTATATAGGTGGGTCTGTTATGTGCTGGAATGGTTTAAGTTCTGTATTAGAGGATATGGAAATATTGGCTGAAGCAGCGTCAACAGGTTTGGCTGCATGTACGCAATTTGTAGGAACAGATAGCACAGCTAAATTTGTGGCGTATTCAATACAGGCGGTGCTGATCGCAAATCTTTTCCATAAATTTTACACACTTTCTGAAAAACTTGTTGTCATTCAAGAAAAAAGAAAGCTCACACTGAAACAACAAAATCAACTTGATTTGAAAAATAATTTAGATCCGCACTCAGTGATTTTAATTAATGGTGTTGATGCTGCACAAAATAAAGATGTTTACGCTACCGAGGTGCTTGCCAATTATTATAGTTGTTGCGCTGTTTCTCGTAATATTCTAGTGGATCAAATTGGTGTTTTGTCACTATTTTGTCGCTGTCTTGCGGGGAGTATTTTAAATTATTCCCAAATTCTGAATGCGAATGATCGTTCAGGATACCTTTTAATGGGCACGCTTTTTGGGGTTGTTGCTACCGTTTCACATGCCTATACAAAGATTCTAATTGCAAAAACAAAAGATTGGGAAATCAAGGCGCTTAATGCGAGAGGGTATGTTCAATACGAAAAAAGGATGGCAGATGTAGCTGGCATGGTCTGACATTAGGTCGATATAAAAAAACGTGAGCACTGCGTAAATATGTATCTTCTCATCTTTGCCCTATTTGATTGAAATTTTTATGCAAATTATCTAAAATCAAACAGTTATAAAAAAATTGAGGCTATACATGATTTGGGCGACAGCTGAGAACACCCCGTTTTCACAAACTACACAAGAGCTCGAACTATTATGGCACGACATACTGAATACAACGCGGCAGCCTGAATTCGAGATCGTGAATGCCCTGCTTGCAAAGCCTACTTATACACGTGAGCAAGTTCAGCACATTCAAGAAAATGCACGTGCGCTAGTTGCGCATATTCGTAATAGCAAACTCAAACAGCTCAGCATTGAAAGCTTTTTAAAAACCCATAACTTGAATAGCCAAGAAGGTCTTGCGTTGATGTGCCTTGCCGAAGCACTTCTGCGTATTCCTGATGCTTCCACTAAAACGCAGCTGATTCGCGATAAGGTGAGTGCTGGTTCATGGCAAAATCAAGATGAAGATATGTTTCTTAAGAAATTTGCAAATCTTGGTTTATTTACAACGGGAAAATTTTTATCGATTGGCCATCAAAAAGGCCCGTTAAGCCTTGTTGCATCACTTGTACGTCGTTTTGGCGAACCATTGATTCGGCAGATTATGGCGCAAGCAGTCAAGATTATCGCGCAGCAGTTTGTGATGGGTGAAACGATTAAAAAAGCGCTAGATCGTGCCGTAGAGTCAGAAAAAAATCATCGACTACATTCCTATGATATGTTGGGCGAATCTGCTAAGACAAAGCGCGATGCCGAACGTTATTTTGAAAGCTATGCTTCTGCCTGTGTTGAAATCGGTGAAAGCTGCAAGGATGCGTCTGGGACGTACCATGTTGCGAAACCAAGTTTGTCTGTTAAATTATCAGCTCTTCATCCCCGTTATGAAATGGCCAAACGCAAACGTGTACTGAATGAACTCGTGCCACGTGTGCTTGAATTGGCAAAATGTGCGAAAGCTCAAAACATTGGCCTGACTATTGATGCCGAAGAAGCTGACCGACTAACCCTATCACTTGAAGTGTTCAGTAGAGTTTATGCAGATCCTGCTTTAGATGGCTGGGAAGGGCTTGGCCTTGCGGTGCAAGCCTATCAAAAACGTGCTTTATTTACCGTGCGTTGGCTGATTTCTTTGGCGCGAACATGTAAAAAACGTATTCCCATTCGTTTGGTCAAAGGTGCTTATTGGGATTCAGAGATTAAACAAGCGCAAGTAAATGGTTTATCTGATTACCCTGTGTTCACACAAAAACATCACACAGATGTGTCGTATTTAGCCTCAGCACACGAAATGTTACAAGCAACTGATGCTATCTATCCGCAATTCGCAACGCACAATGCCTTTACGGTTGCGGCGATTGCCGAATTGGCGAAAACGTATAGCGTGACTGATTTTGAATTTCAACGTTTACATGGTATGGGTGAAGACCTTTATCGGTGTGTATCTGAAAGCACGGATGATACCTTGCATTTCTCGTGTCGTTATCCATGCCGTGTTTATGCGCCCGTTGGTAATTACCGTGATTTATTAGCCTATCTTGTACGTCGTTTGCTCGAGAATGGTGCGAATTCATCGTTTGTGAAGCAAATCCATGATCATTATATTCCCGTTGAACGCATGGTTGTTGATCCGGTGCAGATGGCACGCGAAGGCGGTGGGATGCCTCATCCAAAGATTGGTCTGCCTGCTTGTCTTTTCGCTGACCGTCGAAATTCAAATGGAATTGACCTGTGTTCAGAAAATGATCTTGCCAAACTTGACGAGGCGATTCAGGTTGATGCGGTAACGGATTTAGCATTACCAGCTGCTGCCTATGATGCGAGCCAAGACAATGCGCTCTATCGTTTGGTGGACACAAGCTATTCTCACACCGAGGCCTGGGCAAGAACACCCGTCGAAGATCGTGCGCGTATCGTGCACACTCTTGGTGACATCATGCAGGAAAATATGACAGCACTCATGAATGTGCTTGTGAGCGAAGGTAAGAAAACACTGCCTGATGCAATAAGCGAAATACGCGAGGCTATTGATTTTTGTCGTTATTATGCCGCAAATGCATTGAAATTACAGCGCGCACCACAATTTTTACCTGGCGTTACAGGGGAAGTGAATTTACTGAGTTATCATCCACGCGGTGTTTTTGTAAGCATTAGTCCGTGGAATTTTCCTTTAGCAATTTTTGTTGGACAAGCTGTTGCTGCATTGGTGACGGGAAACTGCGTGATTGCAAAGCCAGCCACGCAGACGTCTGACATCGCTAAAATGGTGGTTGAAATGGCGTATGCAGCGGGCGTTCCAAATGGCGTACTTGTTTTGGCAAATGTTTCGGGTCAAAGAATATCAACTATCGTGCTAACACATCCAAAGATTGCGGGTGTAACATTCACAGGGTCAACAGAAACGGCGCGTCATATTAATCAACAGCTTGCGAGGCGCACGGGAGCGATTCTTCCGTTGATTGCTGAAACAGGTGGAATTAACGCCATGATTGTGGATTCGTCTGCATTGGCTGAACAAGTGGTGGTTGATGTAATTGCATCAGCGTTTCAAAGTGCAGGACAGCGTTGTTCAGCGCTTAGGCTTTTGATTGTGCAAAATGATATTGCTGATTCACTGCTTGAAATGCTTATTGGTGCGATGGCAGAGCTTAATGTAGGCGCACCGCACATGTTATCCACAGATATTGGGCCTGTGATTGATGCTGCGGCAAAGGATAGCTTGCATGCGTATTGTGCCGAGCTTAAAGCCACGCCGGAACGTGCACGTTGCTTATATGAATGCGCACTGCCCGAAGGCCTTGAAGGAAATTTTGTAGCGCCGATATTATTTCAAGTTGGCAAGATGTCAGATGTGAATTGTGAGATATTTGGCCCTGTATTGCATGTCGTGCGGTATCGCGGCGAATATCTGGATCAAGTGATTAATGATATAAATGCGATGGGATACGGGCTAACACTAGGGCTTCATACGCGTTTGGAATCGACTATGCAAATGGTGGCCGCGCGTGCCCATGTGGGTAATCTGTATGTGAACCGAAATATGATTGGCGCCGTGGTTGGTGTGCAACCATTTGGTGGAGAAGGGATGTCTGGTACTGGGTTTAAAGCCGGTGGGCCAAATTATCTGCTGAAATTTGTGACAGAACGAGTTTATACACAAGATACAACGGCTGCCGGTGGGAACGCGTCGCTTGTTTCGAATGTTTAGCTGTTGGCGGAAATGCGTTGCCTGTTGTTAATGTTTAGTGGCCGGTGGGGGGGACGCGTCGCTCGTTTCGAATGTTTAGTGGAGAAAGCTATTTAGTTACGTCTTAAGGTCCTTTCTAAAACAGTTATCCTCGGACCACCACATTGTCATATTCGGACCACCACATTGTCATATTCGGACTCCCGTATTGTCATATTCGGACCACCACATTGTCATATTCGGACCACCACATTGTCATATTCGGACTTGATCCGAATATCTCTACAATAGAAACGCCGTATAGTGTTGTTACATGTATCGTTATGTGCAATCACCTAGCTTACGTTGAAACATGAGAGATCCTCGTGTCGAGCACGAGGATGACAGAAAGCGGAGTCCGAAGATGGCAAAAAATACTTAACTATTCTCAGGCTTCTCTAGCTCTTCTATGGTTTTCTTCACTTTTTTCTTTTGTTCCGGCGTTAGTTTTTTGTCTTCGACCAATTCATTATAAAGACGCAATCTTTCAGCCTTTACCTCTTTCTTTTTCATGCCCAATTTCTCAGCATGATATTCATAATACAGATTGGCAATATCGCGTTTCATATCAAACCACTTTTCTTGCGTTAATTCAGGATCATTTAACACTTCATTAGCAAGATCCATCACGACTGTTTTGACATCTTTGCCAGCTTCGGGTTCAAAGCCATTCCAGCTCGAAAGATACTTATAGACCAAGTTTTGTCTGACTTCTATTCTGTCGTCAACAGGCAATGCCTTGTCTGCCAATAGCTCTTTATAGATTTTCATGGATGCGGCAGTGGCAACCGCACGTTTCTGCTTATATGAATTGTCGGAATAATCAGCTGCTAAGGCCAATCTTGCTTTGAAATATTCTTTTGCATCAACGCGGCTTTCTTCAACAATTTCAAGTGTCGTTTTTAATGCTTTTGCGTTCGCATCACTTGGTAACAGATCGGAATACGCACGATACCAATATACCAACTGGCTTTTATAACTCAATCGATCTTTGATGGGCAATGCTGTATCGCTCGCGGCCTCTTCCATCAAACTTAAACCAAGTTTATTTGATTCACTTTTCTTTAAATTAAACGAGTTTCCATACATATAACGACTCGCAAGACTCGCTTTTGCTTGTGCGCGCATCACAGGTGTAATGGTTTTATCAGCAATAACTTCTTGATAGAGCTTGAGCATCTTTTCATTATAGAAATCGTCCACCTCTGATGAATGTGCAGCCAAACTCAGTTTAGCTTCAGCACGTAAATCAGGTCGTGCCTTTGTATCATTAACAACATCTGTCAACACAACAATCGCTTTTGCTTTACCTTCTTCCTCGGTAAGACCTAAATCTTTTTGATTGTCTTTAGAAGTATAACGACCAGCAAGCTGCATCTTTGCACGCCCCTTTGTTTCAGCCCCTACATCTGGGTCGTTGCATACGTCCTCAAGTAAAGACAATGATTTTTTCCGTGCTTCGACAGGATCCATATCAAAATTATTGCTTGCATAAAGGCTAGACAAATGACGTTTTGCCCATCCCTTAAGCTCAGGAGAGATGCCTGTTTCATGAATCACTTCATTAAAAAGACGCAAAGCTTCCGTGTTGAGCTCTTCTTGTTTGACGGTATCATTTAGCCAATAGGCGCGTTGGTATACAGTGGCATAATTAATTTTTGCGCGCGCACGAATATCCACACTGACTTTCGTGTCTCCCATTATTTCAGTATACAAACGAAGCGCTTCTTTTTGTGAATCTTGATAGCCAAAATTTGTGCGATAATTCCTGTGATTGTCTGCTGTATGTAATTTTGCCGTTGCTGTTGCATCAGCCGTAGAATCAGTGCTCACTGTTTTTTCTGGCTCATCGTCTGTTGCTGTAGCCGCACTTTCTATTTTGGCCACTTCTGCGTTGAGTATATCTTGCTTGCTGGCTTCTTCTTTTTTAATTAACGTTTCAATAGCGACTGATTCAGCTGCCTTTTCTGTTGTGACTTTTGCATCTTCTGTTGTGGTCACGACAACTTCTTGCTCAGCGGGCTTTTCTGTTGCCTGAGCTGTTTCAGCGTGCGAAACCTCGGTACTCAGCGCAACCACAGCGCTGCTAATTAATAATTTATTGAGGCTCTTCAGCAAATTCTTGTTCATGTAAGACTGCTTTCATAAAAACGCGTTTAATACATACATTTATACTGTGTTATTATTAATAAATAGTTAATATAGACTAATAAAGGTGTGATTTTTTGCCAATCTTTGCATGTTTATAGAAGTCACTCGTCTTTATGCTGCACTCACGACTAATGCGTACCCTTGATGCCTTATCGTTTGTATCAAATCTAAACTGGGATCGATGCTTTTCAGTTTATGCCGCAAGCGATTCACTTGCACGTCGACGGTGCGTTCACTCACACGGTGGCCGATTTTCTGTGCAAGTTCTTCGCGTGTGAAAGGCTGATTGATCCGTTGTGCCAGTAAACGTAACAACAACCGCTCCGTTGATGTCAGTGTAACCGGCGTACCTTTGTACGTTAAAATGCCTGCTTTAAGATCAAAGTTAAAATCTCCGAAAGCAATTACTTCTGCAGCAGGCACAGCCGTCCCCTTGCGGCGCAATTGTGATCGTATGCGCGCCACCAGCTCCAGCGGTTCAAAAGGTTTTGTCAAATAATCATCTGCACCTACATGAAAGGCTGCTAATTTATCTGATAATTGATCGCGCGCTGTCAGCAATAGTATTGGCGTTTGATCTGTCAGACGCAAATTGCCCGTAAGTTCAATCCCCGTCTCACCTGGCATCATGACATCAAGAATAATCAAATCAAACGCCTGATTGGCAAGATGAATACGGGCTTCTGCCGCATTTGCTGCAACTTCGCATCGAAATCCTTGCGTGCTTAAAAAATCCACTAGCAAACGACGAATAGCGCTATCGTCATCGACGATCAGCAAATGTGGTTCTATTGTGTTGTGTGGATTCTGTGACTCTGCGTCAGTCAATCCTTTATTCGCTGATGACGGCATCCCAAAAATCCTTTGCTAAATTCTGACCATATAAGCGTTCAGGAATACGAAGTCCCGTTGGTGATGTGATATTGACCTCAATCAAGCGATCACCAACAGCATCTACACCTGCTAACATAATATCATGCTGTATCAAAAAAGGCGTCAATCGTTCAGCAATCATATGATCGGCAGCGGTAATATCACACGGCGCAGCCGTTCCACCTACAGCAACATTGCCACGAATCGTGCCCGCTTTTGGTGTGCGTTTGAACACGGATTTAAGCTGTCCATTAATCATGAGAAGGCGACGATCATTCGTTGTAACCTCTGGCAGAAATTCTTGTGCGATGACACCAAATGGATAACGAGCACACATCATATCGATAATTGCATCACAATTCGCATCAGATGCTGTCAAAATAAAAACATCCGCGCCCCCGAATCCATAGAGTGGCTTAAGGATAATTGTTTTCTCAACTGCTAGAAATGCGTGAACATTAGAGGCTTTTGAAGCAATACATGTACGCGGACAAATATATTTAAATTGAAGAGGAATTATTTTCTCTCCCCACGAACGGAGCGTCATCGGGTTGTTCAACACACGTGTTGTCGCAGGCAGGTTGGCAAGGATATCAAGTGCGGTTAAATAAGCCATATCATATGGTGGATTTTGACGAACGAGAACATAAGCAGCATCTGATAATCTAAGACGCTCAGCTACACCTATGTGTGTGATATTACCTTTGGTATCAACATTGAAATAGCGTCCATCGGCGTAAATCTCGCCATGGTTATACACAAGATCAGCCGGTGTATACGCAAATGAAGAGTATCCACGAAGCGCTGCCTCACCCGCCAACATTAACGATGTATCAAAGGATGGATTAAGTGATTCTAACGGGTCAGCTTGAATAGCTAGTATTAGTTTTTGCGTCATAAATCCGTTTGCGGCGTGGTGGGTTCCTTAATAAACCGTAACACGACAACGCAAATCAGTAAACAGACAGGAATTGCTAAAATTGACATTTGATAGGCATGTGTTGAATAAAGCCGAACGCCGTAGTCTGTAACGGCGCCATCCCAGAAAATATCAAGTATATGCCCTAAAAGTGGCTGGAATATAATGCCGCCCATCATCACGATGCCATTTGTAAAGCCAACGGCAGTGCCGCTAATATCCGCTGCGCTGTTATTGCGCGCGAGAGTAAAGCAAAGAACTTGTCCGCCAATGAAAAACCCTGCGAGGAACATGAGTACAAAAGAAAACCAAAATGGGAAGAACGCGGTGTATGCAATACCTACAAACACAATGCCAGACGTGATAGCAGAAAATCGCATGACGCGTACGATCGATTTGAAATAGGTTAAAAGATAAGCTGAGGATGTGCCGCCCACAGCCATGCCGACAAAGATCATAACACTTGCGGTTGATGCATCCGCGTTGCTTACATTATAGACATGCATCAAAAAGGGAACGCCCCATAATTCAGCAAATACGGAAATAGGCAAGTACATAAAGCCGCCAATCATGCCGCCCAGCCAAATTTGTTTGTTTTTTACTAAAGAGGAAAATCCTTCTAAAAATGGTTTTTCAGCATGTTTTTCTTTCTTTGTTCCATTTTCAGGATGATCTTTAAGCCAAAACCAGGCAACGGCGGCCACACCAAGGCCAATAGCAGCCAATCGAAAACTTGCTTGTCTCCAGCCAAGTTGATTCACAAAAAGCGCAAGGGGACGACCCGCGCAAATACCACCAAATGTTCCCATCATATTTGAAAGACCTGCAACAAGTGCAAATCGCATTGGGCTAAACCATTCAACAGTCACCTTAAGGCAGCTAATAAAGGCACATGCTGAGCCAGCACCAACCATAAAACGCCCCAATTTGGCAAGCCCAAGGCTTTGACTTTCTGCAAACAAAAACGTTCCTGCTACACACAACAATGTGGAAAATGTAACAATGCGACGAATACCAATTTTATCGACAATCATGCCGCATGGTACTTGCAAAATCACATATGCATAATAATAGAAAGAGCTAAGAACACCGAGTGAAGTCGAATTTACGCCAAAATCACGCATTAAATCGTGTGTCATAACCGAGGGTGATACGCGAAGAAATGTTTCATACAAGTAAAAAAGGGAGGTGATTCCCCAGATAAACCATTTCTGATACCTGGATATTTTTATTTTAATCGACACAGTAATGTTCCTAATTGTCATCCTCGGACTTGATCCGAGGATCTAGAAAGTTCAAAAGGCAAATACTAAATTATGTTATAGCGAAATATATGAAGCTACTGATAGTAGAAATCCTCGGATCAAGTCCGAGGATAACGAGCAAATCTAAAAACCAACCTAAACTAGATTAAGCCGTTTTTTCTACTTTTTTATATGTATCACGTACAAAAAGCATGATAACCCACCCAACAAT
The DNA here is from genome assembly GCA_040389165.1 of Pseudomonadota bacterium. Lineage (GTDB taxonomy): Bacteria > Pseudomonadota > Alphaproteobacteria > Paracaedibacterales > CAIOTO01 > CAIOTO01. The sequence continues at coordinate 39,679 of JAZKAK010000020.1, forward strand.
AAAGGCAATCGTAACGGCTGAAAATGCAACTTTATAGTTCTCAACCGTATACAAAGGAACACCATCAATATCCTTGATGCCATTCCATGTTAAATCGAGCAGAAGTCCTAATAATGGTTGAAACAAAATAGCGCTGCTCATCACAAATGCATTTGTAAAACCAATTGCTGTCGCTGCATAACGATTAGGCATGTTTTCTTTTACGGCCACAAAATAGAGTGTTTGGCCACCAGATAACAATCCTCCTAAAAATAGAACAGCCCGCATTGTTGTAAATGACAAATTAGGCACGTAAAAGACCACTGCAAAACAAGCCAACGTACCAAGAGCTGCCATCGACATGACACGTGTACGACTTTGGATCTTATTCGAAATCCAAGCACCACCAATGCTGCCAAGGCCCATGCCAATAAACACACTCACGCATGCACTTGATGCGACCGTTGAGTCAATTCCATATATTAATTTAAGGTAAGGCACGCCCCATAATTCAGCAAAGGCGCATAAAGGCAAGTACATCATGCACCCATAAACACCAATCAACCAATTTTGTGGATTTGATGTTGCGATTCTAAGGCCATCGAGCATGCTATCTTTTTCAAATACTTTAGCAGGTTGCGTAGACTGATTGTTCTTATCTTCTTTTTTCCTGTTTGCCGCAGCAGGAGAATCTGACATGACCGTCCATGCAAGAATGCAAATACCAAGACCTAGCACGCCTAAAATCATCATAGCGCCTCGCCATTCGAAGGCTTCAACCAACATAGATGTCACAGCATTTAGACTGCCACCAACGGTTCCCATGAACATGCCAATACCAGCAATCAACGCGAAACGATCCGAATTAAACCATTCTGCACCGATCTTTGCGCAGCTAATGTACGCACAAGCAGAGCCAGTCCCCATCAGCACACGTCCCATAATAGATGTAGTCACGCTGTCGCTTTGGGAAAAGAAAAAACAACCAAGAACACATAAAAATGTGGAAAACATGATGACGCGACGTGCGCCCAAATGATCAACGATAACTCCACACGGTAATTGCAGCGGCGTATAGGCCCAATAATAAGCCGAACTTATCACACCAACTGTCGTTGCCGTAATGCTATAGTCTTGCATTAAAAATTTTTCAAGAACACCAGGGGATACACGTAATATATATTCATAAAGGTAAAAAGACCAAGCGCAGAGCATCACAACGCAGGCATATAAACTTTCTTTTTTGTAATGTATTGCTGGCATTGAATTTTCAGCAAATAAGAACTTATCAGAATCATGTATCATTTTCGCTTTACTCGTATCCATTTAGATAATGTCTCCTTGTTGCTTTATGTACGCACCCAAATTTAAATGCTCAATTATCTCAGACATAATGAGCGAATCTAACTCTCAATTAAGACATATTAATCTTAATATATTTTATGCTAGCATGATTTACTGTGAGAAATGTATAAAAAAGTGTCGCTTCAATCAGGAATACGTACTTTATGTACAAAACTTCATCATTTTTAAAGAGTTTATTCAAAATGCTCCGCACAATTGAATTTTTATTTTTTTGCACTCTTGCGTGCACGCTCGCAAGTCTTGTATTAGGTCTCGCGGTTTACTTTAAAGGCGGCGCCCTTAACGCGAAATTTGGCAATGTTGCCATGCGTTGGCGAATTACATTTCAAGCGATTACGCTCATGTTATTTGTATTGCTGTTGTGGATGAAGAGTCACTAAATTGATACAAGTGCCTCTTAAAAATCAACAGGTCGGTTTATGATGGGCCTAATACCATTTTCACACAGAAGCATGGAAAGACGGGTCGGACACGGGGCAATGAAAGAATTGCTTGATTGTTGGCGCTAAGGACGTTTTTATACGTTTTTGTTCTTGCCACAAATCATATTGATTCTGAAGTTCTAGCCAGCTCTCGGGCGTAGTATCAAAAGCCATGCTCAATTTAATTGCCATCAACGGGCTGATCCCAGCATGTCCATTCAAAATGGCAGAAAGCGTTTTTCGTGCTATGTTTAATGCCTTTGCAAGCTCAGTTATAGATAACGATAAAGGCTCGACATATAGTTCTTTTAAAACTTCTCCAGGATGGGGAGGATTGTGCATCATGATTATTCTCCTTTTTGTTAATGGTAATCTTCATAATTAACAAGCTCAACTTCGCCTGCTTCAAATATGAAAGTAATGCGCCAATTCTTTTTTACGGTTATAGACCATTGCCCCTCTCTATTATGATGAAGTGCATGTAAATTTGATCCAGGAAAACTAAGATCCTTAATTTCATGTGCTGTATGCATTTTTGCTAAAATCAGCCTTAGCCTTTGCTCGTGCTCTGGCTGAATCCCAGATTTATCGCCTACTTGAAAGAACTTTTTAAGTCCCTTATGCTTAAAACTTTTAATCATCAATACAAAGGAGTATACGTAACTCTATACTACACATGTAACATGATACGTGTCAGGTGTCAACCTGTTTTTCTGTTTCCCCGCATTCGTAGCAAATATGACGGGTCATGGCGCGTGTATTGAATTACACTACACGATGCAAAGATTAGCACGCCGCCGGAAACAACATACCATGACGGACTTTCACCAAAGTAAACAAGCCCAAAAATACACGCAAAAGGGAAACGTGCGAACTTGAACGGCGCCAGGAATGCAGCACTTGCATGTGCATAGCTATAAATAAGCAACCATTGAACAATGCAGTAAAGACACGCAATGACCGCAATGACTGAGCAATCTCGCGCACTCATTGATACCCATGAAAAACAAGCAAACGGCGCACTAAGCAACATCATTCCACCTAATAAATAGGTAAGCGAAACCTCCGTTGAATCAATCAACGATACTTTCTTAACAAATAATGACGATGCTGTATAGCAAACTGCTGATAGTAAGGGCAATAATGATCCCCATGAAAATACCATCATAGATGGTTTTAGCACGACGCATACACCAACGCCCCCCAACAATAATGCAGCAACTGTTGATGGCCGAAGCGTTTCTTTGAAAAATAAAGCAGCGCCTAACGTTGTTAATATAGCGCTCGTCAATGATAAGGTCGTTACATCTGCCAGTGGCAATTTTTGCAGTGCCATAATCAAAAAAACATTGCCAGTTGCGCCAATGATCGCTTTCTTTGCATGCCATCGCTTGTTAGGGGTGTGCACAACGCTTGGCCAATGACGAATCAGCCAAGGGATGCAAAATAGAAAACCAATTCCTGCTTTGAGAAAAAGGAGCTGTCCTGCAGAGATTGGTGTTTTAAGCCCATGAACAAGCGCACTCGTTACGCTAACCAGCAAGGAAGAGAGTACAATAAAAAAGGCCCCCTTCTTATTCCAAAGGGAAGCCATTTTCCGTGTGCTTGTAATGGGGTGTTTAGTCACTAATGCTCAACTTGCCAGCTTTTGGGCAAGCTCATCAGATACTTCGAAATTTGCATAGACGTTTTGGACATCATCATTATCTTCGAGTATGTCGATCATTTTTATAAGTGTTCGTGCCGTGGTTTCATCACATGGGATCGTATTTAAAGGACGCCAAATAACTTTAGCTTCCATTGGATCGCCAAGTGTTTCTGTTACGTGATCACGTACGGTGGCAAATGCATCCATGGGGCATGTAATTTCAAGTGCATCATCAATATCGTCGACATTATCGGCGCCGGCTTCAACAGCTGCTTCAAATACGGTATCGAATCCTTTTGCAGGATCAAAACGAATAAGACCAACGCGTTCGAATTGAAAAGCGACTCCGCCTGTTTCACCAAGACTGCCGCCATGCTTTGAGAAAATCGATCGAATTTCGGATGCAGTACGATTGCGATTGTCGGTTAAGCCTTCGATGATGACGGCAACACCGCCTGGACCATAACCTTCATAGCGCACTTCGTCATAGTTTGTGTTGTCTTCTCCGCCAAGAACTTTTTTAAGTGCACGATCAATATTGTCTTTCGGCATATTAGCTGATCGCGCAGCCGCTAAAGCAGAACGCAAGCGTGGATTAGCTGCTGGATCTGGCAAGCCCGATTTCGCAGCAACAATAATTTCACGTGTAAACTTTGCAAATGTACGTGCACGTTTGATGTCCTGCGCGCCCTTGCGGTGCATGATGTTCTTAAATTGGGAATGTCCGGCCATGTGACCTCATCTAAATGTTAGGGATGAATTTTAGTTATAGTAAATGTTTCGATAACAGAATGACAGGATTAATTTTTAGTCAAATTTGCTGAAACTTTGCAACTATGCCGCATTCAACACGCATTTGCTGTATCGAATGGCGGATGGGGTGAGATTCGAACTCACGGAGAGCTCACACCCTCGCCGGTTTT
>JAZKAK010000021.1:0-52315 GCA_040389165.1 Pseudomonadota bacterium
AAATATAGAGTTGCTTTTCAATAAAATTAGGCTAATTTATTGCGTAAAATGGTATCATTACATTCATGGGACTGCAAGGCTCTGGAAAATCAACACACGCACGCATGCTCCAGCATGCACTTGAAATGCTTGGATGCAAAACAACGTATATCAATCAAGATGAGCTTGGCACGAGAGAACGATTTGATGATGCATTAAGACAGGTCCGTGGGTTTGACGTTGTCTTAGTTGATCGTTTTAATGGTTTTAAAACCATGCGTGATGTTGCTTACAACGTGATACATACTTCATTAAGTGGATCTCAACGTTTTTTATATGAACAGTTTAGAAGCTTTGCTGATGACATTGTCATTTCAATCAATCACAACTCTAACAATAATAAATGTCGAACAGCAAACATTCAATCATGCATTGAACGGGCAACGCAACGCGCAGAAGCTGGTGGCGCTTACACGCTCGATCGCGCGGCATGTGCAGGCGTCATTACCGATATTGCATCAAAATTCAGCACTCTCGCTCATGAATCCGCCGCATATGCGACGCAAATTGTCCTTGATAATTTTGACAGGGAAGTAACAACTAGAGAAATTTTAGCTCGAAATCTCACACAAATGTTGGTAGTTATCCAAAGCATCAAAGGCATCGAAACGCCCTTACGTGCTGAAGATATTAGAGATTCTGTCGAATTATCACTGTCTTATGGAACTAGAATATTACCACCGATGATTAGCTATATCAAACGTGTGACAAATCCACATCGGGAACATCGTTTGCAAACATTGTCAGCTTTCCCAGCATACAATGAAGATGATTCATTCAGTCTACTTTTGAAAAAACATATGATAAAATCAAGTAAGACAGCTCGTAGCGTGACATATCCTGTGCATATGCATGAATTTGATTGCACCAAGAGCCCCATTTGGCTTGAAAGCAACTGGATGGCTTTACAAGAATTTTCGCCATCAGTGCCCTTCAACGGAAGAATAACAGAAAGCCAACGTTTTACTACCAAGATCACACAACTAGAATGTTACCCTGATTTCATCAAGGCGTACACGACACTCCCAACTGAGATACACCGTTTTTGCGATGCAGAAAGACCCTACCTGTTGATTTCATCACATAACTCAGCTCATGCGTTTGAATTAATCAGCAGAGAAAGTCCCACTAAAGTAGTTACTGCTACAGAAGAGCCTCTACTGGAAAATTGCTCTCTTACAATGCAGTTAGTCGTAGATTTCTTTTCGTATGAAAAACCCGTGTACGGCCCTCCCCCCGCAGCAAAAGCTTCCGCTGGAGGAAACAAAGGAATGGGTACAAGCGGAGGAAATGGCGCAAAGTATTTCCCAAAGAAAAAATGGTAATCAAACGATAAACGGACACAGAAAATAGCACCCATTCAACATGATGTGCGCAGCCTGAATAGGCGCACATCGCTTACGTTCATTACAAATGATTTTCAGGTATTCTAATCAACTCAAAAAAACTAAGTGCGCAATTTCCATAAATACGTGATTCCATACATTCTAATAATGGGATTTCAAACGGGATAGAATCTTTATGCGTTTCAATAACAAGTAACGTTGACGCATTTAGATAACCCCGCTCTATAAGAATGGGGATAATGTTTTGCTCAAGCCCAACGCCATACGGAGGATCCAAAAAAACCAGACCAAAAGGAATTTCTGTTCGTGGAAGAACTAAAACATCATTAAAAATTCTTACCGAATCTGAACATTTCAGTGCATCAATATTCTGCATTAAAATGCGCCGTGTTTCAGGATGTTTTTCAGCAAAGACTATATATAAAGCTCCACGCGACAAGGCCTCTAATCCAATGGCACCAGATCCTGCAAAAGCATCTAAAACTCGGATTCCATCAAAAGATCCGATGCGACTTGCAATCATGCTAAACAAGGCCTCACGCACACGATCCGTTGTAGGACGTGTAACAGCGTGTGATGGCTGCATTAAATGCCGCCCTCTGTATTTTCCAGAAATTATACGTATTGCCATTTTAGAATTATCACCGATTGCATTATGGTCAACCTAGCAGAGCTGCTGTAAACGTTTCAATTTATTTAAACGCCCGCTTAGAACAAAAAAATAGGCCCCCCATATTACTATGGAGAGCCCTGTTTAGAAGAGTAGACTCTTCCTAGTCGGTTTCCCGATACAAATGTTTAATAACCTTCACGGTCCATACGTTTGCGCATTAATTTGCGATAGCGACGTCCAGCCTCTGACTGTTCGCGCAAGCGCTTTTCAGATGGCTTTTCGAAGTGACGACGTAATTTCATTTCACGATATACGCCTTCACGTTGCATCTTTTTCTTTAATGCACGCAGGGCTTGGTCAACGTTATTGTCACGAACTTGTACTTCCACGGAAAATCGACCTCCTTTCTAATGTAAATTACAAATAACTTTAAAAGACATCATAGCAGATTTGATTGCCACAATTCAACGTATTTTTACAATTAATACCATTTTCCGGATTAAATTGATCTATTCAAAAGAGTTGCGTATTGCCCGGGCTTGACCCGGGCATCTAGATCACCGTGTTGATCCCCAGATCACGTCCGGGGACGGGCAATACACTGGTGAGAATATATTTTAAAAATCAATTTATTCCGAGAAATGGTATGTTTTTTTACTACCTAAGCTTTAGCTGCGTCCTCTATCGCCTCAAACACAATCTTCTGTCCCTTTGGAATTGCTATGTTTATCTTTAGCCCTATTGTGCTAGCAAGATTTGCCAAATAACTTGGTAAAATATTTCGCGCATGTACTTCTGTATTGTTTACGTTAGTCAATGCCTCTTGATATCCTGGACGAAGATGCAATGGTTCACCCTCGGCTGTTAAGCGCAACACATCAGCCTCAACTTCAACGGCAATTGCACCTCCGCGTATCAAACTTTCCATCAACACATAGGTTAAACCTAGCAATAATCGCGCACAAGTTCCATCAGGACATTCTGCAGGCAAAGCGAGACGAATTTTCATTGAACGAGCCGAACGCAAAAGCAGATCATGCACATCTGCATACAAAGGGTAATCTTGGTTAATTGTCAGCAGAAGACGAAAAAACTGCAATTTCAACGTTGCCTTTTCAAGGCTTTCACGAAAAGTTGCCTCTATATGTGGGTCGACACATTTATCAAAAGCTAAATCCATAAGTAAACTCATCGCGCTGAGAGGCGTTGCCAAATCGTGGCAGATTTTAGCCGTCATTAAAGGCGTTTCGTTAGATATCATGGATTGACAATCAATTAGGAGAGACTTTAATTTAGTTTGCTACAAATTTATCTAAAATTGCAAATATAAAATGAGGGCAGGTATAATCTGAAATTCAGCATCCTTAGGTCATGAATTAGAATTCGCTACGATCTCAAATGACCTGGAATCCACACAGAATCAGTGACATTATTCCAAAATTCAGGCATCATGGAAGCATGACATTTGATATTCTATTTCCCATTGCTGATCATGTGATGAATCCCCTATCTATCCTTGTGATTGGGGTGCTGGGCGGGGTCATGGCAGGAATGCTTGGCATTGGCAGCAGCCTTATTGCAACACCATTACTCATAACCGTCGGCATCCCCCCCATGATCGCCATCGCATCCCAGTTACACTGCTCCATTGGCACTAACCTTATTGGTTTTATGGGTTATTGGCGACAACGTGATATCGATTTCGCACTCGCTTGGTATTTATTTATTGGCGGCATCATCGGCGCTTTTGGCGAGATTTTCCTCCTCGAAATGGTAGCTACAAACATTACAGCAGCTGAAAAGCTTACCATCACATATCTTCTTGTACTTGGCATCCTTGGCAGCATGATGTTCTATCAAAATATTATTCTACTCTTTCAACCTCAACAAAAAAAAAGCAATCGTTCAATCATGATGCGCCACTGGATGATTTACTTTCCCCTTCATCGAATATTCACGCGCGCACGGATTGAGATGAGCGTCATTATTCCTATCAGTGTTGGCATGGCATCTGGCCTACTCACATCCACACTCGGCGGCAGCAACAGCCTCATAATCATGCCCATTGTTTATTACCTTATTGGAAGAACAAGCCACGTCATTGCAGGCACAACTCTCCTTGCAACATTTGCAATCTCCATCGTTGCCATGATTGCACATAGCTTCAGCCAATCACCAAGCGACTGGCTACTCACAGCTATTTTACTTTTTGGTGGAGCTTTAGGTTCGCGTCTTGGTGTAAAATTTGGCTATCTCATGCCAAAAGCATATCTAGGTATTATTAGCGCTGTCGTTATTTTATCAATTTGCATTAAGTTCGGTTCTGACTTCTATTATTTTGGCACAAAAAATCCCGTCGCAGCTAATAAAATTAATTTACCTGATGCCTTTGAAGCAGCACTTCTTACTACTCCTGATTGGGCATTATGGATGATTAAACTTGCTTATAAATATCCCTTTACATATGCAATGCTCGGCATTTCTGGTATGGTTTTGTTTTGTTTATGTATAGAGCGCTTTATTAGTCGTTATATCGTCATAAGAGAAAGATCTGATTAAAACGTACGTTCAAACAAAAAATATAAGAACAACACAATGAGTTATTTTAAATCATGCGCCTAATTATTCGAATCATCATTGTGACCGCATTTTCCTTTTCGCTGTACTTCATTTTCTCAAAACAAAAGAAGCATGAAGATACTGTCGTAAACGTATACGACTGGTATGGCATGATCCCCGCAGAAATCTTGCAAGAATTTGAAAAAGAAACCGGCATTCGTGTCCGTTACGATGTTTATGATAATAACGAGGTTTTAGAGGCCAAACTACTCGCTAGCAACTCAGGCTATGACGTTGTGTTTCCAAGCGCCACACCGTATGTATCACGTCAAATTAAAGTTGGCATTTACCAGCCTCTAAACAAAGCATTACTGCCGGAACTGAAAGGGTTAAACAAAGTCATTACAGCACATATGAACACCATCGATCCTGGCATGACTTACGCTATTCCCTACTATTGGGGGACACTTGGCATTGCTTTTGACAAAGATAAAGTAAAGGAACGACTGCCTGACGTTGACCCTGAAAGTTATGAAATCCTTTTTAATCCAGAAAATTTAGAAAAACTTAAAAGCTGCGGTGTTAGTTTATTAGAAGAAGCCATCGATGTAATGCCACTTGTACTTAGCTATTTAGGACGGCCTGCTAATAGCGAAACAGCAGATGATTTAAAACTTACGTCTAATCATTTACATAAATTAAGACCATCAATCAAACGCTTTACCTCTGCACGTTTTATGAACGATCTTGTTTTGGGGGATGTGTGTGTGGCTCAGGCTTGGTCAGGCGAGGCACAACAAGCAGAAGAAGAGGCAAAAGAACTTGGACGAAACATTGTCTATGTTATCCCCAAAGAAGGAACCACCTTATGGATCGATTGCATGGCAATTCCGGTTGGATCACCGCATCCCATTAATGCGCATAGATTCATCAATTTTTTGTTGCGTCCTGATATTAGCGCCAAAATCATCAATAAAACAAAACTACCAACCGTTATTGATGCAGCACTTCCTATGGTTAATGCGGAGATCAGAAATAATAAAGCGATTTATCCAAAACCAGACGTAATGAAAAAATTACGTTTAGATGCCCCGCAAACCAGTGATGAAAGTCTGAAGTTTGATCGCGAACGCACGAAAGCGTGGATTAATATACGTTTGAATCGTAAGTAAATGCTGACGATTACTGGGACACAAAATGTTGTTTTTTAGCCAAAACCAAGAATTATAGAATTCAAATAAAATGAGTAAACTCATACCACTATGATTTTCTGTATGATGTGAGCGCAAAGCTTTTATTCATCGCTATCTTTTCTCAACAAATATCACGAAGAAAGGATCATCTATTATCTTTTCTTAAGGAAGAAAGAAAAGATAAAGCCAGACACAAAAATGTGTTGCTCTGATTCTAAAAAAATGGTGAAGTGACTTTTGAATTCAAAAATTTCAACACACCCAATATACTTGCCCAAGAACGAGACATCCATGCAAAATCGCCTCACAAATGCTCAATTAGAACTCTGGCAAGATCCGACAGCAAAACCATACATTCAGCTTGAAAATATTAGCAAAAGCTTTGGTGGCATACATGCTGTCAAAAATCTGAATTTGTCTATTTATCGCGGAGAGCTTTTCTCACTGCTAGGCGCTTCTGGTTGCGGAAAAACGACTCTTCTTCGTATATTGGCTGGGTTTGAACAACCCACCTCAGGCCGTATTCTTATTGATGGTATAGATATCACACACTGGCCAGCGTACAAACGCCCCGTGAATATGATGTTTCAATCGTATGCACTTTTCCCACACATGACTGTTTTTCAAAACATCGCTTTTGGTTTAAAACAAGAACAAATGGAATCATCTGAAATCATTCAACGTGTACATGATGTTTTGGATTTGGTGCAAATGGCATCTTTTGGTGATCGTAAACCTAATCAATTATCGGGCGGTCAGAAACAACGTGTGGCATTGGCGCGAAGCCTTGTGAAACAACCAAAGCTATTATTACTCGACGAACCTATGGCTGCACTTGATAAAAAACTACGTGAACAAACGCAATTTGAACTTGTTAACATTCAAGAAAAAGTTGGCATTACCTTTGTGGTCGTAACGCATGACCAAGAAGAAGCCATGACTATGTCAACACGTATTGCCATTATGGAGGAAGGACGCATACGTCAAATAGGTGTGCCACACGATATATACGAATTCCCAAACTCACGCTATGTGGCGGAATTTATCGGAACAATGAATGTATTTGATGGCGTTGTCGTTGCGGATGAGCCAGATCATGTCGTTATTGATGCACCGGGCGCTGGTGGACAGCTGTACATCACGCATACCGCAGCAATGCCCCTTGGCGCGCATGTTTCTGTTGCGATCCGTCCCGAAAAAATTATGATTTCATCAATACCACCCGAAGAATATCATAACGAGATTGTTCAAGATGAAAATAGCACCACCGAAATCAGAACAGAAATTATTGAAAAATCAGACGCTATTGAATCATCTTCCAAACGTAACTGTGCAAAGGGAATCGTGCGTGAAATTGGTTATTTAGGCGACATGTCTATTTATCATATTGAACTTGAATCTGGAAAACGCGTGCAGGCAGCGATGACGAATCTTTTACGCCTTACTGATCGTGATGTGAAATGGGATGACGAAGTTTATCTATACTGGCGTGCCGAAAATGGAATCGTATTAACAGGTTAAAAATAGTAGACAGGGAGTGTTCCTCAAACTGTATTGCACATTTTTTTGTGATTCAAAATGGCACAGAAAAGCAATTTGAACAACGAATAAGATTGGATCAATAATAAAAGCCTATTATTCCAGCTCCCCCAACTCAATCACACCTTCAAACATAATGGATGCCCTGCCCCGTTGAATCAGGCAGTCATCTTTAATTTCAATCGACAACGATCCACCCGCTTGAACAACAGTAATAGGCTTATCACCGTTAACTAATCCGCGAACCACGGATGCAACAGCCGATCCAACTGCTCCCGTACCGCATGCTGGAGTCAATCCAACGCCACGCTCCCACACAGTAAGATGAATCGTGCTCTCATGCACGTGCGTCACAAAATTAACATTAATACCTGCTGGGAATACAGGCAGTTTTTCAATGGCCGCCCCCCAAGGCTCAGCACATGTATCGTTTTCAACAAACAGAACAACATGCGGATTACCCGCAACAACGACCACTGGTGAAGGTTTTGAATAAATTTGATACGCACCAAGATCAATCATTTCATCAACAACTGGGATAGGCAGAATCATTTCAATCAGTCCAACATCAGCATCGATTAAATTCGTTGTGACAAAACCACCTATCGACTGAAAGGTAATCGTTCCTACTCCATTTCGTTGCATCCACCACAGCCCAATGGCACGTGATCCATTCCCACAACTTTCCGCCTCAGATCCATCTTCATTGAAAAAACGAATAAACATGGCACACGTATGATCTCTAGGCGTATCAACAAAAATAACTTGATCGCAGCCAATGCCAAGGCGTCTATTCGCCACAAAGCGTGCAATATCAGCCAAGTTTGACGTCGTCAAACCATCCACACCCTTTTGTTGCAATGAAATAATGACAAAATCATTACCTAACGCTTGGGCTTTTGTAAAGATTGCTTTCATATCGATTCCCACCGGTTTTTATTATTATGGCTTAATTTCTCTCGTCAAAATAATTTTAGCATCATCTCTCGATGCAAGCGTAAGAAACACTTAATTCATAATCAAATTAACAAAAAACAGATACGAGTCTGGTGCACATTCTCCATTAATTAACCAGGCTGTCAAAACAGGCTCAGGCTCGGCCAAGAATTGCTCAAACAGCTGCCAATCTTCAATGCGCGCATCTCTTCCTTCTGCCATAAACTTACGTAGAATCACATCCAATTCACACGTGCCGCGGTACCTACATTGATACCGCAGCTTGCGCTTGAGTAATTCTTCTTTATCGTAATGTTCGCAATCAATCATGAAGCCAATACTTGACCTGCTGATATTTCATCACTTTGTGTTTCATTCAAAAAACCGGATTGAAAGAGCTTAAAGACGCACCAACAGGTTGGTACAAAAACAAGTGAACACACCCATGCATAAGAAATAAGCTCGTCATTGTATACATTGCCCATTAAGCCTACAAAGGCAAAGACAAGAAATGCCCGCACCGACATAATCGCTGACGACGCGACGCCCTTATGCTCTGGAAAAATTTCAAGTGACAACGTGAAAATAATTGCATACACAATAGCATCACCAAATGCCACAAGCATCATCGCTATAGTAACAAAAATCGCTGCATGTGAACCCATTAGACCTAACGCTAAAATACAGAGCATACCTGTTGTAAAGAAGCCCATGCCAACAGCTACACTTTTTCGCTTACCAAGACGCGACATCAAACCTCCTGCAAAAATACTCATCACAGAAAAGCTAGCGACAATAATACCTTGATGCAAGGCGTAACCATTTAGAGATAATCCAAACGTCTTTGTATATAAAAATGCCGCACATGCAATAAACGCCATATAGGCAGCACACAGCAAACTTGGCACGCTTGATGCATGGATAAATGTTTTATTACTGAACACACGTTTATAATCGCGTACTAGCTTTCCTACTGAAAATGCGGACCGTTCGTGACGCGTCTCTGGTAAAAAGAATACGAGAAGCAACCATGAGACAAGCGATAGAAATGCCACGACGGCATAATTTCCACGCCAACCAATGGCCTGATTAATAAAACTACCCGCAATTGGCGCTACTGACATGAAGATGGTCAAGGCCGAATTCATAATTCCAATACGCTTAAGTGATTCTGTACCTTGATACGTATCTGCAATCATAGCAAATACCACGACAGCAGAGGCACTTGCGCCAATACCTTGAATAAAACGTGCGGCTAAAAGCATTTCAATCGATGGTGACCAAACACAGCCAAGCGCACCGACAACCATCAACGCGTTGCCAATCACCATAATGGGCCTGCGTCCATAACTATCTGATAGCGCTCCATATAAAAGACTCGCAAAACAAAAGCCAAGGAAATTAACAGCAATTGTATATTGGATCATACCTTCCGATACATTGAAATGCTTGGACATATCAGGAAAACTTGGCGCAGACATATCTGTTTCGATACAACACACAATCAGTGATAGAATAAGCAGGGGAAATAGTAATTTTTGCATAATAATGTTCCTAATTTTGGATAACCTAATTTTACAAAAGGGTATCCATTGTATATCAATAGTTACGAAATTTTAGCGATAGAATCCTCTGCTACAGCTTGACTAACATAGTCATACTGTGCCGGACTAAGACTGAGCTTCATCGTTGTACCAAAATCGGTATCTTCACGAAAAACTACAACACCACGCCGATAACACCACGCCAAAAGGGCGCCGTCTTCAATCGGCAAATTTAGCTGATATAGGGCAACATCTTCGTGCAAAGCCTCCTGTATACTAAGCAAAAGCGAATCAATTCCCTCGCCTGATTGTGCAGAAACTGCAACAGACTGGTTGGAACGATCCGAACGATTAACAGTAGCATTCTTAATATCTTCTGGCAATAAATCAATTTTATTGTATACATCAATTAAGGTGGGCTTCACAAATTCAACATCATAGTCAACCTCAAGTTGATCGAGCACATGAAATACATCTGCTCTTTGCGCTTCGTGATCATCATGCGCGACATCTGACACATGCAATATAACAGAGGCTTCGCAAACTTCCTCGAGTGTGGCACGAAATGCTGCCACCAGTTGCGTTGGAAGGTTCGAGATAAAACCAACCGTATCAGACAGCAATACAGTACGACCATTCGGCAATTTGATCGGGCGAATAGTTGGGTCAAGTGTTGCGAATAATAAATCTTTTGCGAATACGTCCGAATTCGTCAATCGATTAAAAAGCGTGGATTTTCCTGCATTTGTATAACCAACAAGCGCTACCATCGGCACATCTGATCGTATACGTTGCTTGCGGTGCAAGCTTCGCGTACGCTTCACTTGATCAAGATCACGCTCTAATTTCATGATCTTTCCATCAATCATACGACGATCAAGCTCAATTTGACTTTCCCCTGGGCCGCCCGTAAAACCGAACCCACCACGCTGACGTTCAAGATGCGTCCATGCACGCACAAGACGACTACGCAAATGCTTTAAAAGTGCGAGATCTACTTGCAATCGCCCTTCTGCTGTTCGAGCGCGTCTGCCAAAAATCTCAAGGATCAAACCCGTTCGATCAATCACTTTACATTTGAGACCGGTCTCAAGATTACGCTGCTGAATAGGCGTAAGTGTTGTATCGAATACAGCCAGCTTCACATCTTCAGCCACCACGATTTGACATAAGTTTGCCACGTTCCCCGATCCAATTAGGGTTGCTGGATTCTTTTTCTGAATGGGAATTGCTTGATGATAACATACATCGAGATCAATGGCTTCGGCTAGTCCTAATGCCTCTTCTATACTTGCTTCAATCGTGCGCGCCAACGGTTCTTTTTGACGCTTATTGTACACATGCACCAGAATCGCTTTAGTGTGCATTGATGTTGGGATATCGAAGGGGGAATCATAGGACATGGTGGCACCGCATTAGTGTACGTTCACCGTAGTTTAGCGGATTTAACCGCTAGACACACCTTAAAAGGTATTTATCAAATTTTTAAAAAATCACAAGCTTAGTTTTGGAATTACCATCACAAAACAACATAGCTCTTTATGAGCAAAAAACATCATCAACTCTATTTTTCATAAAAGCTAGAGAATTATAATCTAGTCCTAGCTTAGCTTTCTCATTTCTAAATATGTGATTTCATTTCCCCTGCTGTTCCAATATGGGAACATTCCCTCGCAAACAGATAACGTGCAATTATCACTCATGTTCTGCTTGTTAAATTTTTCAATATAGTCTTTGTATTGAGTCCGTAAAAGCACCCTGTAATATGGAGACATTCCACGTTCAGAACGAAAGGTGTCACGTGTTGCTGGAACCCACACACGGGAACGAGGACTAATTGCCATTTCCAGCTTATCCGATACGAGTTTAAAACGTTTTTCTCCAAAAGCCATTATTTTTGTCTCTGAATCATAGAAACCAGATGTACAATCCGTATTGTCAAAAATCATATTTCCATCTACTTTTAACATTGCACAAAAGAACTCAAGATTTTCTACTGTAAGCAGTTTATATTTCATAACTGAAAGATCAGGTATTATTAAATCAAAACAAGCCCCAAATTGCTGAAGCATCATTTTATGTAATTCAATCTCAGTAAAATCGCCGTGTATGAATTGCTTATCCCAAACAGCTTTTGAAACGATGCCTGCCCTATTATTCATATGAGCATATTGATCCCCGAACTTACGATTCGCATCCACATAAATAATGCCAGGCTCCTGATCAAAACCATTGTTAGCATCTAAATTAAAGTGATGACGTTCATCTGGTGCGGCACCTAGCACAAGCACAATTTTCTTGTTTTCTTGTTTGTAAATTCTGATTTCTTCGCTAACTGCATTTATGCTTCTAAGCATAGAAGAGCCTTTGTTGTGGTTATCGAGCACAGCGACAAACCAATCACGAAACGTATTTTGCTTTATATCACTGTAATCAAAAATATTTTCATAACGTTCTTCATCATTGGATTCACAGATAAATGCGATATCAAATGTACCGCTCATATTGATTTGATCAATCAATTTACGCGAGAGTTTTTCTGTTAAGCGCAGAATTTCAAAGTGATTAAATCGAACATCGTCTGAGCCTAGCTCATTCCTTTTATCATAAATCGAAATCAGCCCTACCGCATTCTTTAAAGGCCAATGAATAAGCTGAGTTGCCATGACAGCTTTCAAAATTAGTTCTTACTGCCCTGGAAGTGCATGGCTAGCCGTACTTACTCTGGTTTCATCCTGCAGAACGAAATTAATATTTTCAGTTTGCTCTGACCACAAATATGTTTCCATAGGATTTTTATTAAATAGATCACAACGCACACTATCTTGTTTGCCAATAAATTCAGCTGAGTATTGAACATCAGAGGCAGCTGATACACAACATGTTATAACCAAAAAGGTTAACCATATAAAATTAAACGTAATATTGTTATGCGGCATAAATTTATTCCTATATGAAAAACACCATCTACCATACATATAAGAACGATACATAGAACATACAAGTTATATATTCATATTATGCTAATATTTGCATGACAAATGGATTCGCTCATTCAACAGTTACACGCACATTTGCATCATCCATAGGATATGTATCTTATTCCGCATGCAACTCTTGCTGACTGCACTTCATTTTAGAACAAATGCTGCCCAGCCCATATTAAGCTAATTTTTAAAAAAATTGATTAAAGATGTTGAATTTCGTTTGTTTTTTCAACCATAGGTTTTATAACTAAAAATAAGGCTTCATTTTCATTACAGGTATATCTTTATGGAACAATCAGCACTCAATCTTTATGAGACCTCTCCTGAAACGAAAAAAATTGTTGAGTCCATTACCTTTGAAAAAATAGAAGCTGCCGCAAAAGAGTTAGAATCAGTAGTTCATCGCACACCAACCATTAAATCCGCTTGGCTGAGCCAATTTATTGAAGGCGATGTTTTCCTTAAGCTTGAAAATCTGCAAATCACGGGCTCCTTCAAGCCAAGAGGTGCTTACATTTGCATGAACAATCTCACCGATGAAGAAAAAAGACGCGGTGTGATTACGATGTCAGCAGGCAATCATGCACAAGGTGTCGCGTATCATGCACAACGAATGGGAATAGCGGCAACGATTGTGATGCCTGAAACCACCCCTATCGCAAAAGTTGAACGCACACGTAGCTATGGTGCATCCATTATTTTGCATGGCCAAACCGTGCTTGATGCACGTGATTTTGCTTTGCAATTAATGAAAAAAAATAATTATGCGCTCATACACCCTTTTGATGATCCTAATATTATTATTGGCCAAGCGTCCATTGCCATTGAAATGTTAACTGATATTCCAAATTTAGACGTTTTGCTGATTCCAATTGGCGGCGGAGGTCTTGCAAGCGGCATTGGCATCGTTGCAAAGCACTTAAACTCTTCCATTCAAATTATTGGCGTACAATCACTTTATTGCCCTTCCACTGCTGAAGTATTATTCCCAAACAGCTTACAAATTGGCACACGAAAAGAATCACAAACAATTGCCGAAGGAATTGCTATCAAATTTCCAGGACGCATAAATTTGGCCATATTGCGAAATGTTTTAGATGATATGCTTATCGTTAATGAAGCAATGATTGAAAATGCTATGGAAGCACTAATCATTAATAATAAAATAGTTGTTGAAGGCGCTGGTGCGGCAGGTGTGGCCGCAATTCTTGCCAGAAAAGAGATATTTAAAGGCAAACGTGTAGGAACGATCGTCTGTGGTGGCAATGTTGACTCGCGTATATTATCCAGCTTACTCATGCGTGGACTTGTACATGAAGGAAGGCTTGTTCGTTTAAAGATTGAAATTAGCGACAATCCTGGTATCTTGGGTCATCTATCACAAATCATTGGTAAAGCAGGCGGCAATATCTTTGAGATTAGCCATCAACGCTTTTTCAATAAAACAATGATTAAAATGGCCTTTGTTGATGCCGTCATCGAAACGAGAGACGCAAACCATGCACACCAGATTTGCAGAGCGCTCATTGAAGGCGGACATCCAACACAGATCATGGAAGACTCGTTCTAACTTACAGAGGAAATAGTACTATGCGCGCCGAAATCGAACAAATCGTTGAATCAATCGCTCAGTCAGTAGCACTTCTACGGAGGCATCTTTGACTTTGACGCAGCACAAGAACGGCTTGATACATTAAATCAGCACGCAGAGTCCCCTACCCTCTGGGATAATCCCACTGAGGCCCAAACCCTGCTAAAAGAACGCGATACAGTCAATGCATCTATACAGCGTATCCTTAAATTCGAACAATCTGTTATCGATAACACCGAACTTCTTGCCTTAAGCGAAGAAGAAGGTGATGAAGCGTTAGCACTCGAATCTGAACAAGCACTCATAGCACTCAAGCGCGAGGCCGATCGATTACAACTTGAAACTCTATTGTCTGGTGAAGCAGATGATAACCATTGCTTTCTTGAAATCAACGCAGGCGCAGGCGGAACAGAAGCTCAAGATTGGGCAGAAATGCTTTCACGCATGTACATGCGGTGGGGTGAAAAACGTGGTTTTAAGTTGGAACTTATGGATGAAAATCCAGGAGAAGAAGCGGGCATTAAATCAATGACCATGCAAATAAAAGGACATCAAGCTTACGGTTGGTTAAAAGGTGAAAGCGGCGTACATCGACTTGTGCGTATTTCTCCATTCGATGCAAATGCACGACGTCACACAAGCTTTGCCTCTGTATGGGTATATCCTGTTGTGGACGAAAACATTAATGTTGAATACGAAGAAAAAGACCTGCGCATTGATACATATCGCGCATCGGGCGCCGGCGGTCAACACGTCAATAAAACCGAAAGCGCAATCCGTATCACCCACATGCCAACAGGTATCGTTGTACAATGTCAAAACGATCGATCGCAACATAAAAATCGCGCACAGGCCTATAAAATGCTCAAAGCACGTTTGTATGAACGTGAACTCCGTATGCGTGAAGAGAAGAACAATGTGCAAAATGCAGGAAAGTCAGATATTGGTTGGGGGCATCAAATCAGATCTTACGTATTACAACCATATCAACTGGTGAAAGATACACGCACCGGTGCCGAAAAAGGAAATGCACATGGTGTGCTTGACGGAGATATTGATGAATTTCTTGAGGCTGCTCTTGCCCATAAATTGGTGGACTAATACCAATTTTACACAATTTCGATTAGTGCAGCCCTCTTCAATATCTGCGTTGCTCGGGTACGAGTGGGAACGAACGCTGCTCGAATTTTGATGTCTTCGTTCGCGTTGCGAACTTCATACTCAAAACTTTTTAAAAATGGTACAATTATGGATATGTCTTTCGATCGGCTCACACATCTTTTTGACAACGGACATTTAGCCCCCTGTTGGTTGATTCATGGTGAACCACAAAAAACGCGCGCCTTTGCTGACAAACTTATTTCGCATGTATTCACATCGCCTCTTAACGGGCATGGTATGCGTGCAGAACTTATCGAACGACATGTTAAAAATGGTTCTTTTGGTAATTTTATCGTAATTCAAAAAAATGACGCTGCAACAGAAATTGTTATTGACCAGCTGGCGCCATTATTAGATTTTTTACATAAAAGTCCACTTGTTCCTGGCTGGCGTATTGTTCTCATCGATCAAATAACGCACTTGAATCGTTTTTGTGCCAATAGTTTATTGAAAAGCCTTGAAGAACCGCCTCAACGCACTTTGTTTCTGCTGTTGTGCCAATCACTTGGCACCCTACTTCCCACCATTCGATCTCGTTGTCAAATTTTATCACTCGCAGAAGAAAACGAAAGCGGTGTAACACTGCCATATAAAAATGAAGCCATCGAACTTTTACAGCTTGCACGACAAGGCAATTTCGCGCGGATTCAACAGATATGTGAGCGAGTTACTGGTGGGGATAAAACTGTTTATGACGCGCTAGCAACCACGCTTTTTGATACAATCTATCAAGAAGCCCTTGTCACAAAAAGCGGGCAATCGGCTGAACTTTGGTTAACGTTTACCCGTTTCTGGACAGATTCAAAAACAACACATCTTGACCGTCAACATGCGTTTTTCACGATACTTGCTAGCGTCGACAATCCAATGTTCTTACAAAACGCACTTGCTTAGAATTCTTATAACGTATATACGCAAAAATATACAATAATTATACATGAAAATTGAATTGTTTATTCCTCTTTTGAACGAATAACAAAAAGACCAACGATTAGAACGGCAATACTAACAATTCCCACAATAATGGATGCAAGTGCATTTAGCTCTGGCGTAATGCCTAAACGCACACTTGAGAAAATCAAAATCGGCAGTGTTGTTGCGCCAGGACCCGATAAGAAGCTTGCTAACACTACATCATCAAGCGATAACGCAAATGCGAGCAACCAACCTGCCAACAATGCAGGCGCAATCAATGGCAGCGTAATTGACAGAAATACGGTCACGGGGCGTGCGCCGAGATCTTGCGCAGCTTCCTCGATCGAGCGATCAAAATCTAATAATCGTGATCGTACAACTAAGTACACATAGGATAGCGCAAGCGTTGTGTGCGCAATTGTAATTGTCATCATACCGCGCTCGGATGGCCAGCCAATCAAGCGCTCGAACGTAACGAACATTAATAACAAAGCTAGACCGGTGATTACTTCTGGCATGACAAGTGGTGCCGAGATGAGCCCACCAAATAATGTACGTCCCTTGAAATTCCCGAAACGTACCATGGAAATTGCAGCAAAAGTACCCAAAACAACCGAGAATGTTGCCGCCATAGCCGCGATTTGAAAGCTCGTTGATACAGCATGAATAAGGGCGCTATTTTCAAATAATAAAGAGTACCACCGCAAAGAAAATCCCGTCCACACGCCTGGCAAACGTGATTCATTAAACGAAAAAGTGATCAAAAATATGATTGGTAAATACAAAAAGGCATAGCCAATAATAAGCGCAGCTGTTCCTGATTTTGATGTGCGTTGCATACATACTCGAACAAAAATAATTTCTTTCAATATACACAGATTTTATATACATGCATATAATTTTAGATTTGCCCCCACGCGCATGCTAATAGTCACTTTTCGTCATATATGGACGTATATTATGACACGTAGCAGAGGGAGATGACAAAACGTAACGAGTTATTTTATAAAAAATTAACTCTTTATTAATAAATTCGTGATTATAATCTACATACAAACGTTAACACATAGGATTTTAAAATGAATAAAGTATCTATTTACATATACGCAATAAGCATGTTCTTTTTTGGCACAGGATGTATATTAAACGCAGAAGAAGCATCACCTGCAGATGATGATGCAATGGCTGCATTTACAGATTTGCAAACTCAAGAAGCAGCAAAAAAAGCAGAATTAGTTGATATACAAACGCAAGAAAAAGCCGCAGCAATTGCAGCAGTTGCTGGACTTGAAGCCGCTGTAGCAGCTGAAACAGCCAATATAACCAGCATTAATAAGGAAGAAAATGAAAAGCTAACTGCGTTAAAGACACGCTTAGCCGAGGCGAAAAAAGCACAAGGTGTCGCACCACATCCGGCCGCACCTTCTAAGGCACCTTCTAAGGCACCTTCTAAGGCAACAGCAGCAGCACCAGCAGCACATAAATAGATTTTGATAAAACAAACCGCGCATTAAACAAAGTAATAATTCCAGAGGCGTAATATCAAGTCCTCTGGAAGAGAATAAACACCAAAATGTATAAAAAAACAAATCAAATGTTCAATTCAGGATTTCTGCTGATAATTTCATTCACGCATAAAAACAATAATCACGACTGATAATACGATTCAATCGCCATACATATCCTATCCACATCAACTAGTTGCAATGCATGATACAACGGCAACCGAAGCAACCGCTCGGTCTCAATCACCGTATTATGATCATCACCAGCAAACGCACCTGTTTTCAGTCCATATGGATTTAAATGCAAGGGTGTATAGTGAAAACTCGACTCAATTGCATGCGTTCGTAAATAGTCACGCAACGCAATGCGTGCAGCATTATCGCGTAATTTCACATAATAAAGATGAGCATTTTGTTGGTTATGCGCTGGAACACTTGGGCATTTGAACACATCCGCTCCGACGCGTGCCTCTAACACGTTCAAACGATCCTGATACCGCTGCCAAAGAGCCAGCCGATGTTCATGCAACATCGCATAGCCTGTCAATTGGGGCAAAAGATAAGTCGCATTAATCTCGCTCATTAAATAATGCCCGCCAAGACCTACCCAGGTATATTTATCGACTTGCCCTTGCAAAAAAAGCTCGCGATTCGTACCCTTTTCACGAGCAATTTTAGTATCTGGCAAAAACTTTTCATTATTCACCAAAAGTGCCCCACCCTCACCAGCGGTGCAATTTTTAGTATCATGAAAACTAAGACATGCCATATCACCGTAATTTGGCAATGGTTTACCGTGACAAAGCGCGCCAATCGCCTGTGCGGCATCGCTAATAAGCACTAACTTTTTAGCCTTACAAAACGCCTCAACACGCGCCATATCACAACTAATACCTCCATAATGGACAACGACAACAGCAACTACCTCGGGCGTTACCGCAGCCTCGATTGCGGCCTCGTCATTATTCATCGTGCCAGGGTTGATATCGATATAACGAAGTTTAAAACCATACTTTGCAAAGCTATTCGTTGTGCTGACAAATGTAAAACTTGGGCAAATAATAACCGGTGGATTAGCATAATCAAACGCGTCACCGATAGATGCCTTTAGCGCTAATGCTGCCATTTCTAATGCCGACGTGCATGATGATGTAAGCAGTGGATTGTTATAGCCAAACACAGACGTCAATGCAGCCTGGCATGCCTTTGTTTGCACGCCATTACCACTAAAAGCACGCGGATTATTCGATAGGAACGCATGAACAGCTTCTATCGAAGCCGGCAAGGTTACCGGCATAGTAAATGGTATAGCTAATTTGTTATGCGGAGATGCTGCCGTTGTCATTAGAACGCTTCCTTACTCAGCAAATGTCTTCAATAATAATGTTATTGTTTTTGGATCTTGCCAATCAACAACACCTATAATTCGACCTACCAATTTACCTTCTTTATTAATAAACAAAGTTGTTGGGTTAGCAGTTATTGAAAAATATTTAGAAACAATGGCCGCTGAATCTGTCATAACAGGAACATTCTTAAGATCATTCTGAGCAAAAAAGGCTTTTATTTTATCTTTATCTGTCCCATCTGTCGTTAATGCAACATGTACAATTTCAGTATTTTTCGCAATAAATCTATCATAATGAGGTAATTCCACCTTGCAAGGGCCACACCAAGTTGCCCAAAAGTGGAGAACAATAGGCTTTCCTTTTAAATCAGCCAGCTTAAATTCTTTTGATTCTTTCTCATGTTTGGTAATTACATAATCAGGCATACCTTTCGGATTTGTTTCACGCGAAAAGTTAATATCGATAAGACTCAGTGGAATTTCCTCTTGCTCTACCAGATCACCTTTATTAAGAAGCGTTGTCCCACCCCTATATACAGACACCAGAATAAAAGCAGCACACAAGCCGTAAATAAAATTTTTGTTCATTAAATTAAATCCTTATTAAATAACAATCATAAATTGACACTTTTCATTGTCATTCCCGCGCAGGCGGGAATCCAAAGAAACGATGACACCATCAAACAATATTCGTTTTAGTATTCCTGCACATCCTGGATCCTCGCCGAGCATAGATGACAAAAGTAAAAAACTTCTTTACACACGACGCCACGTCGTACCATTCACAGTATCTAATAATATAACTCCTTTTGCTAATAAGTCTGCACGAATCTGATCGGCCACAGCAAAATTTTTCGCTTTTTTGGCTTCATCACGCCGCTGAATTAGCGCTTCGATATCTAATGTAGTAGCAACATCAACAGTCTCTGTTCCTTGAAACCATTCTTTTGGGCTACGCTGAAGTATCCCAAGAAGAGAGCCTCCATACTTAAGTTGTGATGCTAAATCGATAGATGGCGCCTTATACAATTGATTTGAAAGATCATGCAAAACCGCAAGGGCGCGTGGCGTATTCAAATCATCGGCTAAGGCCTCTAACACTGCAGGCGATTCAGCCTCTTCGTCCAAAACATCATTCACCAGATCAAGCGCACCATAGAATCGATCAAGCATTTGCTTTGCATGTGTGAGTTGCTGATCTGTCCAATCGAGTGGCTGATGATAATGTGTCAGTAACAATGCCAGGCGAATCACCTCACCATCATGATCGACAAGCAAATCTTGCACGGTTATAAAGTTCCCCAAAGACTTTGACATTTTTTCGCCATTAACAGTCAGATGCCCATTGTGCAGCCACGTGCGCGCCATGCGCTCTGTCCCGTGGGCACAACAACTTTGTGCAACCTCATTCTCGTGATGTGGAAAAACTAAATCAACACCACCCCCATGAATATCAAATGTCTGCCCTAAATATTTAGCACTCATCGCAGAACATTCAATGTGCCATCCAGGGCGACCACGACCCCACGGACTGTCCCATCCTGGCGTTACATCATCAGATGGTTTCCATAAAACAAAGTCAGCTGCATTTCGTTTATACGGTGCAATATCAATCCGGGCGCCTGCGATTAGATCATCTTGATTCTTGCGCGATAATTTACCGTAACCATGGTAGGATGACACATCAAACAATACGTGTCCTTCAGCCACATATGCATGTCCTTTTGTTATCAATGTTTCATTCATAGCGATCATTTCATCAATATGCTCCGTTGCGCGCGGCTCAATGTCGGGCAACAATCCACCCAAAGCAGAAATATCTTGATGATAATCCGTCAAAGTCTTTTCAGTTAGTTCACGTATTGAGATGTTTAATTCACGCGCACGCATGTTGATTTTATCATCTACATCAGTAACATTGCGTACATAGGTAACCTTTGGAAAACAGACTTTAAAAAATCGGTATAGGACATCAAATACAATCGCAGATCGTGCATTGCCAATATGTGGACGGTCATAAACCGTTGGGCCGCACAAATAAAAACCAACATGATTGGGATCAATGGGAGTGAAAAGCTCTTTCTGGTGCGTAATTGTATTCGTTAGCTTAATCTGTATCATAAAAAAATCTTTGGTTTTCAGTGGATGTTTCACTTTAGAACGTGTTATCATTATTAATCAAATTATTATCATATAAGTAAGGCAAGAAAAATGGCACGCGTAACTGTAGAAGATTGCATTTTAAATGTTCCTAATCGCTTCGAACTCGTACTTCTGAGTGCAAAAAGAGCACGCGAAATATCAGCTGGCTCCCCATTAACCGTTGCTCGTGATAACGATAAGAATCCTGTAATTGCTCTCCGTGAGATTTCAGAGAATTCAATTGATATTGCGGCATTGCGTGATAATTTAATTAAAAGCCTTCAAAAACATGTATTTGTTGAAAATCATGAATCCGAACTCGACGAAGAAATGCAAGAATCTATTGATTCTGTTAGCGAATGGGATGAGGAAGTTGGCGCTTTAGCGATCGATGGTGATGATTCCGATGGTGACATCGACGACGGAGAGACTGAATCAGATGAGGATTCAGATGAAGATGAGACTGATGACGCCGAAGAAACAGATGAAGACGAATAAAAAGACTAATAAATAATAGTGGAGCAATCGCTGAGTGTTACGTCAATTTGAGCTGGTTGAACGACTAAAAGCATATGACCCAACGGCTGATGAAGATCTCATCAACCGCGCATATGTTTTTTCTGTTAAAAGCCATGGTTGTCAAGCACGTGATTCTGGAGACCCTTATTTTTCACATCCCATCGAAGTTGCAGGCATCCTTACTGAGCTAAAATTAGACAGCCAATCAATCGCAACAGGCCTATTACACGATACTGTTGAAGACACAGTTGCAACAATCGAGGAAATTGAGACCTATTTCGGAACCGAAATAGCCCACCTCGTCAATGGCGTGACTAAATTATCAAAACTCGAACTTCAATCTGAAGCAACTAAACAAGCAGAGAATTTCAGAAAACTTGTTTTAGCAATGTCGAGTGACATTCGTGTTCTGCTTGTTAAATTAGCCGACCGTTTGCATAATATGCGAACACTACATCACGTTGTATCTGAAGAAAAACGTCGTCGCATTGCCCATGAAACATTAGAAATTTACGCGCCGCTCGCGGAACGAATGGGGATCCATTGGATTAAGGATGAACTTGAAGATCTTGCTTTTAGTCAATTGCAGCCTGACATATATGAATCAATCAAAAGCCGCCTTAAATTTATATATCAAGCCTCAGCCGATACAATTGCCCTTATTATTGAAGACATTAAGAATGTTGCCATAACATTTCACTTGAAATGCACAATCAGTGGCCGTCTAAAAACGCCTTATTCCATTTGGCGGAAAATGCAGCAAAAGAATGTAACGTTAGAGCAATTATCTGATATTATGGCTTTTCGTATTTTGGTTGGCTCGGCATCCGAATGCTACCAAGCACTCGGCATTATGCACAGTCACTACATGGTGGTCCCTGGTCGCTTTAAAGATTACATAAGCACACCCAAACCAAACAATTATCAATCGTTACATACATGTCTTATCGGCCCTTTAAATCAACGTATTGAAATCCAAATACGAACAGCTGATATGCATGATATATGTGAGAATGGTGTCGCAGCTCATTGGCAGTATAAGCAGGGTGATAAGACGCATGATGGCAAGCAATATGCTTGGCTTCGTGGGCTTCTCGAAATTTTAGAACATGCATCCAGCCCAGATGAATTCTTAGAGCATACAAAACTTGAAATGTTCCAAGATCAAGTATTTTGCTTTACGCCAAAAGGTGAGCTAATAAATCTACCAAGTGGTGCAACGCCCGTTGATTTTGCGTATTCCATTCATTCTGAAGTTGGAAATCGGACTGTTGGCGTAAAGATAAACGGTCGCCAAATGCCACTTCGTACCCAACTTAAAAATGGTGATCAAGTTGATATTGTCACAGCAAAGTCACAAAGCCCATCTCCCACATGGGAACGTTTTGTCGTCACAGGAAAAGCACGTGCATGCATACGTCGTTTTATACGCGGCCAACAACGTCAGCAATTCAGCGAATTAGGAAAATCACTTCTTCACAAAGCGTGCATAAAAGAAGGCCAAGCATTTAACGATAAGAATTTCACAAAGATACTTGGAAAATTCCATTATCTCGTACTCGATGATTTATACTCAGCCATAGGCGAAGGGATCCAATCAGCAAAAGAAGTTCTTTCTGCAATCAATCCTGAGATACCCCGCGCAAAGAAAGAAATAGTCGCTTCTGATATAAAGAATAAAACAGCGAAGCCAGCCATTCATGACCCCGCTCAATTTATTGAAGGGCTCATTTCAGGCATGTCTGTTCATTTTGCCGGTTGTTGCCACCCCTTACCAGGTGACGATATTTCTGGTGTGGTTGTGACGGGTAAAGGCGTTACGATCCATACACATGATTGTGAAGTCATTATCACGATTCCAGACCCTGAACGCGTCCTGGATCTAGCTTGGCATGAAATACACGGTCAAGAACATGGCTATAAGCATGTTGGACGCTTAAAAGTTACGTTTTTGAACAAACCCGGCAGTTTGGCTGCTATGACAACAACGATCAGCAAACAATCTGCAGATATCGTGAATCTTAAAGTAACAAATCGAACAATCGATTTTTGGGATTTATTTGTCGACGTTGAAGTAAAAGATGTTGATCATCTCTCAACCTTAAAAGCATCGTTAAGGTCTGTGCCAGCGATTTTATCCGTGGATCGAATTTAAAGCACTCAGGTGTTTTTAAATAACAGTCCTGACTCTTTTCAACCAATACAGCCCTATTGCCATCATCGGCACACAAAGCGCCTGCCCCAACGTTAGCGTTGTAAAGCCAAGTGATATAAAGCCATCTGGATGCCGATATTGCTCGACCCAGAAACGAATTACCCCATAAGACAACATAAAAAGACCCGATAGTCGACCAGGTGTTTTGGCAAATCTTCCAAGGAAAAGCCATGTTAGCAAACCAATAACAAGCCCCTCACCTATTGCTTCATACAACTGACTAGGATGCCTTGGCAGACCATCGCTATGTGGAAAGATCATTGCCCAGGCTACGTCTGTTGGTCGGCCATAATGTTCAGCGTTGATAAAATTTGCAATGCGTCCCAGGAACAGTCCAATTGGCGAGACGACAGCGAGCAAGTCTCCAAAACGCATCAAATGCATCTTCATCTTTCTACAATAAAGAATGGTTGCAATAATAACGCCCAGCAGTCCCCCATGAAAAGCCATGCCCCCTTGCCTTGTCTTTAAAATATCAATAGGATGCTCAAGAAAATGAATCGGGTCATAAAAAAGAACGTATCCTAAACGTCCGCCAATGATAATTCCCGCGACTGCCCAGGTAATAAAATCATCTATTTCTTTTTGCGAAAAATTGAATGTGTGTGCTATATGACGTGCATAAAGCCACGCCAACGATATTCCTGCAAGATACGCAATTCCATACCAGTGAATAGATATCAACCCAAAGTCAATGGCAACAGGATCAACATTAAGAAAAGAAATAAGATACATAGGTGCCCTTACAAGTTAATTAGAAATGCAGTGCTCAATTTTTTTTAAACCTAGATTTCTCTTCGTGTATTCCGCGTCCCCGGACATGATCCGGGGATCAACCCGCGGATCTAGATGCCCGGATCATGTCCGGGCAATACACAGGTAGCAAAACTTGAGCACTACGTTTAGTACCGTATTAATTACCACGACTAGCTGACAAATCAATCCTACGATCAACAAGCATGTAACATATGTCGCCTAATAAATGTAAAAACATTCCTAACAAAGTAAACATATAAAGTGTACCAAACATAACAGGATAATTACGGCTTAATGCTGCTTCAAAACCCAGCAAACCAAGACCGTCTAATGAAAATAAAACTTCAATCAGTAACGACGATGTAAATAAAACAGCAATGAATGTTGCAGGGAAACCAGCGATTACAATCAGCATAGCATTGCGAAAAATATGATTATACAACACTTGGTGTTTGGTGGCTCCTTTTGCACGCGCTGTAATGACATATTGCTTGTTAATTTCTTCCATAAAAGAATTCTTTGTAAGCAATGTTAATTTAGCAAAACCAACCATAACCATCGAGGTTAATGGTAATGCTAAATGCCAAAAATAGTCTTTAATCTGCCCAAACCAAGATAATTTATCATGATAATCGGAAACCAAACCACGCAAAGGAAAAACGCTAAAGAAACTCCCTCCTGCAAAAATGATAATAAGAAAGAGAGCAAATAAGAAGCTTGGTACGGCATAAGCAACAATTACTAACGCACTCGTCCACACATCGAAATACGTGCCATCACGCACAGCTTTAGCAATTCCAAGAGGAATTGAAATAAGATAAACAAAAAAAGTTGTCCATAACCCCAACGATACTGAGACAGGCATTTTTTCTCTAACTAAAGATACAACTGTTTGGTCACTAAAATAACTTTTACCAAAATCAAAAGTAAGATAATTTTTAATCATTAAGAAAAATCGTTCATGCGCAGGTTTATCAAATCCAAATTGTTTTTCAAGCTCTTTAATAAAAGCTGGATCAATACCTTGAGCGCCCTTATAAAAAGATGAATGATTTTCTGAAAAACCAACATTTGCACCACCTCCCATTGCATCGCCGCCACCAAATCTCATATCAATATCGGATGCCTGACCTTGCATTTTAGAAAGAATTTGCTGAACAGGACCACCTGGTGCTGCTTGAATAATAATAAAATTAATGAGCATAATGCCAAATAGCGTTGGTATCATGAGTAAAATTCGTTTTAACAAGTAACTTAGCATTAGAAACGTTCGATTATGAGCTTACTCTTATTTTTTAGCATGATTTTAGAGACAACAGGCAAAAAAACAACATCTTACAAAAAAAAACAACATAAACTGCACAAAAAGCAGAAGCACCTTACAAATTACAAAGAAAAACTTGACGTATGCTACTAAATGCTGTTTTATCAATAAATAATCTACTATTAAACATGTATTCATATCCTGTGCTAAACACGCCAACGTTGACAGAAAAACCTATTCGTCATATATCCGTCATTATGGATGGTAACGGGCGATGGGCAAAGAAAAAGAATCTTCCTACAATTGCAGGACATAAAGCTGGCGCAGAAGCTGCCCGCCGTATTACAGAGGCTGCAGCAAAACATAACGTAGAATTCCTTACACTCTATACTTTTTCAACTGAAAACTGGAATAGAGATAAGCATTGGATTAGTGAGCTTTTCGGTCTTCTAGAATGGTACCTTGAAAATGAAATTAAATCTCTGCATAAAAACAATGTACGCCTAAAAACCATTGGCGATCATCAACGACTACCGCTCAAAATACAGAAGCTTATTGTAAAAGCCGAAGAAAAAACAAAAGATAATACAGGCATAACAGTCGTGCTTGCGTTAAGCTACACAGGTCGCGATGAAATAGTCCGGGCTGTCAATAAAATCATCAAAGATGTTCAAAAAGGTGAAATCGATTCTATCGATGATAAATCATTTGAGCGATACCTTGATACATACAACATTCCAGATCCAGAACTTCAAATTAGAACCAGTGGCGAAAAACGCATAAGCAATTATTTATTATGGCAAATTGCCTATACCGAACTTGTTTTTGATGATGTTTTGTGGCCTGATTTTACAGAAGAACACTTCGAGAAAGCTATTTATGAATTCAAGAACCGAGACCGTCGATTTGGTGGCGATGTCGCTTAAGAAATCACATTTGGCGCAGCCACAATTTGAGCTATTAACGCGAGCACTAAGCGCTAGCGTATTGATTCCATTTTTCTTATGGATAACCTACACCGGTGGCTGGCTATTTTATAGCGCGCTAACGCTTGTTTTTACAGCAGCACTTCGTGAATGGTCCAGACTTTCAACAAACAGTATATTTCATCCGCTCTGTCTCTTTGCAATTATTGGATTAGCTTTCCGTCATCTAAATGGCTATGAACTTTCGATACAAATCATCGGCGCCATTGCATTTGTTGGAGCACTTTACTATCAACGGCTAACTCTGTTTTTGCCATCACTACAACGTTGGATGCTTTTTCTAGGTGGGTTAGTTTACATCACAGCGGCCATGGAATCGTTTATTTTACTCAGCGAAAAAAACCAGAAAGGTTCACTTCTAATTATCTGGCTCTATGGAATTGTCTGGGCAACAGATAGTGGCGCCTATATCATCGGCCGTGCTGTAAAAGGCCCTAAATTATCTCCACGAATTAGTCCTAATAAAACATGGTCTGGTTTTATTGGTGGAATTATACTATCTATCCTTACAGGACAATATCTTCTAAAAGCATTTGACATATCACTTTCTTCTTCTGTACCAAATGTTGCTCTTATTTTATTACTTTCTCTGACAGCACATTCTGGAGATCTGATCGAGTCAGCTGTCAAACGTTATTTCGGCGTCAAAAATGCAGGGGATCTAATTCCTGGACATGGCGGAATTCTTGATCGATTAGACAGTCTTCTTTTTGTTGTTATTGTCATGGGCTTATTAGTATTACTTAACATCATCACTGTGTAGAAGTTCTGCATTAGACATCTGAGAAAAAAACCTCCACGGCATTTTCTTCAAATGATTCTGTGGGAGCAAAAACCACTCCACTCTCATCATCTAAAAACTCTGGAACACCATCAATTAAGAAATTATTATCATCATTAATGCTCTGTTGATGCATAGTATGCTTAATACGAATTGATGCCGTATCATCTTTGATATAACTAAGAAAATAACTTGTAAAAATCCCCATTGAGAATCCAAAAACAATCGTGTAAATACCTTTTTTCACGTTTTCTCATTATAAAACAAATCTCTATACTTATATCTAACACACCTATATGAACAAATCATTAATGAAAAACATTAAATATTTGTACATATAAATTAATTTTTTTTAACGTATTGCACATGCTGCATTTATTCTACATATCAGTATTAAAATACAAAACATCTCTTTTTGTGATAATAAAAAATTATATATATTCTTAACAAGAAAATATTACACAACATGAATGTTGATACATTCCAATAAAAATTACCTATAAATATTTATATTAACACTTTGTTAACTTTCTCCCCCTAACTAGATTTTTGCAGAGAACACGCAGAAAAACATTATAGGAGGGTATAAATTATGTCTAACATTTCACAGAAAACACATCTAAGACAGAGTTTTATAACTTTAATAACTTACTTATCCATTTCCACACTTAACGCAGGAATTCCCACTTTAAAAAGCATTGTTGATGAATCAAGCACATCGTCAAAAACAGTTCGCATACTTAGTTTTGATGGTGGAGGGGTTCGCGGAATTGTTGAAGCTGAACTTGTTCGATTACTCGAGGAACGCCTCAATGAGAAGCAAAGCGGAGACAAACACGTTTACCTAAGTGACTATTTTGATATCATCGGCGGCACATCAGCTGGTGGCATGCTCGCAACATTCTTAACAACTCCCTCATCAGCCGGCTCAATGCGCCCTAAATATACAGCAGAAGACATTGTTGACATCCTATATCATCGCGTATCAGACATGTTTGTTCCGCGAATTATTTCGTTTGGCGGTCTATTTGGGGCAAAATATAGAATAGACTGCCTGCGTTCAGTTGCACATGAGTATCTTGGAGATGAGAAAACAAATAATACGACAAGACATACAGCGGTCTTAACGTATGATATACGTATGCAAGAAGCTAAGCTAATCACAAGCTGGGATACAAAAGAAGTTTTTTCAAAAGTAGATGCCTCGACGGCAACGGCAGCTGCGCCCAGTTATTTTGATCCTTGCGAAATAACGACCATTCCTGCCGCACGCAGAGCAGGTGTAGCAACACGTACACCTAAAGCATATACGCTTATAGATGGAGGAACCGCTGCAAATAATCCTGCTTTATACCTCACCATAGAAGCAAAAAAACTTTATCCACAGGCAACCCAATTTGAACTTGTCTCAATAGGATCAGGACATTCAAACAAGCCACTTTTTGATATGCAAGAAGCTGGCATGTTGGCTTGGGCTCCGCATGTAGTGTCCATGTTTATCTCAGCACAAACAGCACAAACAGAAGCTTTTCTCGCAGGAATGGTTCCAGGAAACTACACACGATTAACGCCATTATTAAATAGGGGCGATACACGCTTAGACAATACGGACGCAACGAACATGGCCATAAATATTATTGCAACACGTCGTTATGTTAATTCTCAAATAGATAAAATAGATATGTTAATAGATCGTTTACTCAAACCAAGAACTGATTTTTTATAAGGAGATAACGCGATAAATCTGCTGCACAGATCATTCTATTACCTTTTAAAACAGAAGACTGTGTGGCGCATCAGACAAATAATTTAAGGTAAAAAAGTCTATTATCACTCCCCCCTATAGGAGTGATCTTCTCGACAATGGTTGTTAAAAATCTTTTTCCATTTTCTGTTGTTGCCACTGAAAAAACATAATAGGTACAACAAAAATCACGACCATCGATACAGCTAAGGCACATGCTTGTGGCCAATCACGGTTATTGAAGAATTCCCACCACAAAGCACGGCCAATCATCAACGTATCAGGGCCACCTAAAAGCTCAGGAATAACAAATTCACCAACAGATGGCACAAAAACCAATACACATCCTGCGGCAACACCCGACATGGTAAGTGGGACCGTAATGCACCAAAAAGTCCGCCATGGTGTACAACCCAAATCAAAAGCAGCCTCGATCAAAGAGTTATCAATTTTTTCAAGTGCTGCATAAATGGGAAGCACCATAAAGGGTAGATAACAATAGACAATACCCACACAAACAGCATAACGATTATCCAGTAAAGCAAGCGGTTCAGAAATCAAACCAATATAGCTGAGCAGTGAATTAATTATACCTTGCGTACTAAGCAAAGACATCCATGCATAAACGCGAATCAAAAATGATGTCCAAAATGGTAAAATAACAAGCAATAACAAAATCATACGTAATCTTGGTTGAGCACGCACAATGCCATAAGCCATCATGTAACCAAGTGCCAAACAAATAAATGTTGAGGACCCAGCCATGTACAAGGATGATGCAAATGTTGATACATAAAAACTATCATCTATTAGCGTTTTATAACCTGAAAAGCTAAGTGTTATACGTAGAAAATTATCTTGGAACCATTCAAATACAGGCATGAAAGGTGGAATGCCAATCATAGCCTTTGAAAAGCTGATTTTAAGAATCATTAAGAAAGGAACAAAAAAGAACAACAATAACCAGAGATATGGCAATAACAACACCAGCTTATGCCTGCCCGCATATAGCTTTTCAAAACGAATTTGATTTTTCTGCCACGACACGGCAAGTGACTTAAACATAGTTGATCCAGACTTAAAAACAGCGCCCATTGCAGATGAAGATGAGTATACTTCATTCCTTATAAAATTACGACAGAACACACTTTCATAATTACATCAGTCCAAACAAAAAGCACATAACGCGTGAGTTTTTTAGGCGCACATGCTATTATCCGTTAACAGTTTCTTAACGCTTTATTTAAAGATCGATTATGACTTTGCAAAATCCATTCCAGACCGACATTAAACCAATTGCCATCGAAGAGGAAATGAAGACTTCCTACCTCTCATATGCTATGAGCGTAATCGTATCACGCGCTCTTCCCGATGTGCGAGATGGATTGAAGCCGGTACATCGTCGTATTTTGTACGCGATGAAAGCAACAGGAAACGAATATAATCGACCTTATCGCAAGTCTGCGCGCGTTGTCGGTGAAGTCATGGGTAAGTATCACCCACATGGTGATATGGCAATTTATGATGCGATGGTTCGTTTAACACAAGATTTCAGCTTACGCGTCCCCTTGATTGACGGCCAAGGTAACTTTGGTTCGATGGATGGCGATCCGGCAGCTGCAGCACGTTATACTGAAGCACGTCTTTCAAAACCTGCACATGAATTACTCGAAGACATTGATAAAGACACCGTTGATTTCTGCCCGAACTATGACGAATCTGAAATACAGCCAACCGTTTTGCCTGCACGATTCCCCAATTTACTTGTCAATGGTGGCAGCGGCATCGCTGTAGGTATGGCAACGTCGATACCAACGCATAACCTTGGCGAAGTGATTGATGCCTGCTGTGCACTCATCGATAATCCAGAGTTAACGCTTCCTGAAATTATGCAATTCGTCAAAGGACCAGATTTCCCTACCGGTGGCACCATTATGGGACGTCACGGGATTCACGAAGCCTTTCGCACAGGCCGTGGCGGCGTCGTTGTACGTGGAAAAGCACATTTTGAAACAGGTAAAAATGACCGTCAATCGATTGTCATCACTGAAATTCCGTATCAGGTCAATAAAGCACGTCTCGTTGAGAAAATAGCCGAGCTTGTTAAAGAAAAAATCATCGAGGGCATCAGTGACCTTCGTGATGAATCAAACCGCAAGGGCGTTCGCATTGTCATAGAAGTCAAACGTGATGCCGTAGCCGATGTAATTTTGAACCAACTTTATCGCTACAGCCAATTACAAACAACAATAAGCTATAACATGTTAGCGATCAGGCATGGCCGACCAGAACAACTAAGTCTTACTCAGATTTTAGAAGCATTCCTCGAATTTCGTGAAGAAGTTATTTTACGACGCACACGGTTTGAACTTAGAAAAGCGCGCGAAAAAGCGCATACATTAATGGGTTTCGCCATTGCCATTAGCAATATTGATCCTATCATTGAATTGATTCGTGCAGCGGCTGATCGCGCAGATGCTAAAGATCAACTGATTGAACGTTTATGGAATGCATCAACAGTTCTACCGTTGCTCGCACTCATGGAAGAAAAAGTTCCTGAGCAAGGTCTGTATCAATTATCAGAAATACAAGCAAATGCGATTTTAGACTTACGATTACATCGTTTGACTGGACTAGAACGTGATAAAATACAAGCTGATCTTGAAGGGGTTGCCGCATTAATTCGTGAACTCGTAAGCCTTTTAGGATCACGTCCACGTATATTATCCATCATGAAAGAAGAATTGCTTGCCATAAAGGGTGAATACCTAAGTCCACGCCGCACTGATATCGAAGAGTCCGATTCATCAATTGATGTCGAAGATCTTATTCAAAAAGAAGACATGGTCGTAACAGTTAGCCTTGAAGGCTATATCAAACGCGTGCCTTTATCCACCTATCGTTCACAGAGACGCGGCGGCCGCGGACGATCAGGTATGACAATGAAAGAAGAAGACATCATCAGTGATGTGTTTGTTGCCAATACACACAGTCAAGTATACTTTTTCTCTTCACTTGGTCAAGTATACCGCATGAAAGTTTATCGCTTACCGCTTGCATCACCACAATCAAAGGGCCGTGCAATTGTAAATCTATTGCCTTTGTCTGAAAATGAAAAAATTACAACCATTCTTGTTGTGCCAGATGATGTTGATCAAGAGAAGAACTTCCTTATGTTTGCAACTTCGGTTGGAAATGTTAGGCGTAATGCATTAAACGATTTCCATCATATTGCGCCAAATGGTAAGAAAGCCATTCGCATGGACGAAGGCGAGAGTCTTGTTGCCGTGGCGCTATGTTCAGAAGAAGATGATGTGATGCTTAGCACTGCTCATGGAATCTGTAATCGTTTTAATGTGACAGATATCCGTATTTTTGCGGGACGTGATTCAAACGGTGTTAGAGGTATTCGTTTAGCTGGGGATGATCAGGTTATTGCGATGACCATATTAGTATCAGCTGCAGCACAAAATACCGAAGAGCGTGACGCATACTTAAAAGCAGCGATGCGCCTGCGTCAAGCAGACGATACAGAAGAAAGCGATGTTGTTGAGGCTTCCCCTACTGATGGAGAATCAGATGATTCAACACTTCAGCTTGCACCAGAACGCATTCAAGAACTGGCAGAACGCGAACAATTCATTCTTGCTATTTCAGAAAATGGTTATGGAAAGCGTACATCTGCGTATGAATATCGTACGACAAATCGTGGCAGCAGTGGATTTGATGCGATGCAAGTAACGGCAAAAACTGGTGGACTCGTCGCCACATTCCCTGTTAACGAAAATGATCAAATTATGCTCGTGACCGATCGTGGCCGTTTAATTCGATGTGCTGTTATTGATATTCGCATGACTGGGCGCAGAGCACAGGGTGTGATTATATTCCGCGTGGATGCCGATGAAAAAGTAGTCGCTGTTAGCCGCATTGGATCAGTTGGCATCGATGAAGAAGACGTCATTGATGGAGAAGTTGTTGAGAACACAACTGATTCGAATGATTCAGAAAATACGGCTACACTTCATGATGAAAAAATCGTAGCACCTGTCGAAGAGAAAATTGATTAAATTCAATTTATAAAATAAACTTCTTCACCTAAGAATTATAGGTATGTTGTCTATGAAATCGTTTAAGGTGATTTGACATTTTCAAATCACCTTTTTTATTAATTATATTCAACTAAACAGCACTTAACGCTTCGTCAAGTGTGCTATGCCTTCTTTCACGTCCATCTAAATTTAATTCGCATATAGAAATAAGCTGTTTACGTAGTAAAACAAATAATGTAGATGTATTTCTTAATAAACTAAGAGCCATTCCTGCAGCAAGAAATTGCATCCCATAGTAACAACGTTCATTCCCGGAACAAACTGATGAAAAATTTACCCCTACTAGACAATATGTTGCAACAAAACACGAACATTCAATAATTCTAGATACATTCAATGTAATGGACCAAATCTTATCCATTACTGGAACACATGATGTAAGAAATCTTCTTACATAAGGATATTCCTGCGTTGGTATAACATTATTGGTGTGATGGGTTGATTGTTGCGTTGGAAATTCATGATCAGCAACAGTACCACTTTGCAAAACAGAAGACTCCATGACCAACTCTATAACTGATGGGTGCACATTTGCTTCTAAATCAGAAGGAGTACGATGTAAGACAGGAATTAATGAATGAAGATGTCCAGAAAACGAGCGCGTTAATTGTCTTATGCTAAATCGATTCTGCTCACCACTTTGTATACGAATCAAAAAATTCAATGTAGAACTTCTAATATTCCTATCAAAAACGTGAGTTAAGACGCCGTCCTGATTTTGATTTTCCGCATCTACATCTATATAACGACCATCATACAACTTCAATGCTTGCGAAGAATCGGAAGATTCTTGAGTTATTGGTTCCTGTGTTCTCACGCTAACTGGAAGTGCTCTTGCCTGTGAAAAGGATTCTATATCGCCATCCTTAGTTTCTATAGCAAACAACTGATCAAAACCACAAAGTATGGATACAAAATACGTTAAGACAACACCTATTATTTTCATGCTTGCAATCCAAAACTATTCATATTTAAATAATTATAGATTAAAAACAGTTAACGAGACCTTAATTTAAAATAAAATAAACTTATTAACGACCATGTTTATTTTGCATAATAAATATATAATTCATTCTGCAGTATATAATTCAAACTTAAGCAAACTATTTTTCGTTTTTTTCTGTTTCTCGTAGCCACATCCAATCAAAACGTGTTATAAATCAAAGAATATATACTCCATACATTATTATTTATTATAAAAAACACAGGAAAACAATGTCATTTACACGCAAACTTGATCGTTTATTGGAACATTTTGACTCATTACGCGACACACTCGCCACACATACGATGTCAGATCCATCAGATTTTGCAAAATTATCAAAAGAATATTCCGACATGACGGATGTTGCTGAAGCCATTCTTGCCTTTCGAACAAAGCAAAAAGAACTTGCAGAACTGGAAACACTCATTAAAGATTCGACAATCGACGCTGATATGAAAGACATGGCACAAGAAGAAATTTATGTGCTTAAAAACGCTATGCCAGAGCTCGAGCAAAAAGTAAAATTACTCCTACTTCCTAAAGATGCAAACGACGAACGCAACGTTATTCTTGAAATTCGTGCTGGTACGGGCGGCGAAGAGGCAGGCCTCTTTGCTGGAAGTTTACTTCGGATGTATCAACGCTATGCCGCTATACAAGGTTGGAAATTCGAATTACTTGATGCAGCAGATACAGGCATTGGTGGTATTAAAGAAGGCTCAGCCTCTATCACTGGAAAAGGCGTTTATTCACGGCTAAAATTTGAATCAGGCGTTCACCGCGTACAACGCGTCCCTGAAACAGAATCAAGCGGACGTATTCATACATCAGCAGCAACCGTCGCTGTTTTACCTGAACCGGAAGAAGTTGATATTCAGATTGACGAAAAAGATTTGGTTATTGATGTCTATCGTGCATCCGGAGCCGGAGGGCAGCACGTTAACACAACGGATAGCGCAGTGCGTATTACGCACGTTCCTTCAGGGGTTGTCGTATGCCAACAAGATGAGCGTTCGCAACACAAAAACAAAGCAAAAGCGATGAAAATTTTACGTGCAAAGTTATACGAAGAAGAGCGTCGTCGGATTGATTCAGAACGATCTGCAGATCGTAAGAGCCAAGTTGGTTCAGGTGACCGATCAGAACGTATTCGTACCTACAATTACCCACAAGGACGCGTAAGCGATCACCGTATTAACCTGACACTCTATAAAATAGCACAAATTATGGAAGGTGAAGCACTCGACGAAATGATCAATGCACTTATTACCGAAGATCAAGCCGTAAAATTAGCGGCAGAGGAAAATTATGGCTCTTAAAATTCGTGATATTGAGCTGGATATGCCTGTTATCCTTGCACCGATGTCAGGGGTAACCGATATGCCTTTTAGACGTTTGGTTAAGCGTATGGGCGCTGGCCTCGTCATATCTGAAATGATCGCAAGCCAGGCGATGATCCGTCACACACGGCAAACAATGAAGATGATTGAAAAGTCACATGAAGAACTACCTGCTGTTGTGCAAATTGCAGGATGTGACCCTGAAGTAATGGCTGAAGCTGCTAAACTCAACGAAGATATGGGCGCACATATCATTGATATCAATATGGGCTGCCCCGTTAAAAAAATCGTTAATACGTACGCTGGATCCGCACTTATGCGTGACGAAGACCTTGCTGGACGTATTATGGATGCGGTAGTAAATGCAGTCAAAATTCCCGTGACACTTAAAATGCGTACCGGCTGGAATGATGCAAATCGTAACGCGCCGGTCATGGCTAAACGTGCCGAAAATGCTGGCATTCAAATGATTACCATTCATGGACGCACCCGGTGTCAGCTCTATTCAGGGCGCGCTGATTGGCCTTTTATTCGCACCGTGAAGGAAGCCGTAAATATTCCAGTCATTGGCAATGGTGACGTTGTAACTGAACATGATGCATTCACGTTGCTGGAACAAAGCGGTGCAGATGGCGTGATGATTGGCAGAGGCGCCTATGGCCGCCCTTGGTTTATAAATCAAGTCGGACATTTCCTTAAAACAGGAGAGCATTTGCCAGATCCAGATCTTAAAACACAATATTCAATATTAGAGCAACACGTAGAAGACATGTTAGCACATTATGGTGATGACGCCGGCGTAAAGATTGCTCGGAAACATATCGGATGGTATAGTAAAGGACTTGAGAGCTCCGCCGATTTCCGCGTGCGCGTTAATCAAGCAGAAACCGTGCATGCACTTAAAAACGAAATTCGTCAATTTTATGGATCCCTATGCTAATGAGCGCGTCACACTCTAAAACTACTCCCACGACCCCTCTCGTGGCATGTGCATTATCAACAACAGATATTGCTATTGATAAGATCCAGCTTAAGTCAGATGTGCTTTCTGAAGAATTGGTCAAGAAAGAAATTGATGATTGCCTAAGCATCATTGTCAGCCGCTATCTTGCTACTTATTTACAAGAACATAAAGACCACTTACCGGTAGGTCAATTATACGCACTGGTTATGGGTGAAGTTGAAAAGTCTTTACTGAAAGAAACGCTAGCCCTGACCGATGGGAATCAAAGAAAAGCTTCAGAGATTCTAGGAATCAATCGAAATACGT
Organism: Pseudomonadota bacterium; assembly: GCA_040389165.1. Classification (GTDB taxonomy): domain Bacteria; phylum Pseudomonadota; class Alphaproteobacteria; order Paracaedibacterales; family CAIOTO01; genus CAIOTO01. Next base: position 37,388 of record JAZKAK010000021.1, read on the forward strand.
TGCGTAAGAAAATAACAGACGAGGGTTGATAAACGCCAAGGCTAATGAATTAAATTGAACTGAGTGTCATTACACAATCGTACATACTTCATCAAATGGCAATCGCGGCAAACGCTCAAAGCCCTTTGTTTCGTCAGCATAACCAAGGTTGCACAAAAAATTAGAACGATACGTTGTGCCCGCTAAAAAAATTTCATCGACCATTGGCGCATTATAGCCAGACATAGGACCACAACCTAACCCCTTTGCACGTGCAGCCAACATAAAATAAGCTGCCTGCAAAGTACCATTACGGAATGCATGAATGAATGTATCATTTTCGTTTTGTGTGAACCACGGCTTTGCATCTACATGCGGAAACGTTACAGCAAGTTTATTAAAGAATTCCATATCATATGCAAAAATTGCCGTCACTGGCGCTGACATTGTTTTTTCAAAATTTCCCTCAAAAAGACATGAAGATAATTTTTTCTTAGCCTCGGCAGATTTTATAAAAACAATGCGGATCGGTTGACAATTAGCGCTCGTGGGCGCCATTTTACATAAATCATAGATTTCCGACAGCAACGCATCCGGAACATCTTTGTTTATCCAGTATGAATGTGTTCTTGCTTTAGTGAAAATTTGATCAAGGGCCGCTATATCAAGCAAATATGACATCAGAAAACTCCGTAATAGTTCACTTCGAGTGAATACCTGCCCCTGGGCCGAAAGCTACACGTATCTTTTTATGAACTTTTTGCGCATTTACAGCAGAGCCTGAATTTTCATCACCACCCCAAAGCTTCATGACACGATTTGTATAGGACACACGATGACTTGATGCATTATAATACATAACTGCTTTACGCCATGAACCATGTTTTGCACGTAATGTCTGTAATAACTTAGCAGCAAAATTAATATTCGCACGTGGGTTCAAAGCATGCTCAACGCTTTCAAATGCACGGCCATGACTCTTCATACAAATCTGCATCGGGCCAACATAAAGATTTCCGCCTTTTTGTTTTTGCACAGTCACATACTTAACTGCTTCTTCTTGTGATGCAAAAAAACGAGATTTACCACGCGCATATACAGCAAAAGGCTTTTGCCCCGATTCAACCATAGCAACGGCTGCCAACAAATTCTTGGGGATACTATATACGGCCTCAATTTCACTAATAATTTCACGGCAATCCGTTGATTGATCAGGAGAAGCATCATTACTATGTCTGTTGAATTTAGGCAATATCTTAGCTTTAAGTGGTATAGCTAAGGACGTAGTACTAAGTAAAATTGCTGTTATTATGCGCTTAATCATTTATTTGTTGAACCTCTATTACTTCAGGAACATAAAACTTTAGCATATTTTCAATGCCTGATTTTAACGTTACCGTTGAACTTGGACACCCCGAACAAGCGCCCTTCATTTTCAAATACACAATACCATCAACGAAAGAATGGAGGACTATATCACCACCATCACTTGCAACGGCAGGCCTGACACGTGTGTCAATAATTTCCTGTATTTGCTTAAAAATAGGATCAGATGATTCAGTCGTAGATTCTGATCCCTTGTCGTGACTCATTATAACGGGCAAATTATTAATAAAGTGTTCCATTATAATGCCTAAAACATGCGGTTTTAGAACAAACCAATCTTTAGTCTGATTTTTTGTTATTGTTATAAAATCAGCACCAAAAAACACATTCTCAACACCATCGATACTTAGTAATCGCCTAGCAAATGGAGATATTTCACATAAATCATTCGCGTCAAAAGAAAGCGGTTCGTTATCACCAATCACTGTACGACCCGGAACAAACATCAGGCTTTCAGGATTAGGTGTTTCTTGCGTTTGAATAAACATTTGACTGAATTATACTCTCATTCTAGGTGTCATACTCAATGTGGCCAACGTTAATCATATTTGCACTCTTTGTCAATCCAAAAGTCAAAAACCAAAGAGAATGGTATACAAAGTAAAACTCAGTAGAAATAAACTAATTAGATAAAATCTTCTTTAATTGAGAAAAAGATTCTTCGATTCCTGTCATATCGTCACTCTGTTGCCCTAAAAAGGCTGATATCTGTGGAAAAAGACTAATTGAACGATCAACTTCTGCATTAGATCCAGGACGATAAGCGCCCAAACGAATCATATCGGACATATCTTCATACGTTGAAATAAGCGTACGTGCACTTTGGACAATGCTATTTTCTTCCGCAGAATGGCAACCAGGAACCGTACGAGAAATACTTCGTAGAATATTAATAGCCGGGAAGCGTCCACGCTCGGCAATAGCACGATCAAGCACAATATGGCCGTCTAACGTACCTCTGACAGCATCGGCGATAGGCTCATTCATGTCATCCCCATCGACGAGAACAGTGAATAATGCTGTTATATACCCTGTTTTTTGTACATCCCCGTTCTTATTACAGCTAACGGCACCCGATGAACGATCAATACCTGGCCCTGCACGTTCTAATAATTTAGGCAGCTCAGCAAAAGTACTTGGTGGATATCCCTTTGTTGTTGGCGGCTCGCCCGCCGAAAGACCAATTTCACGTTGCGCCATCGCAAAGCGTGTGACACTATCCATCAAACATAAGACAGACAAACCTTGATCACGAAAATACTCAGCAATACTTAATGTTAAATGCGTAGCTTGACGTCGCATTAGCGGAGATTCATCCGATGTAGCAACCACAAGAATGCTGCGTTTCAGCCCCTCTTCTCCCAACGTTTCTTCAATAAAATCTTTAACCTCGCGACCTCGCTCACCAATTAAACCAATAACGCAAATATCACATGCCGTATGACGTGCGAACATTGAAAGAAGCATTGATTTTCCGACCCCTGAACCCGCGAATATCCCCATTCGTTGTCCTTTACAGCATGTAAGAAACGTATTAATGGCACGGATCCCTACGTCGATACGATCAACAACTCGCGCGCGCAAATTAGATGGAATAGGCATTGCTTGCAGAGGATATTCTTCGAATCCTGAATCAAGGGGGCCTTTCCCATCAATAGGCTCTCCCAACGCATTTAGCACACGTCCACACCAATTCTTGGTAGGACTAATTGTGGCAATGCCATGTCCAAAAACCACGCGACTGCCTGGGCTTATCCCAAGCACTGACCCAAAAGGCATAATTAAAACATGATTGTTTTCAAAACCAACAACCTCTCCTATGATCTTAGAGCTGGTTATATAAGCGTGCGCGTCTTCTTCATCAAAATTAGGATGAATAACACAACGTGATCCAACGCTAACAATTCTATTTTTTATTTCTACAGTCAATATAAGGCCTTGAATCGCCGAAACAGTGCCGTAAATTTCAACTGCCGACAAAGCATTAATTTGCTGACACAATGAATCAATCATATGATCTTATTTGCATTAAGATATATCACTTATTTATAGGAGAATTAAAAGTTTCACATACCTTTACAGCCGTCTTCAGCTGAGCGTTCTCACCAGAAAGAGTCTGCTGGATAACAAGAACATCTTTTGCCGCAGCGTGTGTTTCTGCTTTAATTTTATCATGCAATTCACGACGCAGAACTTTCTCGGTATCGGGAAATTGAAATCCCAATTTGATGCTTTTCCCTTGAATTTCAATTAATGTGACCTCAATCACATCATTAATAATGATCGCCTCGCCAACCTTTCTCGTTAAGTAGAGCATTTGCGCCTCCTGCACAGTGAACAAAAATATGTTCAGTCATTATCAGACTCCTTAATTATATGCAATTTTAGGCAAATTATGCAATGGAGTAATATAAAATTTTGGTCTATTTAAAACGATCAAGGCAATTTGCACATACACATTTCCAAGATTAACCATAATAGGTATCAAACAAATAGGATAGATAAGAAAATTGGTAAAGAAACATTATTAGCCCAGCAAATGTATCAAGCAATTATGCGGCAGAAAAAAATCTGTTTTGAAAAACATTAAAATAGGTTTCACATTTTAACCAATTTAGTATTGCAATTCCTTACGATTCTATTTATATATAGACTTATTAACATAAAGGATTTTTTAAAGTGACCGATAATTTCAACACAATTGACACCAAAATCACAGGCACGGCTGATCTTATGACGCACGTAAGCCGTATTGCTGCTGCTTATATCGCTGGGCATCAAACAACGCTCGAAGATGTGCCAAATGTAATTTCACGAATTTACCAAGCATTATCTGCAATTAAAAATAATACACATGTATTGATAACAAATCCTCTTAGAGCACCAGCTGTTCCTATCGAAGAATCAATTCATGATGATTATATCGTTTGTTTGGAAGATGGTAAGCAACTTCAAATGTTAAAACGCCATTTGAGCACTATGTATGGCATGACTTTGGATCAATACAAAGCACGTTGGAACTTGCCACATGACTATCCAACAGTATCAGCAAGCTACACACGTCGTCGTAGCGCTATTGCTCACACAATTGGACTTGGCAAAAATGGTCGCGGCAAAGCGAAACTTAGAGTAGCGTAGTTTTTTAATTAAGAATAACGCCATATGATCGCTCTCATTTCGTTAAGAATGAGGGCGTTTTTTTATGCAACACACGCTCAATTAAAAGCATGTCTTTGCTATTATACGCATAATTTTACAAGGGAAATTTTAGATTTTGACCGATACTGCCAACCAGAATAAACGTCATGGCTTAGCGTGGGCTTTGTCTGGTTCTCTTTGTTTTACGGCAGCAATGTCTCTTGCGAAGCTGCTCGATCCCAACGTAAAGAGTACAGTTCTTGTTTTCTTTCGCTGCCTTTTTGGATTAATCTTCTTTCTGCCCTTTCTTTTTAAAGCAGGTGTGAGTAACCTAAAAACACAACGTCCATTACTACATGTATTGCGCGTTCTATTTACCTGTTCAGCTATTGCATGCACCTATTATGGCTATCGCAATCTTCCATTAGCCGTAGCTATTTCTATTGGCTTCACAGCGCCTTTAATGACGACTGTTTTAGCGATTGTTTTTTTAAAGGAAACCATCACATTCAAAAAATGGATCTTGATATTAACAGGTTATCTGGGGGTTCTCGTCATTACTCAGCCGTCAGAATTTAACGTTAACAATGCGGTTTATGTTTTGCTATTAGCCAATCTTTTTGCAAGTTCTTCAATGATTTGTGCAAAAAAACTGACTCGTACAGAATCCGTTGTTAGCCTGATGTTCTATGTGAATATAATAAGCACATGCTTGTCTGGAATTGCTGCCTATTTTGTGTGGGTTATCCCCTCACTTCATGACTTTATAATTCTTTTGTTTATTGGCTTAAGTGGGGTCACAGCACAGCTTTGCTACGTAAAATCACTACAACTCTGCAGCCCGTCTTTTTTAGCACCTTTTGACTATGGCCGCTTAATCATTGCCGTACCAATTGGCTTTATCCTTTTTAATGAGCTACCCAATGTTTGGACTTTTCTTGGCAGCGGAATCATTATTGCAGCCACATTGCTCGTGATGAGATTAGAATTAAAAAGGAATTCTTGATTTAGAAGTCCTTCTGTAAGATTACGTGCTGGCATATAAAAAATCATAAAATAGCGTGGCAATCTCGTTAAAACAAACAACTCTACTTTCTAAGATTGCCATACGCCACATCGGACTCACGGATAACAATGAATAGATCAATGCGTGGCTGTGAGTCCTTATAAACGTGTGTATTGCTAGACAGGGTCACTGCTAGCATTTATCTCCAGCTATCGCCATTTCTTTCGCGCGGAGAAGTTTCACCAGCCTTACGAGTAGAAGTAATTGATGGCTCAGTTAACGTAAGTGTGTCTGTGAATTTTGTAATATTTTGAGAAACAACCATTTGTTCTAATTCCTTACTCCAAAATTCTTTCGTCACAGTTACACTTCTAACTCCTCTTCTTTGCTTCTCGTGCTCAGTTCTTTTTAATAAAAATGGACCAACTTCATATGATCCTGATTCACTGATGATCTCTGCGTTTGTTTCAACTGTGCTTAATCTGCTAATCTCTGCAGTGACATCCGTAAGCGCGCTCTTCCATAGAGGAACATCACGCAAGTCTGCATCTAATAACTCTCCGAATGTAGCAACTATATCAAAAAGAGCATATTGAGGATCACTTTTGAATGTTGCTATAAGCCCTTCTGTGTCTAAAACGTGTACAAAATCAGTAACAAAACTCTCTGGCGCGCCTATTTGCATTAAAAGAGCTGACTGGCTTGCAAAATGGCTTCTAAGATCATCTGCTTTTTGCCCACGCACGTTAGCATTGGAAATTCGAACGTAACTCTGTGCTTTAAGCTTTTCAGCTGACTGTGTGAGGTATTGTTTTATGCGTGTATTATAAGCACCAGACAATCCTTGAACATACTCTCTCGATTCAGCAGAAAGAATCACATTGCAATCTAACTCTGCAACAGGTTTTCTATCGGCTATACACGCAAATATGCCCTCACGATATCGTGAATCATACCCCCCCGCAGACGAAGGATAAGGAAGCATTGCTACACACATATCTCTACTTGCTACTGAATTCACAAGAGCACGCGCAAAACCGTCTTGAAAATACACATTTGACGTATCACTTTGCAATTTTTCAAAATGCAAAGTCATATTCCTAATGTCTCTTTGTTGCGTTACAACCAACGATACACATGAAAGCAACTGCTCTGTATTTGAAAAAATATTCATTTTTCCAAGCAATTTTCCAAGCTCCGTAGCGCGTCCAGTAATATCAGCTTCTTTCGCCACAACAAAAACGTTTACATTCCGAATGGAATTGTATAATTTTCGCAACAAAATAGCATTTTGTGTTTCAATTTCAATCCCTCGTGGATCATCGAAACCAGGGCAATCCCAATAAATAGTATTCATGTCTGCATCATAATAGGATGTTATTGCCTCTGTACCTGCCCCAAAGCCGTGACCAATCTGAACATCTCCAGCAGAAGCTTCTGCTGTTAAAGAGAAGCCCTCATCTCCGTCAAAAGCCTCCAGCGGCACACCAGCCAAGCATGTTATCAGCGTACTTTTACCTGCGCCTGTTTTTCCAATAACGACAGTATTCTTTGCACCAGCATGATGCGTCTCGTGATTGTTTAACTGTTCAGTAAGCCCAGACATCTGGTGCATCAAACGTTCAACAGCATCACCATTAGCGGCATCTGCAACTGAAAAAACGGAATGAACCGAAAAAACAAGAACTAAAAGCCATCGCTTTAAAAAATTAAATACCTGCATAAGGCACCTCCTTAAATTACATATAATTAACAACATATAGGATAAATTTTATAAAAATATATTACAAATAAACTTCATAATAATCACCCCTCACATGTGCACACTATAATAGGAAAATCATACAAAGCAAGTTTAGAATTCAATACATTACTATCAAATTATGAATTTTAGCTTTAGTATCATGGAAATAGACACATTCACTTCTATCTGATAGCGTCAAGACGTCCATTTTTCCAGAGATTAACATGCCCATTACACATACAACGCTCAATCTTAGCCATGATTTACGATTCGAAGATCTTTATTGCAATGACGGAATTGCCAAAATCAACCACTATTTTGATCAGTTCTTAAGCGATCTGGATCCGGATCTGTCATCACGTTGGCACACAGCACTGCGCACGCCAGACGTATTATCTAAGAAAGAGGAAAGCGCATTGATTGTTGCTATGGCCCCTATTCTCGAGGAGTTTATCGCTGATTTATTTAATATCGTGCCGACGTTAACGACGCTCAAAAAATCGCACAATGAACTAAGCTTGATCCCATTTATTAAACGGCAATTTGTACAACGCTTCGCATTAAAAAAATATAATTCTTCTGTATCAGAGCCAATATTTGAATATACGAATGATCTTGATTTTGCAAAATCTGTCGAAAGCTGGCTTCAAGATCAAGAAGCACATGCAGATGATCTTGATCGTGCAGCACGTTTTGCAGCGTTTGCTGCCTTAACTGAAATTGGCCAACACCGGCATAAAGGATCTGTTTTATTCAACATACCACGCCCGCTTAACTATCAAATGCTTTTAACAGATGCAAGGCATGATGAACGTGGCATCTACAATGAAACACTCCGGTCCAGGCAAGGCTTTGATTCAACAGACGATGGTGTGACGCGTACCTTCGCGATTGAACAGTCACGCTATTGCATTCATTGTCATCATCAGGGTAAAAATTCATGTTCGAAAGGCCTTAATGCCCGTCCGCCTGAAACGGGAATACAAAAGAATCCACTCGGTGTTGATTTATTGGGCTGCCCGCTTGAAGAAAAAATATCAGAGATGAATCAACTCAAAGGCGAAGGTGTGCCACTTGGCGCGCTGGCCGTTGCCATGATTGACAATCCACTGCTCGCGGCAACAGGTCATCGTATTTGCAACGACTGCTCCAAAGCATGCATTTTTCAAAAGCAAGAACCAGTTGCCATTCCAGCCATAGAAACGCAAACATTGAATGATATTTTAGATTTGCCGTGGGGCTTTGAAATTTATAGTTTATTGAGTCGTTGGAATCCCTTGAACATATGGCGCTCAATGCCAAAAGAAATCACCCATAAGCGCGTACTTATCGTGGGTATGGGGCCGTCTGGATTCAATTTAGCACATCATTTACTCAATGATGGCCACACGGTTGTCGGTATAGATGGCCTTAAAATAGAGCCCCTACCCTCCACCCAAAATGGACGAACGCCAACAGGCGAGCAAACAGAATTTACCCCTATTCACAATTGGCAAACGTTGCGTGAACCACTTTCATCGCGTGTAACAGGGGGATTTGGCGGCGTGGCAGAATATGGCATTACGGTGCGCTGGGACAAAAATTATCTTAAAGTTATACGCTTGCTTCTTGAAAGACGCGCGCAATTCTTACTTAAAGGAGGTATTCGCTTTGGCGGGACTTTATCAAGCGAACGTACCTTTGATATTGGCTTTGACCACATCGCACTCTGCATGGGCGCCGGCAGCCCAACGCTTATTCCCCTAAAAAATGGTCTTGTACCAGGCGTTCGGCAAGCAAGTGACTTTTTGATGGCACTACAACTCACAGGGGCACATAAAAAAGATTCTCTCGCTAATCTACAGGTTCGTCTACCTATCGTTGTTATCGGCGGCGGCCTTACGGCTATCGATACAGCGACTGAAGCCATGGCGTATTACCCTATTCAAGTGGTTAAATTCAAGAAACGTTACGATACCCTTGTAAGTACGTATGGTGAAACGCATACGCGATCAGGTTGGAGCGAACACGATCACATTATTGCAGATGAAATGTTAGCGCACGCCGATTTATTTGCAGCCGCGTACACGCCAGAAGGAATTCAACAAGTCATGCAAACGTTGGGGGGTGCTACGCTTTTGTATCGCAGAGACCTCACGAATGCCCCGAGCTATCGTCTTAATCATGAGGAAATTGAAAAAGCCCTTGAAGAAGGTATTTTTATACAAACGAATACGATACCAAAAGAAATTAGCGTTGATTCTTGGGGGCATGCCAAAGGAATCGTGGTTGAGATTAATAATGAATCACACACGATTGAGGCAAAAACAATTCTCATTGCTGCCGGCACTAAACCAAATGTGAATCTTACTTTTGACGAACCATTTACATTAACACTCGAGCGTACATTTCAAGCACTTGATGAAAATGCTCTGCCTGTCATTCCACAAAAATCACCTAAACCTGATGCTGTCCATGTGCTTATGCAAAAACGCAGCGATAATCGCGGCATGAGTTTCTTTGGTGATTTGCATCCCTCTTTCTCGGGAAATGTGGTAAAAGCAATGGCAAGTGCAAAACGTGGTTATCCAATAATCACACGACTTTTAGAGTCGGTAGTTACGGATATGCGACTAGATTTTCTAACGCATCTCAATAAAACACTCACAGCGAAAATTCATGCTGTAAATCGCTTAACGCCAACAATTGTAGAAGTTATCATCGATGCCCCCCTCGCGGCCAAGGCATTTAAACCAGGGCAGTTTTATCGCCTGCAGAATTTTGAATCACTTGCCCCCTATCATCATGAAACACGCTTTGCGATGGAAGGAATTGCTCTCACGGGATCTTGGGTTGATCGAGAAAAAGGCTTAATCGCAACAATCGTGCTCGAACTAGGTGGCTCTTCCAATTTATGCGCCCATCTTAAGGTAGGCGAACCTGTTGTGCTGATGGGGCCAACTGGCGCACCAACACATATCCCACAAAACGAAACCATCTTGTTAATTGGAGGCGGCCTTGGGAATGCCGTACTCTTTTCAATTGGCAAGGCAATGCGTGAAAATGGCTGTCGTGTTTTATATGTAGCAGGGTATAAAAAAGCAGAAGATCGTTTCAAGATTTCCGAAATTGAAGCTGCAGCTGATGCTGTGATTTGGTGCTGCGATGAACCCAATGCTTTTGAAAGCACACGGCCAACTGATTTTGTTTTCCACGGAAACCCCATCGATGCACTTGTTGCATATAACGAAGGGAAATTGGGTAATGCATCAATTCCACTGAATGAGATCGACAGACTGCTTGTGATCGGTTCTGACACACTTATGAGTGCTGTTACCATTGCTCGCCATAAAAAGCTAAAAGGACTTCTTAATCCAAAACATGTTGCACTTGGCAGCATCAATTCACCTATGCAATGTATGATGAAGGAAATCTGCGCACAGTGTCTGCAGGTACATACCGATCCCATTACAGGGGTTGAAACAGTTATCTATAGCTGCGCCAATCAAGATCAATTACTGGATCATGTAGATTTCGGTCATTTAAAAGGACGTCTATCGCAAAACTCTGTACAGGAAAAGCTAACACGACTCTGGGTGAATTTTTGCTTGAGTCCCGACGCGTTTTAACGAAGAATTCTTCCAACCACACATGAAAATCAAATCAACGGTAACATTAAGACCAGTCGTTTTATGTGGGTACTGCGCGCTGTAGGCACGATTAGCCTCAGCAAGAAATGTGCGAGGCAATGCACCATTTGGAATATGCGAGGTATGCTCGTTCTTTTTCGTGTTCGTAAGACCGCTGTCACGAAGATGTGCAACCAATACCTCAACCGATGGTACAGCGAAAATCAAATGCTCAACATCTGCCGTTGTGCTTTCAAATCCAGCACGCTGCATCAACATGCCTGCATCCTTCGTATGAATGGTTGGCAAAAAACGTTGCTGTAATCCGTTTGTATGCTCAAGATCAAGTGCCGCTGAAATAGCCTTTAATTCACACAAAGTATCTTGTCCAAAAAAACAGGCGACAAAGAATCCACCCTCGGCAAGCAAATGATGCGCTTGTGCAAGCATCCCCGGAACATCATGCGTCCATTGTAGGAAGGGACTAAACAAAATAAGATCATGCACGCCAACGATTAAGTCTAAAACTTCCAGATTAGCCGTTCTGTGAAATGGAATAGACGTCAGTTCAGGGTAGCGCAAAACGTGCTCGGGAAATGGCAAAAATCCTGGGTGCACGATGATTGGATGCGAAAAAGGATGTTTAATTAACGAAATGCGTTCAACTAAACCGTCAACCCAATGGGTAGAAAGCTGATTCCATGTAGCATACGTAACACGCATCTAGTGAGTAATTTCATCAATCTGTGCAAGCTTACTTTTTGATTTCTGCTTTCTAGAGGTCAACAGTGTATACATAACTGGCACAATAATTATAGTAAACAACGTTCCCAATGACATGCCACCAATAATAACGCACCCCAACTGACGGCGGCTTTCATTACCTGCACCGCCAAACATAAGTGGCACTGCACCGAGCACCATCGCAAACGTTGTCATAAGAATTGGGCGAAGACGTGCTTTAGCTGCCATAATAACAGATTCAACGACACTATTACCGCCTTCACGAAGGCGATTCGCAAAATCCACAATCAAAATACCATGTTTTGTAATCAACCCGACGAGCGTAATGAATCCAATAAAGGAATACATATTCAAAGTCCCCTTATCCATGAGACTCAAGGCAATTACACCACCAATCAAAGATAACGGAACACTAAAGAAAATAATGAATGGATCACGCCAGCTTTCAAACTGCGCTGCCATCACAAGGTAAATAAAACAAAGCGATAGCATAAAGACCATTAACATAGACCTACTTTCGGTAAGAAATGTTTTTGTAGCCCCTGTAAAATCATAATATGAACCATCAGTCATATGCTCAGTTGCAATCTCTCTGACCATTTTAATACCATCACCAACCGTATTACCTGGCTTTAGAATCACATAAATCTGCGCTGATCGCGCGCGGTTATGTCTATGTATCTCATGAGGGCCTGTGCGTGCATCAACTGAAACAAGTTCTGACAATGGAACAAGCGTTGGATTCTTATCCGTCCCAGCTTTCATAAAGAACTTAAGAATGTCTTCTGGATTCTCTTTGTATTCGACCTCAACCTGCAAACGAATATCATATTGCTTGTTATCTTTTTTAAATTTACCCGATTTTCGCCCTTTGACTAAATGGGTAATGGTATCGGATACATCTTTCGGTTCAAGCTTCAAATTTGAAATTTTATCACGTTGCAATGTGACAATAAAATCCTCATTATCTGTTTTATTCATTGATCTTACTTGCTGAACAATACTACCGTGTTGATACAATTCAGCAACGAATGTGCTCACGAGATCTTTAAGTTCATTAGGACTTTTATTACTACGAATTACAAATTCAACAGCATTCACGTCACTTGAACCGCCCGTCATCACGTGCGCTTCTATGCCAGTCACTGTTTCAAATTTCTTACGAAGTTCATCGCTGATTTCTTCGGTTGATTTTTCTTTTTTAAACATGAATGAAAATAAAGAACGTAGCAATGATGATTTTTCTTCTAATAGCTCAACGCTTATATCAATTGTAGGGTTATTAATAACGATAATTCGTCGTTCAATTTCTGAATATGTAGCAAGAATATTATCTAAGTCACGGATATGACGTTCTGTATATTCAATTGTTGCTGATTGTGGTGCGTTCGCATCAATACGTATTGTACGTGAATCTTCTTGTGGAAAATATTCTGAACGCAAAAACATAAGAACCCAAAGCCCCAGCAAAGCAGCAGCAGCAGCTATACCGAGCACGTGCAGACGATGGGACAAGGAATCACGCAGCAGAGCTTCATAAGCAATCTCTAAATCCTTAAGCCAAACATCTGTTTTAATTTTTAATTTAACACGTTCCCACCATGTGAGCTGAGCCGGATCAGTTATTTCTGCATGTGATTGAACCAACAAACGGGAGCACATCATCGGCGATAAGGTTAACGCAACAAACCCTGAAATAAGCACTGATCCAGAAAGCGTGATTGCAAATTCAGTAAAAAATTTTGCCATTTTACCGGCAGCCAGTGGAATCGGCGCGTACACAGCGACAAGCGTTAATGTCATGGCAATAACAGAAAAACCAACCTCACGAATACCTTTTATCGCCGCTTTAAATGGAGCAACACCATCTTCGATATGCCTGTGTATATTTTCCAACACAACAATAGCATCGTCAACAACCAAACCGACTGCCAAAACCATCGCAAACAAGGTGAACGTGTTAATGCTATACCCAAGTAAGTACATTAAAAACGAAACGCCAAGCAGTGAAACAGGGATTGTAATTAACGGTATAAGCGACGCACGGGCCGAACGTAGGAATAATAAAACCACAAGAATAACAAGAATACTTGCTTCTATAATAGACCAATAAACACCTTTTATACTTTTTTCAATAAACTTAGTTGTGTCACGCGCGACATCTAATTCATAGCCTGCAGGCATTCGTGTAAGAATTTCTTTAAGTGAATCCTTAACCGCGTTTGTAACTTCAAGTGGATTGGCATTCGATTGCTTTGATACGGATATGTTAATACCACGTTTCCCATTAAATTGGGTACGCCTGATTTTATCATCAGCTTCTATATAAGAATGACCAATGTCTTTAATACGAATAAGACGGCCACCAACCTGACGAACAATTACGTCGTCAAATTCTTCAGGTTTTTCAAGATTCGCAACTGTTGTGATGTAATATTTTCTGTTTTTACTGACGATTTCTCCAGCGGCCTCTTCTACGTTTTGACGTCTTACAGCGTTATAAACCATTTCAACAGTCACCTGATGGGCGGACATGCGAATTGGATCCAAATCGACCTTCATCACATATTCAGATGCCCCCATTACATCAACACGCGCAACACCGGGTAATGATTCGAGATCCTTTTTTATATCTGTATCAGCGTAATCAAATAAGTCACTTGGCTCTGTTTTTTCAGAAGTGAGCGCAAGCACAATAACCGGCTTTTCATCCATACGCGCTCTATTAATTTGCGGTTCTGTACGGCTTGTCTCATTCGGTAACTTATCATTATTCTTAGCTAAACGTTCGCGGATATCATTAACAGCATTATCCATTCGTATGCCTGGACGAAATTCAAGCTGAACTTTACTATCACCAGCAGAGCTGACAGAGGTAATCGTCTGGATGCCTTCGATACCAGCAACAGCATCTTCAATAATGCGCGTAAGCTGTGTTTCAATAATATCCGGACCAGCACCTGTCATTTGCGTTTCAATAGTAACCAATACGCTTTCAAAGTTAGGATATTGTTGAACAGGCAAACGTACGAATCCAACAATTCCCATCAAAACAATAATAAATGTAAGAACCCAAGCAAGGACGGGGCGTTGAATACAGACTTCAGATAACTTCATGGATAATATGCCTCGTTATTTCTTTGGCTCAGGCTTAACAGGAGTCATTGTTTCTTTATCTTTCGTAGATTGAACAGAAACATCTTTAGTTGATGTGCTATCTAATTGCTCAGCTTCTACGATTAATTTGGTTGGTTCAGCCTTTGGTGCATCAGCCTTTGGTGCATCAGCCTTTGGTGCATCAGCCTTTGGTGCATCAGCCTTTG
>JAZKAK010000021.1:52415-84998 GCA_040389165.1 Pseudomonadota bacterium
GTGCATCAACTTTAGCCTCTTTCTCTGGCTTCAGTGTTGCCGCCTCTGCCGCCGTTGCTTTACCGGCCTTTTCTTTAGCTACACGTTCGATTTCATCTTTATCATTCATCACTTTAACACGGACACCATCCTGCAGACGTGTATGACCCGATATAACAACAATCTCACCTTCTCCAACACCCGTAACTATTTCAATCATATTCTTTTCATGCACGCCTGTTTTAACAGCCTTCTTACGCGCTTTTCCTTTTTGAACAACCCAAACAAATTCAATGGTTCCTTCACGCAAAACGGCCGCCTCATCAACCATAATGGTATTACCACGTTCGCCGATGATCAAACTCACATTCGCAAACAAACCTGCCATTAACTCGTTGTTATCGTTGTCTGTTGTTGCACGAAGCGCAAGGCTATGACTATCTGAGTCAACATTAGAATCAACTGCCTCCACTGACGCCAAAAAAATACGACCTTTAAAGGCATCAATCGTAACTTCTGCTGATTGGCCAACGCCAACATCATGAACAAATTTTTCAGCAACTTTAAAATCGATTTTCATGGGATTCGTTTGAACGAGTGTTACAAGCTCAGTATTGGATTGAACAAACGTACCAACGCTAATGTTAATAAGACCAATATGCCCCGTAAATGGCGCTTTAATAACTGTCTTTTCAAGTTTCGCTTTAGCAATAGCAACGCGTGCTGTTGCAACATCTAATTGACCTTTATCCTTATCAAACTCTTTAGCACTACCAAATTTTTGTTCATGCAACTTAGATGTTCGGTCAAAGTTTGCTTGGGCAAGTGCAAGTTGCGCCTCAGCATCCTGTAATTCTGCTTGCATATCAGCATCTTCAAAGCGAATGATTTCTTGATCTTTAGTGACCGTTCCGCCTTCTGTAAATAATATTTCTTTCAGACGTGCATGAATTTCAGATTTAATAACAACAGATTCGCTTGCTTTTGTTTTACCAACAGCAGTAACACGCTTCGTCATGGTGCCAACACCAACCGGCATGGCCTCCACATTAACAAAACGATCCGCTCGCGCCTGCGCTGCATCTGTTGCACACAAACGCTCTTTGATCACTGACAGTGTTCCTCCTAATGCATTAAAAATAACGCAAACCAAAAGAATACCAACACCTAAGCCTAATCCAAAGAATGTAATCTTTCGACGCATCGTAAGCGACAGTCCGTCACCAAAAAATTTAAGCATGTACTTTTTCCTTATATTACAGCTACGCCATCTCATCCCGCCCAGTGTTGTCACAGATCAACAAAAACAGAGTGCATAACTGATTGAGTATAACATATTTTCTTATAAAGAAAAGAGCAGATGAAGTATGCTCAGCATATTTTATTACTCCTCAGAAATGGATAAATCATCGTCGCCAACCGTGATGATGTCCCCATTCGCCATGCCCCCATCCCCCAACAACAACTTCTGGGTATAGATATGGGCCGTAGTATGGACCATAAGGACGACCAACTTCTTCTACGATCACCGTTTGGGGTGGCGGAGCGCTCTGCACGATGATTTGAGCTGGCGCTTGCGTGATAACTTGTGCTGGTGCTCGTGTCGCGATGGGCTGAACAATCTGAACTGCTTGTGATGAGGTTGACTTGTGAGGAATTCCTGGATGCGCAATAAGATCTATTAAAAATTTTCCAATAGCTTCCTCTTGCTCTTTAACTTTTATATTGGAAAGCTGCACGCTCATGCCCTTTCCATGGTTTGCATTATCTTTAGGATATTCATATTTAACAATGTATGCATTTTTTTCTGGGTCATACAAAACCTTTTCCATCAAAAGATCGGGCCCACTCGAAAGTAGCGATAAATCACCTTTCCACTCAATTGCCGTCAATGTGGCGATAGTTCTCACCCCATCAACATCAAGCAAACTACCTTTTTCTAACGCCTGAATATCATCTTTTGTTAATCTGAGTTTAGGTGTGATTAACCAGCGAATGGCCTCACCATGTTCCATTTTTTTCATATCCTCAAAGGCTAGCTCAGCAATATATGTCTCTTTTTTTTGATGATCAGCGTCACTCTTCATCGCATTTGCATACAACGAAACCATACCCAACATCGTTATCACTATATATTTTATCATTATTTCAATGCCCTCATGTTTTTTTAAGTTTAAACCTATAAACGCTAATAAACGGTTAACCACAGTTGCATAAAACAACACATCTGCCTGATATTTATTGCCACCAGAAAAATATATTTAAAGATCTGTTAACCTTTTGCACGATACAATTAGCTATGAAAAAGATTCAAATTACGCATAAAAATGTTGGGATACCAACGTTCAAAGACATCCTGCCTTTAGATTCAGAGAAGGTTGGCGATATTTTTACTTCTCCTACGCTTCAGACAAGCCGTGGATGCGAAATGTATGACGATCTCGACCTAAGTTTATTCGATCTTTCTTCTCATAAACGTGCACGTGATGCCATTGAATTTGGCTTAAAAATGCGGAGCAAAGGCTTTCATGTATTTGTTGTCGGCGAAGATCGAAGCGGACGAATGACATCAACTCTCTCCTATTTAAAGCAATACGTCAAAACGCTGCCTGCGCCTAAAGATTGGGTGTATGTTAATAATTTTTTGCACAACCATAAACCCAAACCATATTCTTTTCCCCCAGGTCAAGGCGTGCATTTCAAAGAGAAATTAGATGAATTGATTGAAAACGTTGCTACTGTATTAAACAAAACATTAAATAGTCCTCATTTTGTGCGGCAAATTGATAAATTAACAACTTCGTTGCAATATAAAATCGAACAACATATACATGAAATTCAAGAATACGCGAAAGTAAAAGGCTACGCCGTCAATCAAACGGCGGACGGATTCAGCATTGAACTCATTGACACAGAAAATGAGGAAGTCAATGATAATTCAATTGAGATGCAAATAATAAGAGATCGAATCAATAAAATGTCGTTAAACGCAAACCTATCAACACAACGCGTACACAAAAAAATTAATGAACATGTGCAAACAACATCAAAAAAAGCAATTTCACTCCTATTCGAAAAATTTAATGATGAATTCGAACCTTTTGTATCCGAATGGATTGATGAATTAAAGAATGATATTTTAAAGCAAGCCAAAGGATTTCATTCATTTGCCGAAAATGGGGATGAGGAAAATCAAGAAACAATTCCTGAGCATTTGCGCGAACGTTACAGTGCTAATGTTCTTGTAAACAATGAATCAGCTAAACATGCAAAAGTAATTTTAGAGCATAATCCAACATACGAAAATTTATTCGGATCAATTAAGTATCGCGCGAATGATTCAGGCGCACTGGAAACAAACTTTACAATGATTCGCCCAGGGTCTCTACATTCAGCCAATGGAGGTATTCTTGTTCTGCGTGGCGATGCACTTGCACGGAATCCTGAAATTTGGGAAATGTTAAAATCAGCGCTTCGTGATCAGGTGGTAAGAATTGAAGAACGCTATCGTGATAACACATTGCCCCTACTTGAAGCACCAGAACCAAAGCCAATTCCACTTGATATACAAGTGTTTTTAATCGCTTCGCCCTATTGGTATTACAATTTCTTTTTCAATGATCCAGAATTCAGATCTTACTTCAAGATCAAAGCTGATATCGAAGATGAGATGCCTGCAACAGAAGATAATGTGCGTATCTACCGCCAACTGCTAAAACATAATTCGTTGAAATTAACAGGTAAACAAATCAATGACGATGCTTTGGATTACTTACTCGGTTGTAGCGCACGAAAAGTTGGCCATCGTGAACGCCTAAGTGCAGAATTCGAACAAATTGCCGACGTCTTACTTGAATCAGAAATAAATATGGATGATCAAGGCATTATCACCAAAGAAGCCATCCGCAAAACGCTATCCATGCGCAGAATTCGAAATGCAGGGTCCGAAGATCGCAGCCATCAGGAAATTGAATCAGGACAAATACTCATTGACACAAGCGGAACAAGCATCGGACAGATCAATGCTTTATCCGTCATTAGCACAGGTGACCATAATTTCGGGCTACCGTGCCGTATTTCGGCTCGAAGCTATGCCGGCGATGTAGGCGTCCTTAATATCGAACGTCTGACAGAATTGGCAGGCCCTATTCAACAAAAAGGAGCCATGATTTTAGAGGGGTTTTTAAACGGATTTTTTGCACAAAAATTCCCGTTATCGTACACGTGCTCACTTACTTTTGAACAAAGCTATGTTGATGTTGATGGCGATAGCGCGTCCATGGCAGAAGTTATCGCAATTTTATCGTCTCTTTCGGGTGTGCCCATAAGACAGGACATAGCAATAACAGGATCTATGAATCAGTTTGGCGTTACGCAACCCATTGGGGGGGCGCATTACAAAGTTGAAGGCTTTCACCGTGTATGCAAAGCAAAAGGTCTCACAGGAAAACAAGGTGTAATACTACCACGAATGAATATCGTTAACCTAACCCTGCACGAAGACGTCGTTGAAGATATAAAATGTGGACGTTTTGCAATTTGGCCGGTTGATACCGTATTTGAAGCAATTGAATTAATGCTCGATACATCATGCGGCCTTACGCATGACGAAACAGGAGCACACAGCGCTAAATATCCGTTCTTTACGTTTAAAAAAGGTGATTTGTTTAATCGCGTTGAAAAGAACCTGCTGAGATATCATCGTTTAGTGAAAGAAGGTCATTCAAAACGAATACGGTAGCTATTGTGACGCCATTAAATCAAGCTCCCCGCCGCAGCGGGGTATGATTTAAACAAAAGTGTATTTTAATTGAGCGTCGCAAGCGACGGGGAATTCAACCCATGCAGGATTAAAGTTAAGAAAATAACAATTACGCCGCCGTCATGGCGAACCTGCTAGCAGGTGTGGCAATCCAGGCTGTAAAACATGGATTGCCGCGTTCCTTCGGACTCGCCATGACGGGTACAGGTCTAGCTTAACTTAATGATAGTGTGGGGGTAGCTACACTTCCCTCCTATTTCTTCAGATTATTTAAGCTATAAACATTACGTAATCGTGTGTAGGATTTTTGCTCAGCCGTTGTCAATTCACGCAGCACGTCTGCATCCGCAACAACAGCGCCAGCAGTGCTATCTGCAATGGCAGCACGTAAATCCGTCACACGTTGTACTAATTCAGCCTGTGCACGAGCTTGTTCTTGCGATTGGGTTAGCATCGTTTTTACATGTTTTCTTGCTAACTTACCGCGTGCAATACGCTGAATTTTCGTTACGGCAGCCTTCCGTTGAACCAGTTGACGATCATTTTCCAATGTCTCTGCATACTCACGGTCTTGCTGTGCTCGTAATGCACGATCTGCTTCGATTCTGCGTGCCTCTACCAACTGCGCACGATCACGCGCCTCAAACTGATGCATATAATCATCCACGTGGAAATCATCATATGCTAATAATTCAACTAAAGACATTCCTGGATTAATCTCCGCTTGCACACGAACAATGCCTCCCTCTCGTGTGGCAGGGGACATCATGCGGACATAATACACAACCTCTGCTGGATCAAGATTGATACGTTGTCCCTTAAAGAAATGTACGTGTCCATCGGCTAATGCATTTCGATACTGAAACAGACGCATAAAGAATGCATTACCGTTTTGGGGACGATCTTTTGGTTCTTGCCCCATTATTTCATCCATAAACGGCTGTAAATATTGCGAGATTTCATCAAGATTTGCGATCATAGGGGCATCAACCATCACAGCAACACCAACACCAGCGCCCTGCTCTTCTGCACTTGCTGCCTTTTTAGCTCCATTCACAAGCCCTATATCATCAATATCAACCAACAAACCATTCGCAAGCCTTAATCGACCGTTAATAGTCCCCATCACAAGGCGTTGTATTTTGCCTGGGTCACATACCACATGATCAGTGGTTTCGGAATCTTTTTGCAAACCTTCTGCAAGACCATTCATAATGGCAGTTCTTATGATCGCACGTTCAGTTTCAATGGCACCACTCGATGCCGCGACCGATGCAGCCGCTGGACTACCAGAATGATCTGATCCCCCTTCAGGCACATAACTATTGGCAAAATGCCAGAATCGAGCAATGAATTCACGCGCATTAATATGCAATGAACCTATGCTCACCTCACCGTAAGATCCTGCCAGAAATCCACCAAAACCACGATCTGGTTGGTGTATGCGTTTTCCATTTAAATCCACACCAAGCGCGGTTAACAAGCGTTGTTGAAGCGTTAAATGTCTATTTCTATTCTCTATACGTAATTGTTGAATGTTTAGTGGTAACTGATCTATTCTTTTCGGCAATGCACGAACAGCCTGCAAGAAAGCATCAAATTCACGATCAATTTCTTCTTGTGTTGGCTGCCAATCACCCACTAATCGTTCAACAGCTACAATGGTTCGCGCCTCGCGCTGGCCATCATGCACATTAATACCAGCTGCGTATGGATTTGCACCTTGCACAATATCCCGCATTCCACCAAGTCTTATTTCGTCATTGAGTGGAGCTTCAAATACTTGAGACAAAATACGATTGCCACCATGCATAAAGAGTAATGCACGCGCAACATGATTTGCACGATTGCTGCTGATGCTCGAGAATAATCTTATAATGTAACATGCGTCCCTGTTCCCCACCTGCCTTATCAATTGCTGTGCCAACCCTGCAATTTCCCCACGATCAGCACTGTCGACGTCGGCGAGCAAGCTAATAATGTTATTCACCTCATAACCCTTCACACCTGGTCTAATCAATTGCTGTGCCAACCCTACAATTTCAGCACGATCACTGGTGACCATAGCGAGTGATTTTATAATATCCCCTACGTTAGTGTCATTCTCACACAATTTCATCAATTGCTCTGTCAACCCTACAATTTCAGCACGATCACTCCCGTCGACTTTGGCGAGTGAGCTTATAATGATTATTATCTGATCGCCATTTATACCTGATCTGAGCAATTGCTGTGAGAATCCTACAATTTTCGCACGATCACTACTGGCTACCCTGTTGAGTGACGATATAATGGCAGTTATATAAGTGCGGGCTGCACCCGAGCTGAGCAATTGCAGTACCAACCCTACAATTTCAGCACGATCACTGGTGACCATAGCGAGTGATTTTATAATACCCCGTACGTTAGTGTCATTCTCACACAATTTCATCAATTGCTCTGTCAACCCTGCAATTTCCGCGCGATTACTCCTGTCGACGTTGATAAGTGCGGATATAATCTCACCTATATTTCTACTCTCCATATCAGATCTTATTAATTTCCCTGCCAGCTCTACAAATTCAGCACGATAAGAGGTCAGGATAATATTTAGATTTGCATGAAAATTTGTCGTGTCATCATAATACGATCTACTATACTTTTCAAAACGCAGTGAGTCGATAATCTCATTTATATGTTTACTATCCATATCAGGTCGTATTAATTGCTTTGCTAGTCCTATAATTTCAGCACGATAATTACGAGCTAATCTATTGAATGAGGCCTTAATATCCGTAGTTTGAGGGTCATCTACAAGCTGTCTCATGATGTTCATTTCTTCCAGCCAAGAAAAAGGATTTCTTTCAGCTACTACTTCGGAGAGTCTTAATATAATAGAATGTACGTCGTCAGTATTCATATCAGTTCTGATCAACCCCAAGGCCAAGTGGCCAATTTCATTTCTATCCGCCGCAGGTGTCTTATTAAGTGCTTTAGAAAATACATCTGCCATTACCTTATTATCATGAAAAACCTGCATCACCTCTTCAAGGCTTACAGGCGCATAAGTATAATCATGAACTGACACTGCTGCAGCTGCCGCCGCGGACACAAACATACCATCACTTTGCATAATTTCACGAGCAGCAGCCGATTGTGCAGCTGGATTGCCGTGCCTTTGATCAACATGAACCGCTGGTTCCATCGCAAAGCCTTTCGTTACCAACGATGATGTTAGCATGGTGCTGATTAACAGCACACTACAGGTACGCTTTACGATCGATACGTTCATACAAAAACTCACTTTCATTGTTTTAATACAATTTTTATTAAATGTGTATTAAAAATTCTTAAAATCAATATCATAAGAACATTATATAAAAAAGTTATTAATGTAAAGTTAATTTGACATCATTATTCACTTACCAAACGCGTACAATGCAACAACACAAAAAACCATGCACGCCATTAATCATTTTTTTATCTTTTTAAAGATACACTAAAGCATAGAGATGAAAATTAACGTTTCTGCTATTTCATTAAATTGCATTTGAGGTTATGATTGCAAAAAGTGAGCTACCCAGAAAGGGATTGAAATAAGGCAATGGAAATTATTTTATTAGCAATGTTAACTGCCTTTGTTTTTTATCGTCTTTGGACCGTGCTCGGCACACGAACAGGCGAAGAAAAAACACGTGAATGGCGCGTGACAGCAAAGACAGAACCAAATACAATTATTGATAGCGATAATATCATTGTTTTGCCAAATCGCAAAATCCGCCCTGCTGAACCAGCAATCAAAAACACACGCACGTTTGAATCAGCGCTCACACAACTAAAAACCATCGACACCACATTTAATGAAGATTCCTTTTTAACAGGTGCAGCGCGCGCTTTTGAAAAAATTGTTCTCGCCTATGCAAGTGGTGAGCTGGCTCAATTAAAAAAGCTGCTTAGCAAAGAAGTCTATACTAAATTTCTACTCGCAATTGAACAGCGTCAACAACAAAACAATCACATGGAAGCGATCATTGATTTCGTTGATGGCGACATTATTGATGCAAAAACAACAAAAGCAAGTGCTTCTATTATCGTGCAATTTCAAAGCGAACAAATGCTTGCAACATTAAATGCAGAAGGGGTTAGTTTTGACAATCCCGCTCGCCTTAAAACAAAAGTTATTGATATTTGGACGTTTAAGCGCGTATTTTCTTCTACATCATCCATCTGGTTATTGGTAAAAACTGAATCAAAACATGATTAATCTTAACTACCAACCTTCACTTGCACTCCTTTGTCTTGTTTTTATCATCTGCGGCTGTGAAACACAGCGTGTAAGTGATTTAACATACAAACTTGTGCCATTTTCAGAACTTCCTTCCTTTGAAAAAGACAGCATTATCGAGGCTATTCCTGCCTTGAAAAAATCATGCGCCGTAATGTTAAAACAAGGAAACAAGACCTATCCAATCCCGCAAAATTCCAACCTCACAGGTACCTTAAAAGATTGGCGTCCATTCTGTCAGGCCGTTGTCGCTGAACATATACGTCAGCCTTCGCATTGGAAAGCCTTGTTGCAAAAACATCTAATTCCATACAAGCTATCGCTCAATGATAATTATGACGGGCAATTCACGGGCTATTATGAGCCTCTATTACATGGATCCAAACGTCGTCATGGGCGCTACACGACCCCGTTGTATCGTTATCCGGACAATAAGTCTACTAACGTCAAATTCTCGCGTGCTGATATTGTACGAGGCGCATTAAAAGGCAAAAAGCTTGAACTTGTTTGGGTAGACGATGCTGTTGATGCCTTTTTCTTACAAATCCAAGGTTCTGGTCGCGTGAAACTTGAAAATGGTGAAATGCTGCGTATTGGCTATGCAGGCACTAACAAACATGCCTATCACCCTATTGGAAAAACACTGCTTGATCGTGGAGAACTCCCCCGTGGCGGCGTTTCCATGCAATCCATTCGTAAATGGTTAAAAGCACATCCCAAGCACGCTGAAGAAATCATGTCGACAAATGAATCATATGTATTCTTTCGTGATTTAACAAACATTGATGGCCCCGTTGGCTCACAAGGTGTTGGCTTAACAGCAAAACGAAGCCTTGCTGTGGACCCTTTCTATATTGGCCTCGGAACGCCGCTTTGGGTAGATATTGACCATCCAGAAAATGGGCATCAACGTTTGCAGCATTTAACGGTCGCACAAGATACAGGTGGAGCCATCAAAGGCGGCCTTCGTGCAGATTATTTCTGGGGATTTGGCCACGAAGCAACGCAATATGCAGGCAGAATGAATAGCAAGGGTCATTTGTATGTATTGCTACCGAAGAGCTGAACAAAATGACAGATGACGATCAAAAAAAAGATACGCTTTGGAGTTTATTTGCCAAAGATGTAAAGCCACTTAAGAAACCAAGCAACACACTAATGCCAGAAATACCAGAGCTTGATACGAATGGAAAAGCCATTCGCCCTAAGCAAACCAAGATTGCACTTCAGCCACGCGTGTGGAAGGGAGAAACATCTGAACGGTGGGCACATCAGCTTGTTCAAAAATTAACATCGAAAGAAATCAAAAAGAAAATAATAGAGGGGCGCATCGATCTGCACGGCTATACTCGCGCCGAGGCTGAGTCCGCCCTTCATCGATTCTTTAATTGGGCACAGACGTCCCATTTACATTTTGTTCTCGTTATCACAGGAAAAGGCGGCGTTCTTAATGAGTTAGCACCGCTCTGGTTTAAACAACACCCTGAATTTATCGTGAGTTTTAATGAGGCGCAGCCAAAAGATGGTGGACATGGCGCATTTTATGTGCATGTCAGACGTATGCGCAACGAAGATTGATGGCGCCCCAACTTAATCCCTATGATATGGGTGATTGACTGCAATCTGCTGGCATCGATACAATTGCTCTGCCAACAAGCCACGCACGAGAAGATGCGGCCATGTTAACTTACCAAAACTCAAACAAAAATTTGCACGCGCACGAACATCAGGCGCCAAACCATCAGCGCCGCCTATTATAAAAATCAATCGTTTAAACGTTTGCTCGGCGTTACCAATACGCTGTGCAAATTCACGCGAGGTAACGGACTGCCCTCTTTCGTCAAGGGCGCAGACCCAATCATCTGTTGTTATGTGTTTTAGAATATCGGCGGCTTCGCTGGGGGGACAATTACGCTGTTTTAGCTCGATCACTGTTAGAGATCGTGTTAATCGCTTTTGATACTGGTCAAATAAATCTTTCTCAACGCCGTTACGCATATCAGAAACAGCGATCAACACGTATTTCATGATTTAGTTTTCAATCGATGCTGCAGCATGTGACGCTGACAATGCAGCTAAATCATCGAGACTTGCTGTTGATGGGCGTGGCGATTTATCACCCCACATTTTTTCAAGATTATAAAATTCACGTACATCTGGGCGAAACAAATGCACCAATACGTCGCCAATATCTAATAAAACCCAATCGCACAATGGTGTGCCTTCCATCTCGGTTCTAACGCCGCGTAGTTTGAATTCACTCGCGATAAAATTTGCAAGCGCACTTACATGGCGATTAGATGTTCCTGATGCAATAATCATATAATCAACAATTGCGCCTTGGCCATTTAAGTCTATTGTTATGACATTGTCTGCTTTTTTATCATCAAGCAATGTTTTTACAAGGTCTACTATTTCATTCGTTTTCATTAATTTTCATCATCTCATGTTATACGTAAACACTATACAAAACTGTTACATGAGTCAGCAAGATAAATGGTATGCTTGATCTAAATGGTGTGTTAGTCTCGTGCACAAATCGTATCAATAGTAAGCAAGTCTGCTATCCAAATGAATAAAGAGCTAGAGTCACAGAAACAATATGATTGAGCAATACAATACGAATACGCTTAACAAAGCGCTGTCGCTGCTGAACGACGGGCATGTCATCGGTATGCCGACAGAATCGGTCTATGGCTTAGCGGCGGATGCGACAAATGATATCGCTGTTGCACGTATCTATCAGGCAAAAGGAAGACCATCTTTTAATCCGTTGATTATTCATGTGGATTCAATTGAAATGGCAAGACATTGGGGAGTTTTCACACCGCTTGCGGAAAAACTAGCAAATGTTTTTTGGGGAGCTGAACCTCGTTCGCTCACACTTGTAATGAAACGAAACAATGAGGCATTGTCACATTTAGTCACAGCTGGCTTAGACACAGTGGCTATACGTATGCCGCTGCATCCCGTAGCGATAGAACTAATCACCGTCTTTGGAAACCCACTCGCCGCCCCCAGCGCCAATCGATCTAATCACATTAGTCCTACCTCTGCCGAAGCAGTTGAGGGTGACCTGGGTGACCGCATTCAACTCATTATTGATGGTGGATTATGTACCGTTGGCCTTGAATCCACTATTTTAGATGTATCTGGCGATGATCCTGTTTTGTTAAGACCAGGGGGAACAACCGTCGAAATGCTTGAAAATATTTTACAAAGACCTGTTTTGCATTATAAAGAAGATAATCAGCGAATAGACAAGAAAAAAAATCAGACGCAGTCACATACACAAGAAAATGAACACAATCAAAGCTATAAAGCACCAGGGATGACGAAACGCCATTATGCGCCGTCCATTCCACTTCGTCTAAATATTGACAATCCATTCCCTGGGGAAGCCTATTTAGCCTTTGGAAAAACATGTGTAGCGCAAACGAATGTGCTAAATTTAAGTGAGGCTGGAGATTTAACGGAAGCGGCAGCTAATTTATTTCGAATGATGCGCCAGCTTGATAACCCGACACACCAAGGAATTGCCGTTGCACCAATACCAAGCACCGGTATTGGCCTTGCGATTAACGACCGTTTAAAACGCGCATCGTATGTGGAAAAATAAAAACGCCACACAGTGTGCGCAAGCTTAAACAAAAAGATTGCTGCGCTATTTAGAAAAACAAACTTTTATCCCATCTATCCTTATTGCCATTGCTGCTGACCATTTTGATTTGGCCACGCACCCTGCTGCCATTGCTGCTGACCATTTTGATTTGACCACGCACCTTGCTGCCCTTGCTGCTGACCATTTTGATTTGACCACACACCTTGCTGCCCTTGCTGCTGACCATTTTGATTTGACCATGCACCTTGTGGCCATTGCTGCTGACCATTTTGATTTGACCACGCACCTTGCTGCTGAACATTTTGATTTTGCCAAGCACCTTGTTGATTTACTACACTCTTATGCATGTAATAACCTGGCATATTGGGCACTGGAAATACGCCAAATTGCTGCTCTATTTGACCTAATTCTGCTGGATTCAGAGGTTCAGACTGACCAGACATCATGCCTTGCTGCTGCCCAATCTTACCGGCACTCGTCGTACTTGGCTGCTGCCCCCCCGTACCGACGCCCAGCATACTCGATTGCCCCGTACTGCCACCCGTCACACTCGGTTGCACCGTACCACCGCTTAGCATACTGCCCATCATACTCGGTTGCCCTCTACTGCCACCCGTCATACTGCCCGTCACACTCGGTTGCACCGTACCACCGCTTAGCATACTGCCCATCATACTCGGTTGCCCCGTACCACCGCTCAGCATACTGCCCATGCCGCCCATCATGCTACCAAAGTTTGCATCTGCAGTAGAAGCCAATGCGGACAAAGCAACGGCTAACATTGCGCTTTTTTTAAATTCTAATTTCATGATTTCAAACCTATGTTGCATCTTAACTATCTACAGAATAGACATAATCAAGTTAATAAATAATTAATACTTCCAGATAAACATTATCAACTATCTATTTCTATCAAGTTCAAATCACCTGAAGCGGATTTAGTGTAGCGTTAATCACCCAATATGTGACTGATTTTGTTTTTATTGAAAAATTTACATAATTTATTCGTAGTTGGGTTGCCTTACATTCAAATTAGCGTTACCATGCAGAAATACAATTCTAACTTAAGGTTTTTTTAAGTATGTTTACTAAATTCTTAATTGTTACTATGACTGTGTTCTTTGGTACGAATGTGTTTGCTACTGATCCTTATGCCGACTCCAAGACATTTCATAGACATTCATCAGCAGATTCTCTTTGTACTTTGGAGGAAACCTCAAGTGAACACAAAAAACTAAAACATGAACGTGCTTATGAGGGCACTGGCACAGTACTTGAGCTGTTCATTATTGTGGATTATAGAGCTGAAGAAAAAAGATTAACAGCTGCGGAAGAACGTCTGAGAGAAAGAGCAAGGCAGCTAAATGAACTAAAATGTTGTCATCGTATTACGTGGGGACCAGGTGCTTTTGAGAATTCAAATACTAACCTTGAAAATTCAAATAGCAAAATCGGTAGCGTTGCCACGTTCGAGAATGACGATAGAGAGCAGGGATATCAATCAGATAGCGGTTCTGAAACAAGCGGCTCTTCATTAGAAAGAAAAAATTCTGCATATCATCAATTAGCATCTCTCCCTGAATTATTAAGAGGGGTATCTTTTTCAGATTCAGATTCAGAAGCTAAAAATATAGACGAGGAAGATGAGCATGAAACACGCAGAGCTATCTGCTCCCCGAGCTGCCTTGGTTATGGTTTTTTTCATACATTATCTCCTCATTCTCCACAGAGAAAAAGACTTTCATCATATGATAATCACACCGATCCTATATGGGTGAATTAAAAAATATGAACATTGAATACATAAAAGAAATACTTGAGCAAATAGATCTGCCTAACACTGACAGTTCACCTGTTCAAGACCAATCACCAAAGACGAGGCTGCCGAATGCGGCCTCTCGTCTTATTAACGTGCACGCTAATGATAAACAAATTCTTTTGTTACTAGATGCGACGGGGTTGCCTGCCGATGACCAACACATGCTAAAGACAACCATTGAAGCGGCACTTAAAAGCGAAGAATCTATAGCTAATAAAAGCATACATGTATCGTTTTCTATGGACACCAAACCACAGGCTGCAAAGCCGCCTCATTCCCCCAAAAATCCAATGAATAAGAAGCCAATTCCAAATGTTAAAAAGATTTTGATTGTTGCATCAGGTAAAGGTGGCGTGGGTAAATCCACAACCGCACTTAATCTTGCCATTGCTTTTCAACAAATGGGGCTTCGCGTTGGGGTGCTGGACGCTGATATTTACGGACCATCGTTGCCATTGATGCTGGGGTGTCGTGATAAGCCAGATGTATCGGACGATAAAAAGCTGATCCCAATTTTGAAGCATGGCTTGTCGGTTATGTCGATGGGATTTTTAATTGATGAGGCAATGCCAATGATTTGGCGCGGCCCTATGGTGCAAGGTGCTTTGAACCAATTATTATTCGAAGTTGCCTGGGGACATCAAGGCGATCTTGATCTATTGGTTGTTGATACACCGCCAGGCACTGGTGATGCACATTTAACCTTAGCGCAACAACTGATTGTAGATGGCGCCGTCATCGTATCAACACCGCAAGACATGGCGCTAATTGACGCAAAAAAAGCGATGGCGATGTTTGATAAAGTATCGATTCCTGTCGTAGGTATGATTGAAAATATGGCCTATTTTTGTTGTCCAAACTGCGGCACCAATACCAATATATTTAGCCGTGATGGCGCACATAAAGCAGCTGATGTAGCGGGGATTCCTTTTTTGGGTGCGATTCCGTTAACGTCAGCGATTCGGATAGCGTGTGATGCCGGCGTGCCATTGGCATTGAGTACAACCGAAGCTGAAAGTGCTGCTCGATATACATCGATCACTGAATTAATTGCCGCTCGTTTGGCTTTAAAATAAGCGTGTACAAATTTGTGTGCGTAATTTATAATTTATCTATTATTTAAACATAATTTAGGAACCAAACATGAACGTTCAAAAAATAACGACTGTCCTTTTGCTAGGCGTATCAGTAATCACTTTTGGATCAGGCTGCACGCGCAATATTGCGGCAAATAATTATAAATCAAGCGATTTAGGCAGCCATAACACATACCAAGGTGTGATCATTAGTGCTGAAAAAGTCAATGTTGCTGAAACCGAAAAGCTAACTGAAAATACTGCTGGTATGGCAATTGGTGGTCTTGGCGGTGCGTTAGCAGGTTCTGCTTTCGGTAAAGGTAAAGGACAATTACTCGGCATTGGACTCGGCGCACTTGCTGGCGGTACTGCCGGCGCATTTGCTGAACAAGCACTTGGCAATCAAGATGGTATGAAGTACACCGTTAAATTATCAAATGGACAGATTAAATCAGCAGTACAAGGCATGGAACCTGTCCTAGCTGTAGGTCAACGTGTTCTCTTTGAAGAGAGTATGAGCCATGCGGGGCGCTCACGTGTTTCTCCAGATTCTTCCCCAGTAATGGAAGTACAGCAAGCAGCACCAGCACCGACTGTGGTTATGTATCGTTAATTCTTCTCCGCTTTGCAAAAAACCCTCGGCGGCAAAAAAGTCACCGGGGGTTTTTCTTTAGTGACATCAAACATCAATAATAAGGACATTTCAAAATGCGTTTATCCGCTTACTTTTTACCAGTACTAAAAGAAATACCTGCTGATGCACAAATCGCATCGCATCGTCTCATGCTGCGTGCGGGCATGGTGAATCAATGCGCATCGGGGCTTTATTCATGGCTACCATTAGGACAACGAGTTTTATCAAAGATAGAGAAAATAGTCGCTGATGAACAAGATAAAATAGGCTGTCATCGCGTGATTATGCCAACCCTTCAGCCAGCGTCTTTATGGCAAGAAAGCGGTAGATACGAAGATTACGGCAAGGAAATGCTGCGTGTCAAAGATCGCCATGATCGCGATCTTTTATTTGGCCCAACTAATGAAGAAGTCATCACAGACATCGTTCGTCAATACGTAAAAAGCTATCGTGATTTGCCGCAGGTTCTCTACCAAATCACATGGAAATTTCGTGACGAGATGCGCCCACGCTTTGGCGTGATGCGTGGCCGTGAATTTTTGATGAAAGATGGCTATTCGTTTGATGCTACCTACGAAGATGCACGTGCTACCTATCAGCGAATTTTCGAAAGCTATCTGCGTACGTTTGATCGTTTAGGCCTAGTTGCAATTCCCGTACGTGCTGATTCAGGCGCCATTGGCGGCGACCTAAGCCATGAATTTCAAATCATGGCAGAAACAGGCGAAAGCACAGTTTATTACGATGCAGCGTATGATACGCTGACGCCAGAACAGCGCACCTTTGATCATTTACAAACACTCTATGCAGCGGCCGATGAAAAGCATGATGCAGATAATTGCCCCCTCCCCGCAGATCGTTTAAAGTCTGCACGCGGCATCGAAGTTGGGCATATCTTTTACTTTGGAAAAAAGTATACAGAAGCCTTGAACGTGAAAGTGGCAGGCGCTGATGGACAGGCAGTTGTGCCTGAAATGGGATCGTACGGTATTGGTGTGTCACGCCTAGTGGCTGCTATTATTGAGGCGAATCATGATGAAGCCGGTATTATTTGGCCAGATGCAGTTGCCCCGTTTAAGGTGGCATTAATTTCAGCAAAAACAGGTGATGCAGCGTGTGATAAAATTGCAAATGAGACTTATGAAAAATTAGTACGTGCCGGAATTGAGGTGTTGTTTGATGATCGGGACGAACGCCCAGGTGCAAAGTTTGCAACGATGGATCTAATTGGCATTCCACACCATCTGATTGTGGGCAACAAAGCCGTTCATGAAGCACTAGTCGAATATAAGAACCGTCGTACTGGCGCGCGTGAAATGATTGCTTTGTCGGGCATTGATGCGTGGATTGATGGAATGCGTGGGTAGTATTTTTCTTTTAAATAGATATTAATTAAAGATAAATTTATATTTTTTTCATAATATAAATGATGTTGACTTTTCACTTTTTTTAATATATATATACATAAGGAGATATTTTCGCACTCAATAACTTCTTATTTCTTAAAATTAACATATTTAAAAGGAAGTCTATTATGAAAAAAAATAAAATTAATCTTGGCCTTGCTCTTTTGTTGAGCACGATTTCATCTGGATTGCATAACTCTGTTTGTGCTGGTGAGATTGATACATTTGTTCGCGAATCACAAAGAGCAAATGCTGGTTCTGGAGGTGTGAATGCACCAAAAGCTGTGGCATTATTAAAGTTAGTAAGTCGTTTTGAAGTTGCAGGTGATCATGGTCGCTCATCTGCCTTGAATACAGTAATTGCCCCAAAGCTAGATCAAGAAATCACTACATTTATTCGTGAGTCAGAAATGGCTCGTGCTGGTGCAGGCGGTGTTGATGTGGAGAAGGCTGTAGCCTTATTAAATCTAGTGAGTCGTTTTGAAGTTGCAGGTGATCATGGTCGCTCATCTGTTTTGAATGAAGCTCTTGCACTCAGGCTTGAACGCGAAGTTAATGCGTTTATTCGTGAGTCAGAAATGGCTCGTGCCGGTGTAGGCGGTATTAACGTGGAAAAGGCAGTGGCTCTTTTGAAGTTAGTGCGTCATTTTGAAGTTGCTGGTAGCAATGCACTTTCAACTAGGCTTAACGCAGCTATTCAATCGAAATTAACACTAGAAGTTAATGATTTTATTAATGAATCTCGAATGGCTCGTGGTCATGTAGGTGGTTTTGATCCAATAAGAGCTGATGGTCTGTTGAAATTAGTACTCAAGTTTGAAGTTGCTGGTAATAATGAGTTATCAACAAGACTTATCACATCCATTAAGTTAAACTTAGCACGCGAAATAAATGAATTTGTTACTGAGTCAAGAATGGCTAACGCTGGTAGCGGGGGTGTAAACGCACAAAAGGCTATCGCCCTTTTGGACTTAACAAATCATTTTGAAGTTGCTGGCAGTCATGAGCTTTCAGATGCTCTAAAGGCCGCAATTGCACCTCGATTGTAGAAAAAAACTCCCTTAAGCAAGATTGTGTTAAATTGCCTCTTTATGCTTATGCAATAAAATATTGTTAACTAAAAACTCGGTCGACTACGATCGAGTTTTTTTATTGATTGTAGGGAATAAAGCCATTCAAGAATCAATGGTGAAATATAAAAACCGTCGCACCGGTGCACGTGAAATGATTGCGTTGTCAGCGATAGATACGTGGATTGATGGAATGCGTGGGTAGCTAATTATATGTGGATGCTTTATTCGTAATGTGTCCACATACGAAGAATTCTAATTGAAGATTCTTCATCTATTTCTTCAATCAATTCGTAAAGATTTGATCGCGCTTGCGTTACGGTAAGAGTGTCCATGTTTTATACTGTCTTCAAGTTTACATTCATTTTAACGTACGTTAATAGAATTTATGTGATTCAATAATGAGTTAAGAAATTTAGAGATATAAAAAACCCTCCAACGAAAAGAAGGAGGGTTTATATTTTTAGAAGCTAATTGCGAGAATTAATCTTCAACAACTTGTGTTTGCTTTGTTGGATCAAAATCGACCAACTGAATAATAGCCATTGGTGCATTATCACCATAACGAAATCCAGCTTTAATAATGCGTGTATATCCACCTGCACGCTCTTTAAAGCGTGGAGAAATTACAGACATAAGTTTTGCAACAGAAGTTTCAGATCCAATACGTGAGATCGCTAAACGACGTGTAGCAAGATCACTTGATTTGCACATTGTTATGTACTTTTCTACGATTGGACGTAACTCTTTCGCCTTAGGCAACGTTGTTTGAATATGTTCATGTTCAACAAGTGCTTGAACCATGTTTTTAAACATGGCCTTACGATGTGACGATGTTCTATTTAGTTTACGACCACTAATTTTATGACGCATTTTTTTCTATTCCTTAATTAAAATCAGACCTTAATTAAAAGGGTCCTCAACACTACGTGCAAGCTCTTCGACATTTTCAGGCGGCCAATTTGGAATAGTCATCCCAAAACCAAGCCCCATATGTGCAAGAACTTCTTTGATTTCATTCAGTGACTTACGACCAAAGTTTGGTGTCTTAAGCATTTCACCTTCAGACTTTTGAACGAGATCACCTATGTAGAAGATATTCTCAGTCTTCAAACAATTTGCAGATCGAACTGAAAGTTCAAGCTCATCAACCTTTTTGAGTAAGTATTTACTAAACGTAATACTTTCTTTATTTTCTTTTGATTCCAAAGCCTGTGGCTCTTCAAAATTAATAAATTGTTGGAATTGGTCTTGCATAATACGTGCAGCAAAAGCAACAGCGTCATCTGGTTTAATAGATCCATCGGTGTCAATGCGCATAATCAATTTATCATAGTCAGTACGTTGACCAACACGCGTTTGCTCAACACGATAAACAACGCGCTTAACTGGGCTAAAAATAGCATCTATTGGGATTAGTCCAATGGGCTTATCTTCAATTTGTTGTTGTGAAGCAGGCACATAACCTTTACCAGTTTGCACGGTAAATTCCATGTTTAACTGAGCACCTTCATCTAACGTACAAATAACGATCTCTGGATCAAGAATATCAATTCCTGCTACTGGCTGAATATCGCCAGCTTTAACAACACAAGGACCTTTCACACTCAAGCGCAAACGCTTAGGTAATTCGTTTTGCATGCGAACTGAAATTGTTTTTAAGTTTAGAACGATATCAGTTACATCTTCACGAACACCAGGCACAGCTGAAAACTCGTGTAAAACACCTTCAATTTTAACTGACGTAATCGCAGCACCTTGAAGAGATGACAACAAAACACGTCTTAAAGCATTACCCAAAGTCATACCAAAACCACATTCCAATGGCTCTGCAACTATCTCTGCAGAACGCAAATCTTGCGTCAGGTAATGTACTTCTAATTTGCCACTTTTAATGAGTGACTGCCAATTTTTTTCGATCACAACTACACCCGTTCTTCTAAATTATACACGACGTCTTTTTGGAGGACGACAGCCATTATGTGGAACAGGTGTCGAATCACGCACTGACGTTATATTATAACCAAGAGATTGCAACGCACGTAAAGCTGTTTCACGACCTGAACCTGGGCCACAGACAACAACGCGAACATTTTTCAATCCATGTTCTGCAGCTTTTTTACCAGCTTCTTCAGCAGCAATTTGCGCTGCATAAGGAGTTGATTTACGTGCGCCCTTAAAGCCCATCGCACCAGCTGTTGACCAAGAGATAGCATTACCTTGTTCGTCAGTAATCGTTATCAATGTGTTATTAAATGTTGAGTTAACGTAAACAACGCCGTTTACAACATTCTTTTTTTCACGACGCTTAACGCGCGCTACTGTTTTTTGTGCCATTCCTATAACCCTACTTCGTCACTTTTTTCTTACCAGCAATAGCTACAGCCTTGCCTTTACGCGTACGCGCATTTGTATGCGTACGTTGACCGCGAACAGGTAATCCCTTACGGTGACGCAAGCCTCTATAACAACCCAAATCCATCAAACGCTTTACGTTCATGGAGACTTCACGTCTCAGGTCGCCTTCAACTTTAATATGCGCATCAATATATTCGCGAATCTTTAAAATTTCATGATCTGACAACTGATTGACACGTTTGTCCATATCAATTTCAAGATCTTTCATGATTTGATTCGAACGATTCAAACCAATCCCAAAAATATAAGTAAGTCCTATTACGACTTTCTTTTGCGTCGGTACGTTTACACCAGCAATACGTGCCATCTATCCAAACTCCTTATTCGGCAGCTACAAGCTTAATCTCTTTTAATAATGTCTTCTTAATGCTGTCAACAGATTGAGCAGCATCAAGCCTAAATAACACCCCTTGTGCTTCGTAGTAGGACACGAGTGGTTTTGTTTCTGCATGATAAATTCCAAGACGCTGAGCAATGACTTCTTCTTTGTCATCATTTCTCACTTGGAAATTTTTCGATCCACAAAAATCACAAACACCATCTTGTTGTGGTCTATTATGGTGCTTATGATAAACGGCACCGCAGTCTGCACACATGAATCGTCCAGCCAAACGATCAACAAGCTCTGCATCAGCGATGTCAAAGTATACAACCTTTTCAATCTGTTTGCCAGTATTTTTTGCAAAATCACTCAAAAGGATGGCTTGATTCAACGTTCTTGGAAAACCATCTAATATAACTATATGATTAGCTTTTATTGATTTAAGTTTTTCTTCCAAAACCGTAAAAATTTCTTCATCAGGTATTAATTTTCCTGATTCCATTAAGGTCTTAAGATAAAGGCCATGTGGCGTACCTTCCGCAAAAGCATCTCGTAATAACTGCCCAGTAGAAATATGGACAACACGATCAGGATGCTCTACAGCCAAAGATTGCGCTTGGGTGCCTTTACCAGAACCTGGTGCGCCTAAAAAAACAAGAAATGTCATAGTTAGACAAGTGTCCCCTTAGAGCGAGCTTTCTTAATTAATCCCTCGTACTGATGAGCGACCAAATGCGATTGAACTTGCCCAATAGTATCGATAGTTGTTGTAACAACAATCAAAATACTTGTACCACCAAAATAAAAGGGCAATGAAACTTGTGACAAAATAATTTCCGGCAGAATACAAATTGACGCAAGGTATAAAGCACCAACACATGTCAAGCGCGTCATAACGAAGTCAATATATTCAGCAGTCTGAGCACCTGGGCGTATGCCAGGAATATAGCTACCTGATTTACGTAGATTCTCTGCTGTCTCAGCTGGATTAAACATAATTGCTGTATAAAAGAATGCAAAGAAAATAATCATTGCAACAAAACAGCACATATACACAGGTTGACCATGCGCCATGATAGAGGCAAGTTTCGTCCAAATTGAATTAGGGTCACCTGCTCCGGCAAATCCAATAATAGTCGTCGGCATCAATAAAATTGACGATGCAAAAATTGGAGGAATGACACCAGCACTGTTAATCTTAAGAGGTAAATGTGTTGACTGACTTGTTGCAGGCATATTTGCTGCCATTTGGCGCTTTGGATATTGAATAGGTATACGACGTTGCGCTTTTTCCATAAATACGATGTAACCAATCACGGCAATTACCATGAATAATACACCAAGAATAATAAAAGTTGACAAAGAACCTTGCTGGCCAAGTCGCAAAGTTTGCACAAGGGCTTGAGGCAAGTTAGCAACGATACCTGAGAAAATAATAAGAGAAGTTCCGTTACCAATTCCACGTGATGTGATTTGCTCACCGAGCCAAACAACAAACATAGTACCACCTGTTAACGTAACAACGGTGGATAAACGAAAGAAGAATCCCGGATCCATAACGGCAGCACCTGCATGACCAGACATTTTTTCAAGTCCAATTGCAATCCCATACCCTTGGATTACAGCCAAGAGAACTGTACCATAACGTGTATATTGATTTAATTTTTTGCGTCCTGATTCGCCTTCTTTTTTCAAGGCTTCAAGATGAGGTGAGATAGTTGTCATCAGCTGCACAATGATGCTTGCTGAAATATAAGGCATGATATTGAGTGAGAACACAGTCATACGACCAATCGCACCACCGGAGAACATATCCAAAATACCGAGAATGCCTCCAGAGTGTGATCGTGTGAATTCCTCAATAATGAGAGGATTTATTCCTGGAATAGTAATATAGGTCCCCAGACGAAAAATAATGAGTGCACCAAGCGTAAACATAATACGCTTTTTAAGATCCTCCGCTTTTGAAAACGATGCGAATGATATTCCTGATGCGAGTTGCTCAATTGCTGAGGACATATATGTTTCCTTATTCCATTTCTAGAGTAATTCCGGCTTTCTCTGCTATTTCCTTAGCTTTGGAAGTAGCGCGAGTAACTGCCAGTGTTATTTTAACCTTGGGTTCACCATTACCTAGCAAACTTAGCACGCGAACTTTATGTTGCACAAGGTCTAGCTTCTTCAAAAATTCAAGATCAAGACGATCTCCTGCATTTAGAGAGCCATTGTCAATCATTACATTGATCATGTTGAAATCAATCTCAGCCATTGGCAATGCATGAATGTTTTTGAAACCGCGCTTTGGCAAACGACGATAGAGTGGTGTTTGACCACCTTCAAAACCGTTCATTGCGCAGCCATTACGTGCTGTCTGACCTTTACCGCCACGCCCGGATGTCTTACCAAGACCAGATCCAAGACCGCGACCAAGGAGCTTACGTACAGTACGTGCACCCTTGTTGTCAGCTAATTCATTAATACGAAATTGTTGCATGATTAATTCTCGAGAATTTCTACCATGTGTGCAGCTTTAATTAAAAGGCCACGTACACCTGGTGTGTCTTGGAGTTCACGAACTCGGTTCATCTTACCCAAACCCAAACCTTTAAGGTATTCTCTTTGTACAGCTTCACGACGTTGCGGGCTGCCAATTTGTTTTACCTTAATAGTTGCAGGGGTTGACTCTTTTTTCTTTACAGCCATGATTATTCGCCTTTCGTTGCTTCTTTAGAAACAATTTTTGCTCCAGTATTTTCACGACGCGCAACGATTTCACCCAGCTTCTTACCAAGTTTATTTGCGATTGAGCGTGGAGAATTAACCGACCTAAGTGCGTCAAACGTAGCACGAACCATGTTGTGATAGTTAGTACTACCAACAGATTTGCTAACCACGTCATGAAGACCTAAAGCTTCAAAAACCGCACGCATTGGACCACCAGCGATAACGCCAGTACCCGCAGGTGCCGAACGAAGGAAAACTTCACCAGCGCCATCACGACCGCGCACATCATGGTGCAATGTACGACCTTCACGCAATGGAACGCGAATCATTGTTTTTTTCGCTTTATCTACTGCTTTTTTAACGGCATCAGGAACTTCGCGTGCTTTACCCGAGGCAAAACCAACGCGACCCTTACCGTCACCTACAATTACAAGTGCTGAAAAGCGAAGTATTTTACCACCCTTAACAACTTTTGTAACACGACGAACGCTAACGAGCTTTTCTACAAACTGCTCGTCACCACGTTGCTCTGATGTATTTCGTGCCATATCTATCTATCCTAAAAAACGAGGCCATGTTCACGTGCGCTCTCAGCTAATGCCTGAATGCGACCATGATAAATGAAACCTGATCGATCAAAAACGACCTCAGTGATTCCTTTTTCCTTTGCAAGTATAGCTAATGCTTTACCAACGAAGGTTGCTGCCTCTTTTGTGCCACCTGATTTTAATGCGCTTTTTGCTTCTTTTGAAAGGGTAGAAGCTGAAGCAAGTGTTACTGAGTTTTTATCATCGATAATCTGAGCATACATATGCTGATTAGTACGATGCACTGTCAAACGTAAGCGACCAGCTGAAACCAAAAGGATCTTCGTCCTTTGGCGTTGTTTTCGCCGTTGACGGAGTTCTACGGAAGTCATCATCTTACTTCTTCTTCCCTTCTTTTCTAACAACATATTCGTTTTCACGGATAACGCCCTTACCTTTATAAGGCTCTGGCTTTCTGTAATTACGAATTTCTGCTGCGATTTGCCCAACTTGTTGCTTACTTGATCCTGAGATCACAATTTCTGTTGGTTTCTCACATTTTGCGCTAATACCTTCAGGCAAATCATAAACAACATCATGACTAAAACCCAATTGCAAAACTATTTTATTACCAGTAACACTTGCTCTATAACCTACACCAACAAGGTTTAAACTGACTGTAAAACCTGCGCTTACACCCTTAACCATATTGGCAACAGTGCGTTGCGCTGTCCCCCAAAGAGAACGAACACGCATGCTCTGGTCTTTTGGTTGTAGCTTTAGCTTGTTATCTGTTTTCTCTAATGTAACACACCCTGGAAGGGTGTATGATTCTGTGCCAAATTTACCTTTTACAGTCAAACAACCATTGTCATTTGCAAAAGTAACATCATTTGGCAGTAGAATCTCGTTTTTGCCGACGCGTGACATACCTGATATCTCCTAAAATACAGAACAAAGCAATTCGCCACCCATATTCAACTGCCGCGCTTGAACATCAGACATGATGCCTTGCGACGTTGATAGGATATTGATACCAAGACCATTTGCGATTGGTTTTATGTCAGCAACTGCAACATAAACACGACGACCTGGTTTTGATTTTCGCTCGATCGTACTGATAACCGGGTTGCCTTCATAATACTTCAATTCGACATTAATCACGTCAATTCCAGGACGAACGTTCGAACGTGAGAAACCACGAATGTAACCTTCGGACTGAAGAACGCTTAGAATTGCTTCTTTTTCCTTTGATGCGGGCATGATAACCGTTTGCTTCTGCGCTCTGTGCGCATTGCGTATACGGGTTAACATATCGCTAATTGGATCAGTTATTGTCATTTTACCAACTCGCCTTCGTGATACCTGGAATTAAACCCTGATTACCGAGCTCACGTAATGCGATACGCGAAACTTGGAATTTACGATAATAGCCACGAGCGCGTCCTGTCAATTCGCAACGGTTGCGAACGCGTGTAGCCGATGAATTTCGTGGCAATTCAGCTAATTTATGCACAGCAGAAATTCGATCTTCGAATGATGCTTGCTTGTCATTAACAATTGCCGACAATGTCGCGCGTGAATTCTTTTTAGAAGCCACTATACGACGTCTTTTTAGATTGTTCTCTATGGAACTTTTCTTTGCCATTTTTCAATCCTTACCGTGTAAAAGGGAAGTTCATGGC
The DNA here is from genome assembly GCA_040389165.1 of Pseudomonadota bacterium. Classification (GTDB taxonomy): domain Bacteria; phylum Pseudomonadota; class Alphaproteobacteria; order Paracaedibacterales; family CAIOTO01; genus CAIOTO01. The sequence continues at coordinate 78,724 of JAZKAK010000021.1, forward strand.
TTTTAGCAATGCTAAAGCCTCTTTATCGTTTTTTGCCGTTGTACAAACAGTAACATCAAAACCACGAACTTTATCAACCTTATCATAGTTAATTTCAGGAAAAACGATTTGCTCTTTAATACCTAAAGAATAATTACCATTTCCATCAAAACTACGACTTGATAATCCACGGAAGTCACGAATACGTGGCATAGCTATGTTGATCAATCGATCAAGAAACTCATACATACGGTCATTGCGCAAAGTAACCTTTGCACCAATAGACATTCCTTCACGCAGTTTAAAACCTGCTATTGATTTTTTTGCTTTTGTAACAATTGGTTTTTGACCAGCTATTGCCATTAATTCCTCAACGGCGAATTGCAATTTCTTACTGTCACTCACTGCTTCACCAACACTCATGTTGATGACAACTTTCGTAACGCGCGGTAAGCGCATCACATTATCAAGCTCGAGCTCTTTCATGAGCTGCGGCTTGATTTCTTTTTCATATTTTAACTTTAAGCCAGTCATAATACTTAACTTTCTTTACCTATGGCAAGCTTCTGGTCAATCATTGGTCTTTAAACAGGTTGCCCTGATTTTTTAAAGATCCTAACTTTTGAGCCATCAGGGTTAATTTTAAATCCTACTTTTGACGGAGCATCCGTCGATGGATCTACAGCAGCAACATTGGAAATATGAATTGGCAATGTTTTTGTTATGGATCCAGATGGGTTTTGCTGACTTGGACGAATGTGACGTGTCACTTGATTAACACCTTCAACAATCACACGTGCTTCTGCCAAAATTACCTTTTGAACAATACCACGACGACCTTTGTTTTTGCCAGAAGTAACCTGTATAAGGTCACCTTTTTTTATTTTAAAACGCAATTGTGTCATTATAGCACCTCTGGTGCGAGTGAAATAATTTTCATGTATCCTGCACCACGTAATTCACGTGTAACTGGACCAAATATACGACTGCCAATTGGCTCACCTTGTTTATTGATTAAAACGGCTGCGTTTTTATCAAAAGCAATAAGTGATCCATCTTGACGCTTGATGGCTTGGCGTGTACGAACAATAACGGCGCGATGGACGTCTCCCTTTTTTACTTTGCCACGTGGCATAGCATCTTTAATGGAGACAACGATAACGTCACCTATTGAAGCATAACGGCGCTTGGATCCACCAAGAACTTTAATGCAGAGAACTTCCTTAGCTCCGGAGTTATCTGCAACGTCTAAACGACTTTCTGTTTGAATCATGTCTCAATCTCTCTACACACGACCCTCAACAACCCATTTCTTAGTTTTTGAAATAGGAGCTGATTCGATGATTCTAACGTTTTCACCCATTTTGTAAGCATTTGCTTCATCATGAGCGGCATATTTTTTATGCCTTTTAATGTATTTTTTATATACAGGATGCATTATGTTGCTTTCTACACGAACAGTAACGGTTTTATCCGCCTTGTCGCTTACAACTACTCCCTGAAGTACTCGCCTTGGCATGGCTTGCTCCCTACCCTATGCTGACTGTTTCAGCTGATTAATACGTGTCTTTATACGTGCTACATCTTTACGAATATCACGCATACGATTCATATTTGTTTGTTGACCAGAAGCATTGAGAATACGCATATTCATTGCTTCTTTTTTTAGATCAACTGCTTTCTGATACAGTTCAGAAATAGTCAAATTTTTCATTTGGTCAAATTTCATGACTAACTCCGTCTGCTCTAAACAATACGTTTAATAAATTTTGTTTGTATTGGAAGCTTTGATGCAGCAAGAGTAAATGCTTCTTCAGCAATCTCAGGTGCAACACCTTCCAATTCAAACATGATACGACCTGGCTTTACACGGCAAATCCAGAATTCAAGAGACCCCTTACCACTGCCCATACGGACTTCAGCTGGCTTCCTTGAAACAGGAACGTCTGGAAATATTCTGATCCATACACGTCCAACGCGTCGAATGTGTCTTGTAATTGCACGTCGTGCTGCCTCGATTTGACGGGCAGTAATTCGTGCCGGCTCTAGAGCCTTTAAACCATAACTACCGAAATTCAGTGTTGTGCCGCTTTTGGCATCTCCATGAATTTTACCTTTAAAGGCTTTCCGGAATTTGGTTTTCTTAGGTGATAGCATATCAGCCTCGAAAGTTCTATTTGTTTACAATATATTCGGTTGTTTTTTTATCTTGTGCCATTGGGTCGTGCTCTTTAATTTCGCCTTTATAAACCCAAACTTTGACACCCACAATACCATATGTTGTTTTTGCAGCACTGGTAGCATAGTCGATATCTGACCGAAGTGTGTGTAGTGGAACGCGACCTTCACGGTACCATTCAACACGTGCAATTTCAGCACCGCCTAAGCGACCACCGCAATTAACACGAATCCCAAGAGCACCTTGACGCATTGTTGATTGCATTGCACGTTTCATAGCACGCCTAAAAGAGACGCGACGTTCAATTTGCTGTGATATATTATCAGCAATTAATTGACCATCAAGCTCTGGCTTTCTAATTTCAACGATATTAACAGCAACCTCAACACCAGTCATTTTTCCAAGAGTCTGCTTCAATTTATCAATATCAGCACCCTTTTTACCAATGAGAATACCTGGACGCGCTGAATAAATGTTTACGCGAACTTTTTTAGCAGGACGTTCAATAATAATCTTGGAAATACCAGCTTGCGCAAGAGTTTCTTTAATATAGGCACGGATTTTAAAATCTTGATGCAAATATTTAGCATAATCTTTTCCTGCAAACCAGCGTGAATCCCATGTTCTATTGATTCCGAGGCGTAGCCCAATTGGATTTACCTTTTGACCCATTTAATTAAGACCTCTCTCTTCTACAACAATACTCAAGTGGCTGAATGGCTTCTCAATAGAAGTCGCTTTACCACGCCCACGAGCTTGGAAACGACGAAGCTTCATACCCGTTCCAACATATGCATGGCTAACGAAGAGACGATCCACATCTAGACCATGATTGTTTTCAGCATTTGCGATTGCTGAAGCGAGTGTTTTACGAACATCTGACGCAACTCTTTTACGAGAGAACATCAAATAAGTCATCGCTTTCTCAGCAGCCATCCCGCGAATTGCAGCCGCAACAAGATTTAACTTTCTTGGGCTGACGCGTATATTGCTTAAAATTGCTTTTGCATTTGTTTCTGACATGTGATCATCTACCTCTTTGATTTCTTGTCTGCACCATGCCCGTAATACGTACGGGTAGGAGCAAATTCACCGAGTTTATGACCAACCATGTTTTCTGAAACAAAAACAGGGATGAATTTATGACCGTTATGTACGCCAAATGTCACACCAACAAACTGTGGAAGTATTGTTGAACGTCGCGACCATGTTTTAATGACGTCTTTACGCCCTGATTCTTTTACGGTAGCTGCTTTTTTAAGCAGATACCTATCAAAGAACGGGCCTTTCCAAACTGACCTTGGCACGTCTAGTTACTCCTTATTTCTTATTACGGCGACGGACAATTTGTGAATCCGTACGCTTGTTTAACCGGGTTTTCTTACCCTTAGTCTTTTTACCCCATGGAGTCACTGGATGACGACCACCGGATGTACGCCCTTCACCACCACCATGTGGGTGATCGATCGGGTTCATTGCTACACCACGTACTGTCGGACGAATACCCATCCAACGGCTACGTCCAGCCTTACCATGTGAACGGTTCTGATGGTCTGGGTTTGAAACCGAACCAACCGTCGCACGACAATCTGACCTTATAAGACGAACTTCACCTGAAGTAAGCTTTACAATAACATGACTTGCATCACGCCCCATAATTTGCGCATAGGCACCAGCAGAACGAGCCAATTGACCGCCCTTGCCGACTTTCATCTCAATATTATGAATAATCGTACCAATTGGCATATTGCGTAACATCATACTATTACCAGGCTTAACGTCTGTTTTATCGCCAGCAATAACTTTATCACCGACCTGCAAACGTTGAGGAGCAATAATATAACGTTGCTCTTCATCTGTATATTTTATGAGTGCAATAAAGGATGAACGGTTTGGATCATACTCGATCCGCTCCACCACACCTTCAATATCGTACTTATTACGAAGAAAGTCAATGATTCTGTAGCGACGCTTGTGTCCACCACCAGTATTCCAGTTTGTTGTACGTCCGTGATGGTTACGACCACCCGATTTACGTAAACCAAAAGTCAAAGCCTTGAGTGGCTCGCCCTTCCAAAGTCCAGAACGATCAATATTTACTAACTGACGTTGTCCTGGCGTGGTTGGCTTATAATTCTTAAGTGCCATTGTTATACCCCTGTCGCGACATCAATCCGTTGGCCGGCTTTAAGGCAAATCATTGCCTTTTTAACGTCGTTTTGTTTACCACGACGGCCACGGAAAATACGTTGTTTGCCTTTTCGAATAAGCGTGTTAACACTTTTAACTTCAACACCAAATACTGCTTCAAACGCTTCTTTAATTTCTGGCTTAGAAGCCGTTAAAGATACGTTGAAGAAATACTGATTATGAGTTGTCAAAAGGTTCGACTTCTCTGTCAAAATAGGGCTACGAATAATATCAAAATGCGCTAACTTAATGTGCTTATTACTCATTTTAATCTCTCTTCCAACGCACGGATACCGGCAACGCTAATTACAAGTTTTTCCTTACGTAAAATATCATACACGTTTGCACCAATGTGAGGCAGCGCGTCCATACCAATAATGTTTGCTACAGCCAATGACAAACCAGCATTTACAGATTCACCATCAATAAAGAGTGCTGAATGTGTTCCAAAATCCGAAAAACGCTTCAATGCTTCTTTTGTCTTTGCTGATTCCATTTCAAATGATTCAAGAATCAAAAGATTACCAGAAAGGGCTTTTGCTGACAAAGCCATTCTCAGACCGAGTGCGCGAACCTTCTTAGGTAATGAATAAGCATGGCTATGCGGGACTGGACCAAATATGATACCACCACCACGGAACTGTGCGCCACGTTTTGAACCATGACGAGCTCCACCGGAACCTTTTTGTTTTACTATTTTCTTTGTCGAACCACTTACAAAAGAACGACTTTTTGTTGCGTGCGTTCCTTGTTGGCGTTTTGACAACTGCCAGTGAACAACACGTGACATAATATCAGTACGTGGTTCAATTGAAAAAATCGCATCATTGATTTCGATTTCTTCTTTAACGACATTATTTTTGTCTAGTACATTAATCTTCATGCCACCACATCCTTAAGCCGAGCGGCCTTTTTAATGGCGTCGCGAACGTAAACTATACCACTCTTTGGACCAGGTACACTACCTTTAATATAAATAAGGCCGCGTTCTGCATCAATTGAGTGCACTTGTAGATTTAACTTTGTAACACGAACATGTCCCATATGACCGGCCATCTTCTTATTTTTGAAGACCTTACCTGGATCTTGACGGTTACCTGTTGAACCATGACTACGGTGAGAAACAGAAACACCATGACTGGCACGTAAACCGCCAAAGTTATGACGCTTCATAGCACCAGCAAAACCTTTACCGAGCGATGTGCCGGCAACGTCAACAAACTGGCCTGACTCAAAATGTCCTGCATTTATTAACGTACCTACGTCGAGAAGATTATCAGGAGATACGCGGAACTCCTTCAATATCTTACAAGGCGCAAGATTTTTTTTCGCAAAATATTCACGTTGCGGTTTAGCCAGTTTATTTGGGGTCACTTCACGTGTCCCTAATTGAACTGCATCATATCCGTGAACGTCCTGCATTTTTCGTTCTATGACCGTGCAAGGTGACACCTTCAGCACGGTAACTGGTACTTGATTCCCGCCTGGTTCGAAAACCTGGGTCATACCAATTTTTTCAGCAATTAAACCTGATCTCATGGTTTTTCCTTAAAGTTTGATTTCAACATCAACGCCGGCTGCCAAGTCTAGCTTCATCAAAGCATCAACTGTTTGTGGCAACCAATCGATAATGTCGAGTAATCGCTTGTGTGTCCGTATTTCAAACTGCTCACGTGATTTTTTATCAATATGAGGAGAACGATTCACTGTATACCGCTGTATGCGCGTTGGCAAGGGAATTGGGCCACGGACTTGTGCCCCCGTTCTCTTAGCAGTGTTTACAATTTCGCGGACTGATAAATCAAGCAGACGATGATCGTATGCTTGAAGGCGAATCCTGATTGCTTGGTTTTCCATGCCTTAGTCTCGCTTTCTATTATTTCAAAATTTTCGCAACAACACCCGCACCAACGGTACGACCACCTTC
>JAZKAK010000022.1:0-20393 GCA_040389165.1 Pseudomonadota bacterium
TTTCATCTGTCACTTCCATAAGCTTCGGCAGGTTTGGATCATTCCTATTCCAACATGAAAATTGATATGGCTTTAAACACACATCACGTACTGTCCGCCCAAACCACGTCTGTTGCTGCGTTCGGTTCACAATTACATTCCCGACCGCAATCAACGCCGCCAGACCACCGTCAACTCGACCATATTCACCACGTGCCTCGCCATAAATCGTACGTGCCAGTATGTCAATATCACCCATTGTTTCAATTGTGTTTTGCATATATTTTTCCTTTTTCTATACTAAAAAACCGTCCTCAGTTACCCAAGAACGGCTTTTACGTTTGTGTTTAAAAAAATAACTTAAATATCAGATGATATCTGTTTTAATTGTGGCCATAACGCTTAATAAGTCGTTTCTCTAATTTACCCGCCAAAGATGGATAATTTTCATTCATAAATGCTTTAGCCTCATCAAACCGATCATTTAAGTTAATTTTTGGCTTTACATTGTGTGTCATGTCTCCTCTATCTTTATATTGTTGATAACAATCACCCAGATACAAAACATCGCCGCCCTTCACCTCAAAATAAGCAAAGTCTTTAATGCCATAAAATGAATAAAATCCAGGATTGACAGTAGATGGCTCTAAAAAAGAAACTTCATTGAGTGTATAATGACCTGGTTCTAACATGTAAATATAATACGTTTTAGGGTTATCTGGAACGCGAAGATGTCTTTTATAAGGACCTCGCGTGTAAAATAGATTATGTGTATCTGTATTGAGCCAAGCCGCTGCTACCAAAAATTCAGATGATCCATTTAAAGAACCCGTTGATTTCATCACAACAAGACCCTTTGTTTTAGTGTCAATACTCTGCTTATCGAAAGAATGACTCCCTTGATTCACACATCCAACAATTAAAAACAGAACACACAATAATGATATATGCTTCACAAAAAACCTCCTTAACAAAAAAATATTGTATAACGTATTATAACACAATATACAACAAAAAATCAACTATTCACCAATTAATAATTCCCACTTACTCTTATCAAACGCCATCTCGCCCTCGGGCACCGTGTACGGCACGATATGCGGAGCGATACAAAAATACAAGCTCCCCTCAAATCGAACCCAATCGCCAAAGACATACACCTCGCCTAGTTGCCACTCACCGCGCACACGTGGCATCCATTTGGGCAAAATCGCACGACCAACTTCGATTCCCAAGCCATTTTTAAACACCAGCGCGTCATGCACATTTTCAACGGTAATTGCCGTTTCCGCCTGCGCCAAATCCTCCAGAGTCTTAATACGGCAATCCAGTTCGGCCATGTTCTGATCAATTTCCCGTGCTGTCAACGGTTCCCCTTTAATGCTGTTTAACAATATCGCCATGCTTCCTCCTTAAAAATAAAAGTTTCACTCGCCCATTTTGCGCGTCGTAATCCAGCACATCTGCCGACTGATAACCAACCGCATCCGTCACATTCGGCATAGAATACGTAATCGACCCAAACTGAATGTGATTGAGCAAACTCATCGGCTGAAAAATAGCCGCCGCACTTTCTTCGTCAGAGACATCTCCTCCAAAAGACCCAAGCAATCGCTGATATCTCGGATTAATCGACGACACCCATTCAATTTTTGTGTCAGCAGTTTTTCTGCCACCAACATTTTGCACAACGCCTGGTAATAGTGAAAAATACCGCGGTTTAATATCTGCCAACGCACATGCCCCGTGATACATCCCACCCCATGACCAAACAGGTTCAATCATGCTTTGCGTTGCTTGCCAAAACCCAGAGTGCTCAGCATTTGGCAGCATGTAACCTGTCATAAGATTCTTATCCTGAGTCATAAAATCCATGCCCCAGATCAATGGTTTTTCCATCGCTTCTGACATGCCAGCCTCTATTCCACCATCAGCATGCTCAATCCAATCGGCCACCCATTCAATTCGCGCCAATGCAGGTTCACCATACAGTGACACTGGCGAAAACACAGTGCCGCTATTGTTAAAATAGCATCCTGTTGTGCCAAGCTCTGCATAATAGGGCTTCAACGTTCCCACAATAATAACGCGATCGGGAAAGTGAAATTCCTCTAAATCAGGCACAGTCAAGCCATCACTATGCCCAAATGTCCATTTAGGTGCATCAAAATCTGGCACCAACAGTGGAGGCGTAATCGTTTGTTGATACATTACTGTTCTCATGAATTTCCTTTCGTTAAGGGACGCAACTACAGCGGTTCAAGGATAATTTGAGTATAAAGAAACTAAGAATCGAGCAGAGGAATGTACTAATACCGTTTTCAAAAAGTTTTGAGTAGTAAGACATCAAAATTCGAGGTGCGCAGTGTACACTTGTACATGAGCAACAGAGATATTGCAGAGGACTGCACTAATTGAAAGTTAGTGAAAATGGTATAACGTACTTGAGCAGCGGAGATTTGATGTGTTTCTGCCATAACGCATTGCTCACGTTTTTTTAAACCGAGCTTTCTATTCGTGTATTCACCGTCCCCGGACGTGATCCGGGGATCAACCCGGTGATCTAGATGCCCGGATCATGTCCGGGAAAGACACAGGGGAGAAAACATGGACACTGCGTGCCATAATCAATTTATAAGTGAAGTGCTACAAACCACAATCGGAACCGCGCGCTCCCACCGCGCCTCACACAACGGCTTCGGCTGCAAATCCATGAACTGCACCTCCAGCGAAAACGCTTCATCCTGCAGTGCATCTCTATAATGCACGCTCGCTGGATATTGCGCTGCCTGCAGCACTTCTAGCTGAGCCGCCCCATCGCCCTTCACCACAATCGATTCCACCAAATCAGCAAGACGAAACAACGACGGGTCGCGCGGTACATCACCAGAAACCTTAACCAACGGCCAATCGTTTTCGCCCTCGCTTATACAATCATCCACAAACTCAGCAGCAATGGGCACATGATCTGCCGACTCAGCCTGATTCACTGCATCCATAGCCGCCGCAATCTTTACCCACACAACCCAACACTTCGACGTCGCCCGCAACTGATAAGAAATCACTTTACCAACCACACGACCGCCCGGCAGACCTTCATACGCTACATCTAATGTCGTATCCAAATTCACATGCCACAACCGCTCAAACGGCACACAAAATTCAACTTCCAACTGACGTGACGCACCCACAATATGCGCCTGTGCAACACGCTTTGCATACGTCAACAACCTATTCCCGCGATCGGTTCGAAGTACCGTCGCTGCCGAAGCCTTTTCTAAATATGCATCCGCATCAGCCAATCGAAACTGCAAATGACGCACCTGCCCACCTGCAACCGGCGATGCATTTAACATACTAAATTCCACCACCTCGCGGCATGGTTGCTTGTATTCCCAATTTACCCACAAACACCCCTTGAACCAGCCGTGATGAAATGTCCGTAAACGCGGCTCTTTCCCATTTTCACTCATATACAAAGGTACCGTCGTTGAAGCAAAGCCATTCAATCCCTTAGGCAATCGTTTCAACCAACTTTTCACCACATGATACCCTGTATTCTTACGCGTCTTAACAAGACCAATTTTATCACCCTCATGCGGCCAGCTTTTCGCTAGCGCACCAATCGTCAACGTATTAATAATACCGCACGTAAATTTACGTGCAATCAGCGGCGCCAAATTAATCACATCTGTATATCGCTGCTGCCAATTGACTTCCATCGTAACATGGACCGCATTTACCGGCGTAACACCCATCTTTACAACCAATGAATCCCCTAAAATCTCATCCGTTATGATTTCATGTTTTGTGCCGTGCAGAATGTTGCTAAGCGCTAAACGACCTGTTTCTCGATCCCAACACATAATCTCCATGCGACTCTCTAACACATCAGCCAAGCCAACATGCGTGTAGAAACCCGATTCAAACGTGGGATCTGCCTTAAGTTTTTCGACGAGCCGATTAATCTGAGCCGCAGCATCAACGGCCTCTGCATTCAATTCCCATTCCAAAAGCCCATCCGCAGCATAGCGCGGAATATGAACCAGCTTTCCGCGCATCAATACACGCGCTTTCGTGCCATCATAAAACGAAATGATTCCATGACGCGGTTCTTTTGTGTGCCTCTTTGCATCTTTGCTCGACTCAATTGCAGAATCTGTTAATAATCGCGCCACGGCAGCTTCTGTCTCGCGTTGCGAAATCACACATTTAAAAATACGCAAATCTTCACACATATGTATTTCAGGTACAAATACTTCATTTGATTCGATCCATGCAAAAAATAATTTCATTGTTTTTCCCTCGACAATTGTTGATTTAATGATTAAATTGATTTCAAACACGTAAAATTGAAGAAATAAGATTTATGTCGCAGTCATCAATACCAGCAAGCGCCGATACGTATATGTCATCCGCTCTCGATAAATTGACCCATTGGGTTCAAACGAATTCATTTCTAAAATGGTTCATCACACCAGGCTATAAGCAAGGTGTTTTTTGGGTGCTTATGATCACCGTCGTTAGCGCAACTGGCGATGTCTTGATGAAAACACTTGGGTCACGCCTCCATGTGACAGAGATTTCGTTTTTTCGTTTCTTCTTCAGCTTAATTTCAGTATTACCCATCATCTTTATGAAAAGTGGCGTTGCTCTTTTTAAGACAGAGCAAATGAGTCTTCATATTTGGCGCGGCATTATCGGTGCAGCAGCTCTTGGGCTTTGCTGTTATTCAGTAAACATCATGCACATGTCCGAAAATACAACGATCATGTTTACACAACCGCTCTTTTTCTTGCCCATGGCCTATTTCTTTTTAAAAGAGAAAGTTGACGCATCACGCTGGATCGCAACGCTGATTGGTTTTGCGGGTATTCTAACGATCATGCAGCCTGGCACTGACACCTTTCGTATCGAAGCTTTCGTACCGATGGGCGCTGCTTTTTGCTTTGCGATTATTAGCATGCTGGCAAAAAAAATGATCAGAGATGAGCACACCCTGACCCTATTGTTTTATTTTGGTTTGGTAACCACACTTGTGGCACTTCCAATTATGATTCCATTTTGGCAAACACCACTCCTCAGTGAACTTCCTTTGCTGTTGATGCTTGGCATTTGTGCGAACTTGATCCAAGTCTGTATTTTCCGTGCATTTTCATCCACTGACGCATCATCACTATCACCGATTTTCTACACGGAAATTGGCATATCAACGCTATTTGGATTCGTATTCTTCGGGCAAATCCCAACGATTTATGTCGCTCTTGGTGCAGCGCTTATCATCGGCAGCACTTTTGCAATCAGCGTAATTGAAACTCGGAAAGAGAAAAAAGCTACAGCATAGCTACAATCCCCTCCACTTCACTAAACTAAAAAAGCCCTGCTGGGATCTCTCCAACAGGGCTTAATCATGCCATATCACTGTTTGCTTAGTTCACAGAAAATGACCACGTAAAAGAAATCGCTTTGGTCACCAGCAACTGGTGCCGTTGCACGCGAAGCTACACAATGAGTATAGCCTCGCTCTTCACTTTATTGAGCAGGATACGCTCCAAGCAAGTTTACAGCCATTGCGTTACGAGCTGTAATCAAAAATCGCTGCGGATATGTATTTTCGGGAACAGGGGTAACAAGACCCGAAACTTCATTCTCTCGAATGGCTTGGGTATATTTGAGCCTTACTACTGCCTGATTCACATTATTCTTAATTGGAGCGCCTATGCTACCACGGCAATTAGGTGCAGCCGGCGTATTCACAGCAGAACGAATATTTTCATCCTGCACTGTTACTGCCGAGAGTCCAGCAGCAGCATTAGCTTCTGCGTCTAAGTCCGCATTCATTGAAAACGCTGCACTCGCACATGCAAGCATGCTCGCAGCAATAAATAGATCTTTCATAAAATTATCTCCAAATAAGCGTTGTGTTAAATTTAGTCTGCCGCGCAAAAAAAATTATCAAATCCCGATATCACCTGACAAAAAGTGTCAAAAGATACTGAGTTGCTTATGTTTTCGTTGAATTTTTTCTAGCTCTCTTGCCCTAATTAAAGAGCAAATAATAACGAGATTTGATACTCATACCATTTTAAAAAAAGTTTGAGTGACAGAAGATCAAAGCGTGAGGCGCAGAGTGTACACGTAGTACTCCTGCCCCGAAAGCCTGATGATCGACGCATCAATCAATCTTTAGTGAAATTGGTATCAGTAGTAGCAACCATAACTAATATGGGTATGATTTTTGTGATATCAAGGGGGGTTGGTAAAAAAAGTTAAAAAAGTGAAAATAAAATATCAAATCTCGATATCGCTTGACCAAAATGTGTCAAAAGATACTGGGTTGCCTGTGTTTTCGTTGAATTTTTTCTAGCTCTCTTGCCCTAATTAAAGAGCGAACAATAACGAGATTTGATATTCAGTAGTAACAACCATAACTAATATGGGTATGATTTTTCGGATATCAAGGGGGGTTGGTAAAAAAAACCCCTGAAGCATCCCAATCGTGAATCATAATGTTGATTTAAGACAGGCATACAACCAGAGGTAACTAATAATCTTCAGATCTGAAAAGCCTACATTATCACACAACATGCATTTTCAGCTTCTCGCCGAGCAATTTCACGTTGATTAGATTCACGTTTTTCCTTATTATTCTTCTTTTCTTTTTCATTGTCTTTTTTCTGTATTTCCGTCATCGCATTTTCGTCCATCCATTTTCTCTGCACATCAAAGAAGCTGGAACACATCTGATTATATTCAAAAATTTCTTTGCACCCGTTTATTTTCATGCGTAAGTACCTCAGAATATCTGAATCATTATCTTGACCTGTATACTTAAAATTCAGTTCCTTCATGTACTTTGGCGTGGAGTCTTTAGTAATAAAAGAAAGATCTAAACCGCATATCTCCACCATCATTTTCACATCGTCAAGAGAGGCCATTCCTTCTATTGCATAGTGCAGTGCTGTTTCTCCTGCATTATCAACCTTGTTAACATCGGCTCCTGCCTCCAGCAAAATCCTCGCTATCCTTATATTGCCAGCAGATCTATTTCTTTTCCGATCTACAGAAAAGTACCTAAATACAAGCATCAATGGCGTGCTGCCGAAGTTATCCTGCTCATTCATAAGCCGCTTAATTTTTTCATCAACAGGCAGTTTGATTTTCCCATCAAGAAGCGATTTAATTTTTTCATCGGCAGGTAGCTTAGCTTGATTACTAATAGGTGTGCCAACGTTCCTCGGGGCTGCTTCATATTCAAAAATCAGCTCTATGAGTTGAAGACAGCCTTCTCGCACCAATGTCATGAAGACGCTATCCCCATCTTCATTTTTCAAAGAAAGGTCTACTTCTTTTTTATTTTCAAGGCTGTTAAGCAAACAGCTATAGCCGCCGACTAGTGAAAGTTCAATGCCTCCTTTCGTCTGACATCCGACAGAAATTACCGCGCAGGCTTCTGAACCTGATGTTTTCTCCATAGCCGGTGTTTTTTCAAACTCAGCGCATGTTCCCATTTTCAACATGGTCATCATCGACACGATAATTGATATTTTTGGTAATTTATTCACTTTAACCACGTTCATTTTAAAATTATTTACATATATATAATATATTTACTGTTTATCCACAAGGACAAATTTCTAATGAGACGATAAAAAATAATATTTTCAACTGTAAATAGAAAAACATGCCATTTTCAACAAAGCTCGAATGACAGAAGATCTCAGTTTGAGGCGCAGGGCATGCACGTAGTACACAAGTATCGAAAGCCTAATGATCGACGCATCAGCCAATCTTGACTGAAAGTGGCATTACACTTCTTCCAACTCCAGCCGCCATCCAGCCTTTAGTCCCCATTCATCCGTATGCAACGCAAGCGAAATCACACGCATACTAAGCCACGGACGATAGCTAATAAAAACATCACCAGCAGCACACGCCATCATGACCTCCACGGTTTTAGCATCAACCACACGCACATCGACACTCTTTTGAAATGCATCAAGGCAGCCAACAGAACCGGCTACGGCCTCACGCTCTAATGTCACCGGACCTGACGCTGCCTCAACGTTCACCTGTTGCCACAACCGTTGCAAACACCCAATTCGAACAACCTGACCTCGTGCGAGCACACCTTCAGTTACCAAAGTCACCTTGTCTTCACACCTAATAATAGAGCGATATTTATGATTCTTTGGCCCCAAATAAGTAAGCTGGCCATTCACTGTTCGCCGAAATGCACCTTGCTCAACCTGGCTGAGTTCTTGCTGACAGCCTCGCGCTGAAAATGGAGGAAACCCGCATCCTTCAATAATTAATTCTGTTTCCATGTAAAATTCCTTTTATGCTTATCGAATTTCGAAATGCGGCAAACCTACATAGCGCTTCAAGGATAATTTGAGTATAAAGAAACGAAGAATCGAGCAGCGGATCGTACTGAAGTACGTGAGCAGCGGAGATCTCGAACGTTTCTGCCATAATCAATTTATAATTGGAGTGCTATACGTGATACCAATTTGGCAGATTTGCCTGTGCCAATCGTTCTCGTTCTCGCTGGGGCTTGCTCGAGCAATTCTTCTATTTGCTCAGGTGTTATCCGTTTTGCGTCGTCATTCATCTTTTTCTCCGATCATAATGGTCGAGTGAGTTAACACAAAAAAAAACGCCAGGGTCGATCCCTAGCGCTGCGTAATTTTTATCACCTCAGGACTTGATCCAAAGATGACACCGAAAAGAGGCATTTTAAGTAGTTTTATATTTTTCTGCTATATATTCCAAAGCCCGTGATATTGCTGCTTCTTTATGATCACTCTCATCGTATATACCTCCAACAAAATCACCACTCTCATCGTTGTACTTATCTATAAATTTATTTCTATATAAGCTTTTCAGCACATCAGATAATTGTGGCTCACATGCGGACAAGAAGAGCGCACTCAATCCCTCCGTAGTTTCTTTATACCAGACGTCTTCCTCGATAGAGGCCCTTCGAACACAAGGTATTTTCCTGTGTTCGGCGCTGTCTTCCTCTTCCATAGAAAAGCATGTGTTCACAGCTACGCCCGTTAATAAAATTTGACCGAGCACAGATTTCAATATATGCACATCAAAAACTTTCATTACACATTTATACAATTATTATACATATGTATACGATTTTTATATAGTAAAAAATCAACACGTCATATTCAAATACGAATTTCCAATCCAGCAAAGACATCAGCAATGCAATAATCAATAAAAAAAGGGCCCCTTGGCCCTTTATCTAGAAACATTCACGCAGAAGGATGGAAAACATCATCCCCTAATAAGAATTTCAAAATACTGTTGCACCATCAATGGTTTAGTAGATGACGGCATATCAATCACACTGCCTGACAAGCGAACGGTTGCGCGTCTTCCATCCATCACATCCATTGTTTGCCCATCCATTGCACAACGAATCTTATCTGAAATCGCTAACGATTCTCGTGATGACACCGTTTGACTAAAAGTAGATGCCTTTAATTTCAGTTTCGCATAGCCAGTTTCAGCGCCCAAACGAACCGACGTCCATATTTCTTCAAGCTCAATTAACACACAAGGATAGGCTGCCCCATGAGGCAAAAAGGTATGAATTTTCTGATCAACGCCAGCCAATTGCAGCTGCGCATCACTCATCAACGTTGTTTTAAACGCTGTTAATACCCCAAAATCCACCATTTACAACTCCCGGCCTTGATCATAAAAAAGCCCTTCCAAAAAAATTCCTGTCTTGTCTAACCTGAAACAGTAAAAATTAGTTAAAATTTTATATTTCCAGACTATCGCGTTTACTGCTTCGTGTCGACCCTTCGATAACACATTTTTACGAATTTTAACTGCGTATACGTTTTTTGTGTTCCTTAGATTACTTTCATTAGAAACACCAAATGATGAATAATTAGTTAACGGCAATGGTTTTATTTCCGCCCAAACTTCCTTTATGCACTGAAAAGCACATGTTACGTCGCCATTCTCATTTTCACTTTCCGTTAATCGACCCATTTTAATGCGATGATTTAACCTGCCTATATCCGCATCGATCATAAAAACACCTGCGAACGTATATACGGGCTTAATAAGGTTTTTACCAGCGGAGACATGCCGATTTGACCGCCGCGACTATCGTAAAAATGAGCAACTAACGTAAGAAGTGCCTGACGAATGGGTGCTGGAACATCCTTTGGATAATAGCCATACCCAGCTTCATAGATAATCGAAACAGGAAGCTGTGATTTAAAAGAAACGATTGGTCGTGCAAAATGATTCTTTACCGCAAAGCGTGTATTCACATAGACATCATTCGGCAAAACCCGTTGCACACTGATTACTTTTAACAAGGGTCCCCGTGGTAATGAAATTTCGTGAATTCCGTTCACGTCCACGCCCAATTCGTGTATATGCCATGTCTTCTTAATAAGCGTTTTACCGAGATATTCCTCGACTAAATTCGTTGCAGCTGCAACAAGGCCATTCAATAAATCATCCTCAGCTTCGGTATCAAGACGCAAATGCGCCTTGACTTCTGTTAGCGTAATGGGCTCAATTGCATGTGATTCCAAAAGCGTCAACATAGGTTTCCTTTCCGTTTGTTTTCGTTGCGTTTTTTCTTATCATCCCCCAGCGCCCTTCCTTATCATCCCCAGCGCCCTTCCTTGTCATCCCCTTGCCCTTTCCTTGTCATCCCCTTGCCTTTCCTTGTCATCCCCTTGCCCTTCCTTGTCATCCCCTTGCCCTTCCTTGTCATCCCCGCGCAGGCGGGGATCCAGGACTGTTCAAGGCAAAAAATAATGATTTCACGTATGGGCGATTTTCTGGATTCCCGCCTACGCGAGAATGACAATGATGAACAACTACCCTTCAAAACGAATTGCCTTAAATGCATCAAAATCAACCACATCGCCGCCCACACGCTTTGTCGCATAGAACTCAACAAATGGTTTCGAACTATAGGGATCACGAAGCAATCGCATGTCGTGACGATCAACCACATGATAGCCACGCTTGAAATTTGCCAGTATCATTGATGTACTCGCTGTTCCTTCCCTCACCGGCGGCATATCATCGCTCACCACAACTGGATATCCAAGCAATAAATCAGGCTCTTTCGCCAACAGTGACGGTTGCCAAATGGGCATGCCATCGTTTGTTTTCAAACGTCTCAGCTGAGTCACGGCTGACCGCGCCACATACCAAACAGCGCCATCTAGCAGCTCTGGTTTCATCGCCTCTAATGCATAATACAGCACGTCAAGACTCTCAATGCCTCCATCTATTCCCGTTTGAACGGATTCAATTTTTCCCCGCTCACCCGTACCAACAGCAACCAAAGGATAATTCAAAAATCCTTTTGGCTTACCGAATCCATCACCGTGCACAAACGCTGTATTTTCCAATTGGTGCATTTTATGCGCTATTTTTTCGACCAACCATGATTCAATATCAATCACGGCATCATCCAGTAATTTTTGGCTAATACGTGGTTTTGCGTAAATTTCATGAATAGCAATTTTGTGCTTAACCAGCTCAGGTGTTGTCGTCTCATCACGATCATCTGTTTCAGAAACCCAACCCACATCGCCAGCTTTGCTATCAATTAACAGCTCAAGCGCATCCGTTGAAATACAGGTTGCACTGGCAAGTCCACGAATGCCTCCACGCAATATCAATCGTTGTTGAATATGATCTTGCACAGGTCGCGTTAATAAAAAGGCGCCACTTTCATCTGCCCCAGACAGCGCTTTGGTTTGCAATCCATTGCGCATGAAACCGCGTAATTCTGGATCACTTTCCTGCCCAATTCCGCCAAAGTCGCTCGCTATTCCATTCATTCTATTCTCACTCACCAAGCCGTTTTGAGCACCCGCAGAACGACCTACCGTCGCCCACATTTGGTTCAGCTTTTTTTCTTGTCGATCCTTAAAATCAATCACACATTGTTTGATCTCGACAATATCTTTATCGAATTCTGTCTTTTTAACGAAATTTGCTTCGCTTGTCATACACTTTTCCTTTGTTCGGGTTAAAAAAAAAGAGGAGACATAAATTATGCCTCCCCCTTTACCAAGTTTACGTATCACTGACGTTTTACACGATTCAGCTTTTACGTAAGACTATGATTTTATTTAGCCGTATTCGCGGCTTCGTTATTTAATTCAGCTACATATTCCTCAGGACGCTCTAGCATCACATCCATCTCTTCATCTCGTCTCATACATTCTTCAATACGCGCATACAAAGCTTCTGGGCTAAGATGACACATGCTCAGAATATCATATATTTCCAACTCTAACCAAGATGCATCTGCGTTCTCTAAACTAGATACGTCTCCTCGAGGATCCTTTTGCTCACTTAGTTTGCCCATGATTGAATTCATGTCAGCTAAATCAGCTGATGCAGGTCCACTTGGCACTATCTCCAGAATCGCACCTTCTGACCTCTTTCCCTCGTCATTCTCTTCCATCGCACACACAGTCACAGCCGCTGTCATCAGTAACGAAAACGTAATTTTTGGTATTAACCTCATCATAAGAACCCTTTTAAAAAACCACTGTTAATACGAAAGTGTAAAGCCGCAAATTGCATATTATCAATGATTTATTGCAAAATTTAAATTGAACGATTTGATTTAATAAAAAAGAGGAGCCCTTTGGACTCCCCCCCTCTTTACCAAGTTTACGTATCACTGACGTTTTACACGATTCAGCTTTTAACGCAGTGCTCACGTTTTCTCCCCTGTGTTTTGTCCGGACTTGATCCGGGCATCTAGATCCGCGGGTTGATCCCCGGATCATGTCCGGGTACGCGGAATACACGAAGAGAAATCTAAGTTTAAAAAAACGTGAGCAATACGTGCTTTTACGTAAAACTATGATCTCTATGTATATTTATTTTTATTTTTATATTTATTTTTATTTTCCAGCACGTTTCTTCGATGAAGATTCACCGCCGCCAGCGCCAGTACCGGCAAAACGTGAGCTTGAACTTGAACTTGAGCTTGAATACGACGTACCAATCTCCCCTGCCGCCCTAGAACGATTGCTTAAGGGATTGTTAAATTGCGAAGCCAGCAGCGCCAAACTTAGCTGATGATCATCAATTACCTTATTAACTCTCTCTTTCGCACTCGCATTATAAAAGCGAACCTTAACACCTCCTGGAGCAGTAAATATTTCAAGTAAATCATCCTTAATTAAAGGGTTTGTCTCTAAAAAACTCGTATCATCATCTATATGAGACGACACCTTCCAAACCTTAGGACCATCAATTACATACACTGATTCTGGATCATTCAAATCAACTGGTTTATATTTATTGACTAACATGACGCCAATTTTTCCTCTTATATTCTTCTTATACACTGAGTCATTTTCAGTTCTTCTCACTCCCGCTTTAGCCTCAATTTCAAGCTTTTTTTGCATTTCATCTTTTTCTGCTCGTACTAATACTTCCCGTACTTCACATGACATACATTCTCTTAGTTTTCTAGCTGCGTCTTCCCGTCTGCGTCGCTCTTTTTCAACTCTTTCTACAGCATCTTTTTCTGCAGAAACCTTCGCATCAGCCTCTCTCTTAAGACGATTCGCTTCACATACTGCATCAAATGCAATTTTATCATTACGTTCTGTTTCCCTTGCAGCCTCTACCTGTGCCGAGTCCTTTTCTTTTTTCTTGGACTTTCCTTGTTTCGCAGCTTCCGCTTTCTTCTCTTTTTCCAAAGCTTTTTGAGCTATAGTATACTGGGCATATGACTCACCAACAAACTGATCCCTAAATCTTGGCTCAGCAACCACTGCAGCAGATATTCTTCCGCCACCGGCAGCAATTTCCAAATCAACGCCATCCGTCGCAGACACAACTGCCGCACCTGGCAACATCAATGACAATACAATATTCTTAAATAAATTCATAAAAAAATCCTTTTTCTATACTCATCGTGAATCAAAATATTGAAATTCTAAGCCAGAAATCAATGGATTGGTTTATGATGGGTATCTATACCTATCTTCGTTATATAAGAACAAATTATTCTTTTTTCAAGGGCACTCTTACTATTAAATCACACTCTCCTCAAATAATTACACAGCTCCTGCGTCTTACTCGGCATCCCAGTCCTGATTGCATTCATCGGACAACGCATCACACCCCACGCGATTGAATCCTCTTCTGTGCGCATCTTGGCACTGCCTCCACCATTCTGATAGCTGACCACATTCTCTGAAATAGCATCATCTATGGCCACATCACCATCCGCACCTTCAATCACATCAATAGTCATATCCTCACGTTTTACCTCTAAAATTCGCGCTTCTTCATTTGCGGCAAACGTCACTAATGATACCTCCATCAAATCCACTTCGTGCAGATACGTCACATCACGCGTACCGAATCGCCCGCGAATTGATCGCTTTGACCGAAAACCAATCGATAAGTTATCCACGGCTTTGCAGCGCAACAAAGCATACGCCTCTCGCGCTTTTTCTACATCCAGCAGCAATTTTCCCTCGACATAAAGACCGACCTCATCCTCGCGCATCCGCGTCCATACACCCACCACTTGATCTTGCGCGTGTTGCCATAACATTTTTGGCCATGCGCCTTTTTTCTCCCAACGATCCAATGACCGTTGAAAAGCCCCCTTACACACCACATCTCCGTGCGCGTCCACGTAGTTAAATATACTTGCGTACCCTTTGAACACGCCATCATCCGCCAACGACTTAACCGCAATATCACATGCTCTTATTTTCATAAAAAGTTCCTCCTTTGGGCATAAAAAAACACCCCGAAGGGTGTGCATAAAAAAGGGCGCCTATTGCTAGACACCCCACTAAAAAATCCACATCACTGTGCGCATAAAAAAAGAGACCCATCGCTGAGTCGCCTTATTATCAATGTAGGTTAAACACATTACATCGTATTATACCTAATTTGTAACGTATTTATCGCAAATTGTCAATTTTTAAAATAGCCCAAATCTATTGTCTTCATAATGCAGGGCCATTAATTACACATCTCCATGCAAGCACATCTGTGAAAGATAATGAAAATAATCGCTTTCAAAATATTCCAACAATTCTGTCCTTATCGTATTCAAAAACGCATCAGACTCTAATGAACCGAGGTTTTTATGCACAATGCTTGCTATTTTCTCATCAATTAACACATTTGGACTTTGCGCTGCATTCACGGCAAAACTCGTTAAGGCAAACAACACCTGATTCCGATCAATTTCACTCAAGGGAATTGTTAATCCGCGCAATTGCTCAATGGCAACTGGCTTGATAATCAAATGAAAATCCACCAAACAGCGTGAAATTGATTTAAGCAAAAGGAATTTTTCAATCAGCGGATTTTGCAACGCACTAACAAACAGGGCATGATCAAAACTAAAAACTCTAGGATCTGAATTGTCAAAGAACGTTTCAGCCAGTATCTTTTCGTGTGCAGAAAAATCATCACTTGCATGAATAAATGCCTGCATAGGTACGATGAATCTACTCACAAATGAATCCGCATTAAATAGGCCAGGCCTCGTTATTGAACGACGCGTCGCTGAATGCAAAGGCCTTAAAAACGACTGACACACGCGAAGCGAATCAGCATCATCAATTCGAAAAGGCGCACCATCACCTAAAAACGTGCAGACTTCGTCAAGAATTCCCAGCAAATACTGCGGGGTCACATCAATACTGCGGCCATACGCTCTCCCAAATAACTCTGCTGCTTGGCGAATCTGATCATTGAACTCAGCTTCAAACGTCGTGCGTACATCAGTATGTGCGATGTCAGTATGTGTAATGCGGGGATGCAAAGCCGCTATTGTATGTGTAGATGTCTCTATAGCTGCTCCCGCAGGTAAATCAGTAGCAGCATGTGTGCTTGAATTATCCAAAAGCCATGGTGTCGCAAAAGCAATGTATTTTACAGAAATTTTCATAAAATTCTCCCATCTTCTCTTTTAGCTTAAAAGAAAAAACAGAGACTCTACAAGAAAATAAATTCCAAATTAATGTCATACTTAGAAATATCATTACACTGTTTAGCGATTCTAAAGCCGCGGCGCATGCCTAAACGATTGAAAATGGGACAATCCATTGACAAGACCTACGGTTTTGTAGGTGGCGATACGCTCTCCCCAACTACGCCGCCAAACAACTTAACCAGGGGCAACTCTTCGCTTTTCCATCGATTCAACTCAACTAAATGACTTACCACATTCTCACGCCTTGCTCGTTCTGAATTCACATGCAATGGATTTAAGAACAACCCATTACCATCTATTCCAGATCGGCTCACATAACGACTTTTTGTAAAACATCCAACGTCATAGACAATTGCGTCCGGTGCAGACAAAAGCGCGATAAGACTTCCGCCCCCAGTCAATGATTCGCACAATGTTTCTGGCAATACATTCAATGCTGCTGCTTGGCGACGCACGCGAACATCGTCTTTTGTAGTTGATTGTGGTGCAGCTAGCCCCATTACGCATTCAATAGGCGATCCTTGAGGTATGACAAAAATACTCAGTGCCTGAAAATTAGATGATAGGGCAAGCATCCCTAAACTAGATGTAAAATCACCTAAAGTTTTATAAACAACCGCACAATCAAATGGCGTGCAATATATTAGTCTTTCTTTTTCATTATCCTGATCATATACACCTGTTTCAACATCTTGTATTTTTCCGCGCATATTCACTAGAATAAGCGTATTCGCAGTCCTGCCTTTAAAATACCTAGTACTTTCCGGGGAAAATCTAGCCAAAATACCGCTAGGAACATGCGAAAGAGCATCAGGACTGCACTGACAAAACGACCGTTTTGGCGTAAGTTGACTTGCCATAACCATAGAAGCAGCAATAAACCGATGATTGTTTAAGAGTGAGCGCATCATCGAATGCCCTAAATTTGCTGTTGTCACAAGCATCAAAAAACATAAAATAAACTTCATACATGTATCCTTTCATGCCCATCCCCTTTGAATGAGCATATAAAGCGTAGCAGCAAATTTAAAAAAGTAACAATGACTTTGTCAAACAACGTTCGTCAACCCATGCCTAGACACATGCCCCATCAAACTTCTGCCGCCACCCCTCTAACCATTCCTCAACCGCACCGAAAGGCAGACTGATCGCTATTTTACCTTCATAAATTTTTGTGGGCCTTCTTATATGAGGAATATCAAAGCAACACCTGAAACAATCCAACCATGAATCAGCAACGGGGATAAATTGATCTAAACAACTGTTATAGTGAGACATCTTATCTTTGCTGTCTCCAATAAGAACAGCAATAAAACTCAAACTGCCGTCAATATTCACTTCAAAAACAGCGCCGCCACTCATGCCAGATTTAACCCCCAATTCATACTCCATCGGTGGGCGCGCAACGGTCACAGTTAGTTTATACGGAAAACAACTCAATATAATATAATTTTTTTCACATGTGTTTGCTCTATAAGGCACTGTAAATATACCCGGGCTTCCCTTATTTCCATAATCACAACACAATCGTGATTTAGATGCCCTTCGTTTTTCATCCGAAAAACTTAAATAATCCGTTTCTGAATAAGCACCGCAATAACCAACGAACATAACCTCAGGAAGATCTCTCAATGGTTTTTCTACTTTTCCATAATGAAAACAAGGCACCAAACCAACCAAGCCATCAATAGATTCCTTTAATTTCAATACAGCAATATCATATGCTTTACTGTGCGAATTATAATCTGGATAAACGTCAAATCTTTCCACGTCACGCGTTTCAACGCGACCACTATCTAATGTAAACGAAACAGAAAACGTCATGTCAGAATATTCCAGCACAACACAATGCGCAGCTGTCACACACATTAAACCACCTAAATAACTAGCTGACCCATTCGCCACAACAGTCTTTCCTGAAAAAACAGTTAAGCATCCCACGCTACAAAATAAGGAGTTAGATCCCGCCAGCTCACGCGCCCCCTCATCTGTCAACATTTCTTCTGTTGCAATAGGATAACTAGGTTTCGTCAAGCGTATTGGATAGCTTGTTAAATTATCTGAATCAGAGGCATATACATTGGAGAAAAAATCACAAAAAATAAAGAAGCAAGATAGAAATAGCATGAAACGGCCCTTTAAGTAGGTACATATTTCATGCTATCAGCTATTTTTCAAAAACGTAAATCGATAAAGTTTTAGATAAACAATCTTACAAATCCGTGCGTAGTCAAAAGGGATAAAACAACTATTACTATTGCCTTTCTATCACCCTTCCCACATTTTTTAAGAACAGAAAATGCATACGAAACATATGTTACCTGGTTTTCGAGATGCTTCATTCTTTCATGCATTCTACTAGCTTCTATATATAACTTTCCATCAATCATCACATTTAATCCACGGGCAACCTCATCCGGCGCCTTATTAATCAACCGTTCAATTTGCGCTCCTCCTTCAAACATACCAGACTCCAGATCTCTCTCGATCTCGTGCTCCACAACACACTCTACCTTATGTAAAAACAATCCACCGAGTTGAGTCAAAAAACCGTCATTCATATCAGCTGCGTTTACGTTGGCAATCAGAAAAACACTCACGCAAAACACCATATTCACTAACTTACACATATTCTTTTTCCTTTATAAAAACAAAAAGGCCCGCGAAATTGCGAGCCCATATTAACCATATTTAAAAACCTCACGAGGAGTGGTAATAACCGTTTACATATAATTTGAGTATTAGATAATCAAAGGCTGAGCAGCGGAGTTTACTAACCCCAATTCCCCATCAAACTTCTGCCGCCACCCCTCTAACCATTCCTCAACCGCACCCAGTGGCATGACCATCGGCACACGCCCTTCATGCAAATGCTCTGGGAATCTTAAGTGAGGAATGTCACAACAACCCCTAAAATAATCCAACCATGAATCTATTCTTGGAATCCAATACTCGATGTAAGAATCAAACCACCACGCGTCCTCATCATTATGCCCCATATTAACACCAATCATTAGATCATCTTTAAATGCACCGCCGCCACTCATGCCCTGCTTTATCCCCAACTCATATGGCATGGCTGTACGTGAAGACCGCCACACGTCAACAAAAAAGCTCATAATATAGGATGAACGTTTGATGCTGGCTCTATGTGGAAAGGCACAAAGTCCCTGTAGTTCATTGTTATGATACCGCGTGAAACCTAAGAATGATTTTGCCGCTCTCTTCTTTTGATCAAAATCGCATCTATACTCAACGTCTGAATAAGGCTTGCAATAACCAACAAATGTAACCTCTGGAAAGTCACTCACAACTTCTTGTTTTTTGCCATACGAATAATCCAATAAAGCACCATTTAACCCAGAAACAGGTTTTTTTAACTTTAAGACAGCAATATCACACAAGGTATTTGTCATGTACGAGGGGTGAACAATTACTGATTCAACCTCATAAGAATCAATGCGTCCATCGGCTAATTCAAAAAAAACGTCAAACAACATGATAAATTTCTTATTCTCATCAACAACACAATGAGCAGCTGTGACGCACGTTAATCCACCTAAATAATTGACAGAACCATTACCATTTAGCCGTTTTCCTGAACGTAACCACAATCGTCCGACATTATCATACACACGATTTGAATGAGCTAACTCAAGAGAGGCTTTATCCGTTAACGTCTCTTTAATTGTGCTTATAGGGGGCAGCATTTTCTTACATGAAAGCTCTGAAACAACGGTAGCATAAAGGGTGTGTATCATATTCAAATTTAAGAAAACGCACACGAACACATAACAACAAAAACAGGTGAATCGCATAAGCGTTAATTGTCAGTGAGAACTACTGCCATGCTAGCATCTATTTTTTAAAAACGTAAATAAATAAAATTTTAGATAAACAGCTTAATAGTTCCATGCCCTGCAAGAATTACAATCGCAATTTTTAAAAGTGTTTTTGCATCTCCTTTTTTTATATTCTGACAGACATCCCGCTAAAAAGATTGTATATAAAAAGATTCAACTTCTGGTTCAACAAGTTCTGGAACTGCTCTTGGCACAGCAATAATCTTACCTTTTCTTTCAATCAAATCTAAATTAAATACCGCCTTTCCCAACAATTTATCTTTTTCTTCCTCTTTTATTTCATTTGCATGGGAAAAATTTGCTTCAATATCTCGTTCGATCGCATACTCTGCGCTCCGTAAAAACAATCCCCTAATTTGACTTACAAAACCATCCATCATTTCAGATGCATTTACATTTGCATTCATACTAAAAAACACAACCAAACCAACAAATACACTTTTTATTTTCATCATTTTTCCTTTTAAAATTAGGTGTTAATAATTACCTATATCCGGCTCCAGAATTGACTGAGTACTAAGACAGCAAGATTCGAGGAGCGGAGTTTA
>JAZKAK010000023.1:0-26796 GCA_040389165.1 Pseudomonadota bacterium
ATATAGAGTTGCTTTTCAATAAAATTAGGCTAATTTATTGCGTAAAATGGTATAACTAACGCTGCAGAGGTAGAGCAAGAGGAGCCTTTGGTAATTAATGGGACGCACGATCAAACATTTCAACATATATCTGATTGTTTAAGTCTGCATAAAGTCACGTACGCTGCATTTAAGACGCTTTGGAGATCACTCGGTGGAGAAATTCCAGATCCGCGCAGTGGAGGATCTCACCGATCCCTTTATTTCATGGGAAAAAAAATTGCATCAACGTATAAGCCGCATGGTGGTCATGATTATGGGTACCGTTGTATGAAGCACTTACGAGAAGCGCTTGAGACGCTTAGTGCCTTAAGGGTTGCTGGCGTATAAATAGACATTTCATGGATTCTGGTTTACATTAAGGTCAAATGTTAAACATAAAGTTGTTCCATGGATAAAATCGCCATCCACGAAATGTTCACTCGTTTTCAAAAACAGAATCCACATCCTGTGACTGAACTTGTTTACACGAATCCGTATACATTGCTGATCGCGGTTTTGCTGTCAGCGCAAGCAACGGATAAAGGGGTGAACAAAGCAACGGCTGGGTTATTCGCTGTTGCCGATACGCCAGAAAAGATGCTTTCTTTGGGTCTGGAGGGTGTGTATTCGCACATCAAAACGATTGGGCTGTACAATACCAAGGGAAAGAATATCATTGCATTATCGCATCTGTTGATTGATCTGCATGATGGGCAGGTGCCGGATTCTCGTGAAGCACTTGAAGCGTTGCCTGGTGTTGGCCGAAAAACAGCAAATGTCGTTCTGAACGTTGCATTCGGGCATCCGACCATGGCTGTGGATACCCATATTTTTCGTGTGTCAAATCGCACAGGGTTGGCGCCAGGAAAAACACCGCGTGCAGTGGAAGATTTGTTGTTAACGCGTATCCCAACAGAGTTTCTTGAACATGCACACCATTGGCTTATTTTACATGGCCGCTATGTGTGTAAAGCGCAAACACCAATGTGCTCGACATGTATTATTCGTGATTTGTGTTATTATGCCAATTCCAGAAATGATTAGGTAGTGCAGCACTCGGCGATATCTGCGCTGCTCATTAACATTAATAAGCTGCGCTGCTCGAATCTTGATGTCTTGCTACCTGGTCATTTCTGAAAATGGCATAATGGGCGCAACGATTGAAAAAGAACGGAAAAAGCTAACGACTAATCGTCATTAATAATTCCGATAAAATACCCTCGCGTACGCCGCGATCAGCAACACGCAAATGCGGCGTTGGAATGGAATCACAGATTCCCTCTAAAATAGCAGAGCCAACAACCACTAAATCTGAACGACCTCCGCCAATACACGGGTGATGTGCCCTCGCGTCTGCTCCCATATCAAGCAATGATTGGCTGATCTCATGAATATCCGTTAGATTCAAAAACACACCATCCACGCGCTTTCGTTCATAGCGTGGCAATCCCATCTTAAGTGCTGCTAATGTTGTTACAGTCCCAGATGAACCAACCATTTGAACTTGGCCGGCGTCTATTAATGGTTTAATTCCATTTTTCTCAGTAAATCGGTCAATTGCTTCGCGCACTTGACTTCTGATGTCATTATGAATTTCATGTGATGCAGCAAATTGTGCATACAGCTCGCTCATCGTAACAACGCCGTATGGAATAGAGGTTGAATCAATGACTTCAAATAAAATGGGGTACCCTGGTCGTTGTCTGCCGTCGGGGTCAATGCGAAGCCATATAATTTCAGTGCTACCACCACCAATGTCGAAAACAACAGCATATGGAATGCGAGGGCTCAAGACGCCAGCGCAGCCCGTTAATGCAAGGCGGCCTTCTTCTGTTGCCGTAACGATGTCAATATCAAGGCCAAGTTCTGCCTTTGCGCGATCAACAAGCACATGACCATTCCGGGCACGACGGCAAGCTTCTGTTGCAACAGCACGCATGCGTGAAACATGCCGCATATCAATTTTCTTTTTACAGACAGCAAGCGCCTCTAATGCACGCTCGATCGCATCTTCGGAAAGCATGTCATCTTTATGAAGCCCTTCACCAAGACGGACGATTTTTGCAAATGAATCAATAATTTTCCAACCAATTGGGTTGGGACGTGTTCTGAAAAACGTTTTTTTGAGAGACGCAACATTAACGGATGCAATAAGAAGTCGGCATGAATTTGTTCCCAAATCAATGGCTGCAATAACAGGATGGTGAGCGTCACATCGCCCCATTTCAAAAGAATCCAATTCCCTTGAAATGATTTCCTCTTCAGTCAATGGCTTTACTCCCTCAATCTGTTGCGATCATACCACAAGTCAATTGATAAATCTCTTTTTTTTCATCTTGTCTTTTGCTATTTTGCTCAAGAGAGTTGAAACATAGTAACTGTATATAGATCTATGCTATCAGTTTTCATATTGGGGGATAGTTTAGCGGTAGAACTCCCGGCTCTGGACCGGGCAACTCTGGTTCGAATCCAGGTCCCCCAGCCACTTTGAATGGAAATTGATTTTTATGACACCTATCATCTGCACATTCCTTTCATTCACGCTCTCTGTCATTCTTTGTTTGTTTATGATGCGCTTTAATCTTAGCGCCACACCTACAGAGCGATGTTCGCATGATGCGCCTACCCCAACCGCAGGGGGGCTTTCCTTCGCACTTATTTTTATCTGTTTTCTGTCGTATCAATTTCTAATTGGCATGTGTGCACATTCACCTTTGCTGTACAATTATTTGATCGCGGCCTGCATATTGCTCATCGTTAGTTTTTACGATGATTGCAAACCATTGTCGTATCGTGTGCGGTTGTTAACACAATGTGTGTGCGCGCTATTGCTTGTTATGGGGGGCGGCATTATTGAGTCACCTGTTATTGCCATCCGTTCCGATAGCGTCTTGTTTTTTCAAAAAATATTAACAATTTTCACATTGCTCAGTTTGATTAATGCCGCTAATTTTATTGATGGTCTTAATGGCCTATTAGGCATTTGCATCATGATCACACTTGCATTCGCTGGTTTTTGGATTGATTTTTATCAGCCAATACTAATAATGCATTGGGTGCTTATTGCCGCTGTTTTTGGCTTCCTTATCTTCAATTTTCCAAAAGGCCGAATTTTTATGGGTGATACGGGGAGTACGTTTTTAGGGTTAACGCTTGGTTTTTTCTCGCTCATTGCGCAGGGGAATTATCCATTATCAAACAATCTTGAAACAGCAATTTTTAATAAGGGCTTTATCTTTACGCTGTTGCCTATGTCTTTTCTATGGTTTGATGTGGCATTCACATTGTGTCGTCGAATTATACGCGGAGAACACTTAGCAGAAGCGCATCGTGATCACATGATTCACATTTTATTTGATAAGGGCTACAAGCATGTTTTTGTAACGCTTTTGTATGCTTTTGGCACAACGCTCATGGGGTATCTTACGTACCAATGTCATAGTGAACACATTAGCTTTATAGAGTTGCTTGGTATCTACGCATTCCTTCAAACATTATTCGTATTATTTGTCTTTAATGCCCCGTCAAGACAAACGCAATGAAATGGTCGGACGATGGCATTGTTTTAGCGATCACGCCCTTTTCCGAAGACCAAGCACGATTATCCTTATTAACACGTACGAATGGTCGACAGTCAGGCTTATTTCGCATAAGTAGACGTCAAGCTGTTCTTCAATTGGGTGATTTTGTTGCCGCAACGTGGAATGCACGGTTATCAGAGCACCTTGGGCGATTTCAAGTAGAGCGCTTGGATAGCCCCGCGCCCCGTATGTTTCAAGATTCATGGCGACTTTGGTTGTTGCAAAATGCGTGTGGGGTAATGTCTATATTGCCAGAACGCCATTCGTATTCACTTATTTTCGAAGAGCTACGTTCTTTTACCAGAGAACTCACGACGCTAAATGATCATATTGCTTTTGCGAATATGACATTATTAGAAAAACTAATTTTAGCAGAACTTGGTTTTGGCATCGATTTATCGGAATGTTGTGTAACACAGCAGCGCGCGAACCTTACGTTTATATCCCCAAAAACGGGCAGGGCGGTTTCAACAGAAGCGGCGGCGCCATATCGCGATAAATTGTTACCATTGCCAGCTTTCTGGTTGGGCGCTGATTGGCTTGATGGGGAGCACGCTACGTTGAATTCCGCAATAACTCCGGCAGCAAATGCCGCAACAAGTCTTATGCATAATCCTGCATGGGGTGAAATTTCAAATGCATTTCGAGTCACGCATTACTTTTGGCAAAAATGGCTATTTGATGATAAGCAGACATTCCCAGCGGTGCGTACATCGATCCTAGGCTATTGCAGAAAGAAGTATGATGCGCTCTCTTAATAGAGCTCTGATGAGGGCATGTTTGTTTGCTTCAGAAGCTGCTCATTAGCAAAACCGACAAGCTTGAATATAGCTTCTGCATTTTCGTTTTTATTCTTATCTGGATGATACTTCAGGGCTAATTTATGGAAACGCTTTTTGATCGTGCTTTTGTCAGGATTATCAGTGCGTGAAAATCCTAAAATTCTAAAGGCTTGATTACGATTTGCGCATTCATCAGAGTTACGGAATCCAATAAATCCGCCAAAACGTGTTAACTCGGTTCCGCCTCCTAACTCTGTTGAAAGACTCGCCGCTGTTGAAAACAGTGCTCTATCTTCGGAGGTATAAGCATTTGGGAGATTGAACATACGTTGTGCTGCTTTTTGTTGTGCTGCTTTTTGTTGTGCTGCTTTTTGTTGTGCTGCTCTTCGTTTTGCATCATCTTTTTCTGATTGCACTGTGCTATATGCAGCAAACATGTGTTTTAAACAAGCGTCCATAAGCGCTACCGTCGGGGTCTCTTTTTCTAAGATAGCTAGTTTTTTTTTAATTTCATCAGCAGGCTTATTATAAGCATCAAATGAGGATATGGGGCAAGAATGCAACCGATCTTTATTGCCATTATTAAAATCCCTGGATTCAGCTAAATTTTCCCGAACTCTCTCAATGAGCATTAACACACTGATGTCTTGACCATACATTTTAGAATTCACTTTCGTGCTCTCTAAAATTTTCTTAAATCTTCTTATTTGAGATGCATCAAAAATTTCATTCAAAAAAGAAAAAGATAAAATGCGCTCTACATTTCCGCTATTAGTCCCTGTATTAGTAATCTTCTCTTTAAGACCAGGTACACTCTTAAATTTTTCAACAGCTTTATCTTGAATAGCACGAAATACCTTAGCCAAGTTTCCTGAGAATTCCGTACATTGAGCAACAAGATTACTTTTTTCCTGTATAATTTCTTCTCTTATGCATTCTTCTCTTAGGCGTTCTTCGCTTATGCGTTGGGCCTCCTCTTTTAGTTTGATTTCTTTCTCTGCCCTTATACGTGCAATTTCGTTCTCTGCATCCGTTTTACGTTGGTTTACGCTTTCCGGTGAATAAGATGCGGCCTGCGCGACAAGACATGTTAGATCAGGATCATAAGCTGACAGTGGTACGCTCGTTCCTAAAGTGTGTGTCTTGATTACATAATCAAACATCCCATTGAAAAGATTCTTCGATATTCCGCCCCATCTTTCAAGTTCTGCGAATTTTCCATCATCGACAAGGCGCGTCCTTTGCAACAAAAGATCAGTGCTCGTCTGCCTTGCTAGTACTTGCGTAAGTTCCAGAACCTTATAGTGCCCATAAAGTCGATCCGTGCTGTCAACAGTTTTGTAACAGTCTGGAGCTTTAGATTGTCCGGTGTATTCGCCGGCTATCACAGCCAATAAGATTCTTATTTTCTCTTCAGATGATGCATGACGCTCTGATACTTTGGCATCTTTAATAAAACCATTAATGTCTGCTGTCTTTTGGCTGATTGCTAATTTGTCCTTACTGTCAATAAAAACGTCACGACGTTCTTCATGTTTTTTCCAAATATGAGCAACACCTTTACTAGCGGCATCTTGTTGCACCTTGTTTGCAAAAGGATTAGTTGCCTGCGGGACGGCGGCTTGGATAGCAGTATTGTTGGTTGCTGCAAATGAGCTTGCTATAAGTAAGCATTTTGCAATAAAATTTAATCGCATTTTAATTTAAATCCACATTACAGAAAGATGTTTGTATAATAATAAGAATTACAAAAAATAACAAGATTGATTATATGAAAATCTATAGGTCAGGCTAGAGTACTGTGAGTACAAGCACTATTCCTGATTGGCATCATAGAATTCTTCGATGCTATAGGTCATTTTCAAATATTGTAAGCCCTGGGGGGGGAGGAGTGGAGGTGTGGTGAAAAATGGGTTTAATTTGTTTGCTCAATTCCTAAATAATAAAAAAAGGCCTTTCAGACAAAAATCAAGATTGCTAACCATTTGATCTTTGTTGAAAAAGCCTTTTGTGTCGCTGTTCCCAGAATGCTTATCCGGCGATACAGCTGTTTGTGTGAGAGCTATAGGTTGATCCTGTATTGCATATGCATGTGCCAGATAGTGATCCATAACCAAGAGTTGAGTTTATCGGACATGCCGCCATGCATGTTGATCCCATTGCATATGGTTTGGCTCCTTGGCACAAAGTTACACATTTTGATCCCAAACCTGTGTTAAAGGGTTCAGCTAATGGGCAATTTGCCACACAGGTTGTTCCATTTAGATAAGGTGAACTTGTTGGGCATGTAGCGATACAGGTTGATCCAACGCCGGAGTTATATTGAGCAGTATTAGGACAAATCGCAACGCATGTATTCGCTGTTGAATCAAAGTAAGGTGTCGATCCAGAACACTCGGTTGAACATGTTGTTCCATTTAGTGTTGGCGCTGATGCAGGGCATTTTGCTACACACGAATTTCCATATATATGAGGAGCAGTGCTGGGGCAATTTTCTATACAGGTCTGACCATCCGGGCTTAGATATGGTAACAATAAGGTGGAACATGAAGACACGCATACTCCGCTACTTAGGTATGGCACAGTCGTCGGGCAGGTTGCCACGCATTGTTTTCCATCTATATTTGGCGTTGCTGTTGGGCAGGTGGCGACGCATGTGTTGCCATTTAAGTGAGGTGTGTTCGTTGGACACGTAGATACACACGTTGTATCGCTCAAATACATTGATGAAGGACACTCAGCCATGCATACATTATCCTTTGAATAGGGTGTCGAGCTAGGACACGCAGATACACATGTTGTGCCGCTTAGATGCATTGATGAAGGGCATGTTGCGACGCAACTATTTCCGTTCGTATATGGCGCGCTCGTTGGGCAAGCTGCTACACACGCACCATTGCTAATATGCGTTGATGTCGGACATGCTGCTGAACAGGATGTGCCATTAATGTATGGCGTTGCACCAGTGCACATTGTTTCACAAATCTTAGCTGAGTCTGGTTTTGTTAGCGTGGGGCATGTTGCCACACATGTATGGTTATTCAAATAAGGCGTTGATGCGGGACATGTTGTTACACACGCGGTGCCGTCGAGATAAGGTGCCGATGTTGGGCATATAGGCACACATGCATGCCCATTTGAATATGGAGCCGTCAACGGGCATCCTGCAACGCATGTGCCATTGCTTGTAAATGCCGATGAAGCAGGACAAGTTATTACACATGTCTTTATTGAGTTATCAAGATAGGTTGACGTTGGACATCTTGTTACGCAGTTCTTATCGTGTGCATAAGGTGCCGACGTTGGGCAACTTGCTACACATGAGTTACCATTTGTATAAGACAGTGTGATTGGGCAAGACGTTACACATGTCTTATTCGAGGAATCAAGATATGTTGCCGTTGGGCATGTTGATACGCATGTTTTGTTGTGTAAGAAGGGCTCTGACGTTGGGCAGTGTGTTACGCACGTCTTATTTATAGGATCAACATACGCTGATGTTGGGCAGTGTGTTACACACGTCTTTGAAGCCGAATCAAGGTGCATCGATGACGGACATGTTGCCACGCAGGTTTTGCCATTTGCATATGGCGCCGACGTTGGGCATGACGCTACGCATGTATTTCCATTCATAAAGGGTGTTGTTGCTGGGCATGTTGCAAGACACGTGTTTCCACCCAGGTATGGCGCTATTGCAGGGCAAGTGCTTACGCATGCTTTATTGTCAGTTTCAATGAACATTGACGTTGGACAGGTGGCCACACATGTTTTTCCATTTGCATATGGTTCTGTAGACGGGCATGTGCTGACGCATGTATTTCCATTCAAGTAAGGCGCTGTCGTCGGACACGTGCTGACGCATGTATTCCCATTTATATGAGGTGTTGCCGTTGGGCAGGTAGATACACAACTATTGGTGCTGCTATCGAAGTATGTTGACGCTGGGCATGTGGCAACACATGTTTTGTTATTTGATATAGGCGTTGTCGTTGGGCAAACGGGTGCGCATGCATGACCGTTTAAGAAAGGTGCTGTCGTTGGGCAAGTCGCTACGCATGTTGTGCCATTCATATAAGGTTCTGGCGATGGGCAACTTGAAATGCAACTATTTGACGCCGGATCGAGCATAGATGCTGCAGGGCAAGTGCTTACGCATGTTTTGTTGTCTGATATAGATGCCGTTGATGGGCAGCTGGCGACACAACTCTTACCATTTAAGAATGAAGCCGTTTCAGGGCAACTACTCACACATGTATTGTTGCTTAGGTAGGGCGCCGTCGTCGGGCAAGTGCTTGCGCATGTATTTCCATTAATATGAGGCAAGCTTGCTGAACAGGTAGTTACGCAACTATTACTGCTTTGATCAAAATAGGTTGATGCTGGGCACGTGGCGACACACGTCCTGTTGTTAACAATTGACGCAGCTGTTGGGCATTTAGAAACACATGTCTTTGACGTTGGATCCATGTGAGTAGATGCTGGACATGTTGTTCCGCAGCTTCTTGCAACAGGATCTAGATAGGTTGATGTTGAACATGTTGCAACACACATTTTTGATGCTGAATCAAGATATGTTGTTGATGAACAGCTAGCCACACATGTCTTTGATGTTGAATCAAGATATGGCGTACTGCCGGAGCATGTTCCTGTACACGTTGATCCAGGGCCTGAGTTATGCGGTGTCGCTGTTGGGCATGTTGGTACACACGTGTTTGCTGCAGGATCTAGATAGGTTATAGCTGAACATTTTGATACACACGTCTTTGTTGCGGAATCGATAAACATACCTGTCGGGCACGTGGCAACGCACGTTTTCCCGTTCATATAAGGGGATGCCGTTGGGCATGAAGCAACACATGCGTTACCGCTCATATATGGTTTTGTGTTGGGGCAAACAGTTACGCAACTATTGTTATCTGTATCAGAAATATACGTCGATGTAGGACACGTGGCAACACACGTATTGCCATTTGCATAAGGTAAGGTTGTTGGACACGAAGTTAAGCACGTCTGTGTTGCAGGATTTAGGAATGCAGTGCTGCCAGAACATGATGACATACAGGTTGTTCCGCCACCCGAATTATATGGGTTTTCTGCTGGACACGTAGCTACACATGTTTTTGATACAGGATTCAAATAACTTGACGCTGAGCATTGGGCTACACACGTTTTTGCTGTTGAATCATAGTAAGGCAATGCTGATGGACACGCTGTGCAGGCATTGAATTTAGGATCTAAATATGGATTTGCTGTTGGGCACGTCGCCATACATGTCTTTGACGTAGAATCAAATACTGGCGTAGCAGTTGGGCAAGCACTGCATGTATTTGTCGCTGCATTTAACACAGGGGTGTTGCCATGGCAGGTTGTTGCGCATGTTGATCCAGGACCTGAATTATAAGGCCTTGCTGTTGGGCATGTTGTTACACATGTTTTTGCTGTTGGATCAAGATAGTATGGCGCCGGACATGTATGTACACATGAATCTTTTTCTGGATTATAGTTAGGCACAGCAGCCGGGCAAGCACTGCATGTATTTGTGCTGGTAGAAAGCAAAGGCGCAGTGCTCGGGCACGAAGATACACATGTTGTCCCTGCGCCAGAATTATACGGTGTTGCTGCAGGGCATGTGCTTATGCATGTTTGCGATGCTGAAACATAATAGTTTGACCCAGTACATGCAGTCACACATGTTTTTGAAGCCGCATTAAAGACAGGCGTTGCCGTTGGGCAGGCAGTGCATGTCATTGACGTTGGATCAGTATGAGGTGTTGCTGTCGGACATGTAGCCATACATGTTTTTGATGCAGGGTCAAATGAAGGCGTTGCTGTTGGGCATGCTGTACACGTCCTTGATGTCGTATCCAGGTATGGTGCTGCCGTTGGACATCCAACGACGCATGTCTTTGTTGTTGGATCATAGGTAGGTGTCGCCGCTGGGCATGCTGCACATACTTTTGATGTTGGATCCATATGAGGGGAGGTTGTTGGACATGCGACTACACATGTTTTTGCTATTGGGTCGTATGCAGGTGTCCCAGCGTGACATGTAATACATGTATTCGATGTTGGATCCGCATAAGGATTTGTTGTTGAACATATTGCCACACACGTCTTTGAGGTTGGATCAAACGTTGGTGCGCCAGTTGGACATGCTGTGCATGTTTTTAGTGTTGGGTCAGCATAAGGATTAGCTGTTGAGCACGTAGCTACGCACGTTTTTGAGGTTGGATCAAACGTTGGTGTTGCGGTTGGACACGCTGTGCATACTTTCGATGTGCTATCATAATATGGCAATGTTGTTGGGCATGCTGTCGCGCATGTTGAACCAGGCCCAGTATTATATTGTTCAGTTGATGGACACGCAGCAACACAGCTTTTTGCTATTGGATCAAAATACTCAGGCGCAGAGCACGCAGTAGTGCACGTATTTGTTTCCGAATTATAGACAGGTGTTGCTGATGGGCATGCAGAGCATATCTTTGTTGTTGGGTCTGTGTACGGAGTCGCAGCCGGACATGAAACAACGCATGTTTTTTCTGTTGGATCAAATGAAGGTGTTGGTGAAACACAAGCAACACACAGTTTTATTGTTGGATTGTAATTTGGTGCTGCGCTTGGGCATGCAGCGGCACAGGTTGAACCATGACCCGTATTGTAGTGTTCAGCTGGAGGACATGCCGTTACACAGGTTTTTGCGAGCGGATCAAGATAATAGGGTGCCGCACATGTAGCTGTACATATACCGGTTGTTGCATTGTAGTTTGGCGCTGTGCTTGGGCATGATGTTGCGCATGCTGAGCCTTGTCCTGTGTTATATATAGCGGTCGATGGGCACGCAGTTACACACGTTTTAGCATGTGTGTCATGATAATATGGCGCAGCACATGTGGCTGAACACACGTGAGTTGTTGGATTGTAATTTGGCGCTGTGCTTGGGCATGATGTTCCGCATGATGATCCTGGCCCTGAATTAAATAATTCGGTTGCCGGACATGAGGTAACGCATGCTTTCGCAAGTTGATCAAGGTAATTAGGCGCAGCGCAGGTAGTAACACATGTTTTTGTAAATGGATTATAGTTTGGTGTTTCTGTAGGGCAGGCAGTGCAGGTTTTAGTTGTTGGGTTGGCAAATGGCGTGGCCGCATGGCATGTTGATACGCAGGTTTTTGTTGTTGGATCAAATGTAGGTGTTGCCGCTGGACATGCTGAACATGTTGCGCCGTTGTTACTTGAATACGGTGTTGATGTTGGGCATGCGACACATGTTTTTGCGGTTGTATTGGTGTAAGAGGATGCTGCGCATGCGGCTACGCATGAATTTGTTGGAATATTAAGGTAAGGTTTGGTTGTGCTGCATGCCGCAACGCAGGTTGTTCCATCTAGATGAGGCGCTGTTTGGGGACAAAAAACAACACAAGTACTTCCATAGTGATAAGGTGTCGTGCCTGAACACGAAACATTCGATGGACTTGTTTCACCACGAACGATAAAAAGAGAGAAAAAAATACTAAATACTGTGTACGTGTATTTTTTAATGGCTGCTAATTTCATTATTATTTCCTCTTTTTAAAGCGCCACACATGATGAAATATCTGTGTAAGTACATAAAAAACTTTTATATTATTAGTAGTATGCTTCAAATTTTATTAATAATTGGTGAATGCGTGTAGAAAAAAAATGAGTCAGAACTGAAAAATCATAAAGGACAAGCATGCTGGCTAGCCATCCTATTTGACGCAATCAAAACATAACTGTATGCTTTTAATAAGTATTTTAATTAAAATTGTAAAAATATTTACACGGAGTCGTCAATGAAAAAAAATACATCTCTATCAAATGCAGTGCTTATCTCTGCAGCGCTAGCACTCATTGCCACTATAATTGCGAGTCTTTGGCTTTATGTGGCACATTGTTTTGAAAAAAGTATCGAGCAAACGCATGCATGGCTTGTAAAATCGGGGCACATGACAACAGAGCAGATTCATATAAATAAATATACACTCACAGCGCGTTTTACGAAGCCGATTATAAAGACATCCATTAAAGGACTTGCGCTAAAATACGCTGCCGCAGATTGTTTTCAGTTCAGTTATCATATCCTTACAAAAACATTAACGATGCAACCCCTTGGTGACGAAACAATCAGCGTAGATAGTTCTGATAACGCAACGGCTTATCCTGTCATTACGGCCGTGCATGCCGATAATAAAAATACGTGCAAATATAGCGTCAGATTTGACACGTTTATTCCAACATTATCATTAAAAGATTTAGATCCAGCAGTTATGCTTTCAAACGTAATTAATGCGATTAAATCGGTGCGTTTAAAATGTGAGAATTATGAAATTCAAATTAAAGATACCGGAATATTTACTGCTAAATCCTTGAAATATACAGTTGAGCCAACAT
Organism: Pseudomonadota bacterium; assembly: GCA_040389165.1. Lineage (GTDB taxonomy): Bacteria > Pseudomonadota > Alphaproteobacteria > Paracaedibacterales > CAIOTO01 > CAIOTO01. Next base: position 12,797 of record JAZKAK010000023.1, read on the forward strand.
TCAAGACAGGTGAGCAAGGCGCGATTGCTCTTCATGTTAAGACTAAGCACGCTATTGCTTTGCCAAATTATATTCCACATAAAGATGCTAAATCTCCATTTGTGAGTACGCCTTCTCTACCTAAAGAAAGTTTGGGGCATTCGCATATTACACTCACATTGGGAGATAAGAGCCCCGCAACAATGCATCGACTTATCAATGAATTCGTGATTGATTCAAACTGGAGTAAATTGACCGATGTCCTTGATGTGCAGGCTAAAAGTGAAGGAAAGCAAACATTTAATGGGTTAAAACGTGATTCGTCCTCTGATGGTGTATTTACAGGCTCTAAGAACGAAATTGATTTACATATTGATTTTAATGACACGTATGACGCTACATGGAGGCATGAATATCTGCCATTTTTACAACTTGTTTCAACATTTATGGGTAACTTAGAAAAGCCAGAGGGAGAAAATAGCGTTGATGAAAAAACGGTTGATGAACATTTGTTAGCGTTACTTCCTGCTTTTGAAAATAATAATCCCGTTAAAAAGCATATAAATTTGAATGTTGTCTTTGGCGGTGAGCACATTAACACAAAAATTGGATTTGGCTACACAATAGCGCAGCATGGCGCTCAGTTTAATGTGGAAATTCCACTTAAGAAAGACGCAGTTCTGGAGTTGATAGAGCAATTTGATGCGTTGGCTGATTATGATATCGAAACATTCATTGATGGCTCTATTGCGGCGGATCTTGTTTTGAGAAATAGTAATGCTATCTTAGATGATATAGCCGCTATCCTTGTACGCTGTCAGAAGACATTTAATGATCCAAAGCTATTTAGTTATTTGACAGCGAATAGAGCGCTTGTCGATTTGGCTCTTACAACCTTCGGAAAAAAGCTCGATGATAATAATGTGCAAATTAAAATATCGTACGATACTAAGCTAAAAAAACTTAATTATGATACAGCCCGTAATGTTGGTGACGTCATGGCCAAGTTGTTGCCTATGTTTTTAAAAGGAGGCGATGAGCACGATCATGATCACTAGTTTTTGGTGTTGTTGTGCAAAGGGGAGGTATGTACTTTTTTTGTGCAACAGCGCTTTTATGCCATTAGTCAAGATGCTGATAAAGAGGCCTTGAGTTCAGCAAGTTCGTCTGCGGTGAGCCCTGAACATTCCATGATCGTTTCATCATCTAATTTTTTAGTAAGCATTTTGAGGGCAACTTCAGCCTTACCTTCAGCTCTGCCCTCAGCCTTTGCGTCACTCTTAATTGATTTTTCACAGCTAATCTGATCCCAATATCCATCATATTGCGCTAGCTCTTCTTTTGTGTAAGACGCTTCTTGCGTCAATTCAATCGCTTTGCAAATTTCAGGTACATCTGTAAATTCGTGTGGAATTTCATTCATCGTGTTAATTTCATTCAAAAAGCGAAGCCATAAAATGCCAAGTTTCTTCTCCATATGTGATGTTGCCTTGAATTTTGGTAATTCTACAAAAACGAGTTCAAGACCTTTTATTTGCTGTCCAGTGTTTGCAACATTCACCATTTTATAATGGTGATACCATTCATCTGATTTGTAATCGAAGATTTCTCCAACCAGCGCTAAACCATAAACGGGATTCAGTAATTCATATTGTTCGCCTTTATCTAGTTGCTCGACATAGGCTTTTGCTGTTCCAAATTGCAGGCGTGACTTAAAGCTTGCGCTCCACCCCATTTGCATTTCGACAATAAAAATACGTCCTGTTTTATCTTTGCACCGTACATCGACAATGCTGTATTTTTTAAGAGGAGTGCGTGGAACTTGCTCAGATGTTAAATAGTCAAGTGTGTCAATAAGTTCATCGTCGGATAGCGGCAATACATTATTAAGAAAACTTTTGACGAGATCTTTGTTGCACCCAAATATCTTTTTAAAAACAAGATCTGCTTTGGGGTCAAGGAGGCGGCCAGGTTTGAAATTCATATTTATTATCAATTATATGGGGTAATTTTTTTCATTATAGCAGATTGTGTGGATGTGTGGGCATTTTCGCGCCAATGCTTTCGTTTTGTAACACGTGCCGCCTGTGAGTGGGCGTGGAACACCGGTTGTGTTGGGTAGGCTAAGTGGTTTTCCCAAAAGACTGCGAGCTGCAAGATAAGCAAAAATCTGTGCTTCTATCGCTTGCCCATTCCAGCCTGCATCATCTGCTGTTTGTACACATATGTCATCCCCAAGATGCGTGCGTAGTTCATTTTTAAACACGCCGTGAATGACAGGATTTTTCCAACCGCCACCGCAGAGAATCCACCGTTTTGGTAATTGTATCACAGGTGATATCGATCGAATGCCATCCACAATCGTTATCGCAGTGAATGTTTCAAGCGTTGCACAGGCATCGTTTATGTTAAGTGCGGCAATTTCGAGCACAAGTCGCATATCGTTAATATCAAGTGATTTTGGTGGTGCCTGCAACAAATAGTTCTGACCACTTTTCATCAACGATGTAGTGTAGAGAGCCGTAAGTGCTTCCTCATTCACAACGCCTTGCTGCCCATACGCACCGTCGCGATCCATGGATTCGGCGCCATGTGTACGTTGTCTTACAAGCAAGTCTATTAACCCATTTCCGGGGCCTGTATCAAATGCAATCATGTCTGATTCATCTTGGTTGGGAATAAGTGTTACATTTGAAATGCCGCCGCAGTTAATGATGCCGATGGGAATTGTATTGTTATGACATGCTAATGCATGATGATATAGGGGAGCAAAAGGTGCGCCTTGTCCGCCAGCCAGTACATCTTCACGTCTAAAATCATGAATGACATCAATACCTAATTGATCGGCCATATGCTGGGGATTGCCAAGGGAAAGTGTTATGCCATCTGCGGGGCGATGATAAACCGTTTGTCCGTGATAGCCAATAATGGTAATGTTTTGCGCTTGGTGCCCAGTCTTTTGTAAAAGCTGTTTTACACACACAATATGCAAATCCGTGGAATAACGAATAACACCATCGAACGTGAGTAGCGCGTCTTTACTATGCAGATAAGATGTTAAATTGCTGATTGTTTCTTGCGCATTAAGATTTAAATGATTAGCAAGATAGTCATGTAAGTCATGCTTAAATTGCACCCTGGCCGATATTAAATCCGCTTTGGCTGTGCGAACAGAATATTCAAGTGCTTTTAGTAAAAACTTTGTCTCAGTATCATAATCAAGTGATACATGCCCAAGACCTGACACTAAAGTCCCGTCATCTTTCAGTTCAAGAAGAGCAGCGTCAATGCCATCCATTGATGTGCCGCTCATCAGGCCAATCGCGAGCATGTTTTATCCCTTAACGTTTAAATAGATTGCAACCAGTCCAATAATTTTGTTTTGCTCATCAAGCTATTGTGTGAACTATGAACTTTGCCATCTTTGTATAAAAGTAATGTTGGGATGCTGCGTATGCCAAGCATCGCTGGTATTTGTGTATTTTGATCGATGTTCATTTTATAAATTTTTACTTTTCCATCAACCAATGGTGCTACTTCTTTTAAAACAGGCGCAAGCATTTGACATGGGCCACACCAATCGGCCATAAAATCAACCAAAACAGGGATTTCTGACTGCAGAACTTCTTTTTCAAACGTTGCATCGGTTACATCATTAATCATTTTTTCTCTCCAAGTTTTTAATAGTATTGAGTTATATTAATTTCCCCTAAAGCAGATGTTTTGTCTACATAAAAAGAGGAAAAAATCACATTAATGATTATCAGTCGAGCATTTTTTTAACATAAAAATATTTGCCGTGTTTACCTGATAGAAAGCTTTTGCCACTTACACTTAACGTATGATGAGATATGAACAAAATATAACAGTTCGCCAAACCGCTGAACTTTCGATGACGCCGCGCTTGCAGCAGGCGATTGCTTTGCTGCAACTATCAACAGCTGAATTGAATGTTTATGTGGACCAGCAACTGCTGGAAAATCCACTTCTGTTGCAAGAACTGGATGATTCCCTGCATGCAAATGATGATGACACCGATTTTGATGAAGGCTCAGATTCGTTTGAAGATCGTAATCAAGCTGTATCTGATGATGATAGCCAGGCACCGATGTGGAAAGCACAAAAGACCTTAGGTGAATATTTGATAGAACAAATTAATTTGGCATTTCAGGAAGAAGTTGATCAGTTAATTGCTTTTGAATTAATGATGTATCTTGATGAAGATGGATTCTTAGATCACGAGTGGGTCGATGTAGCTACCGTATTAGAGGTAACAAAAGAGCAAGTGGAATACGTATTGAGCATTTTACAAACGTTTGATCCGCCTGGCATTTTTGCACGTTCTGTATCTGAATCGCTTAAAATACAGCTTATTGAGAAAAATGATACGGATGTCACGCAGCTTGATGTCATGTTGGATGCATTTCAACAATTGAATAATCATGATATTACAGAAGTGGTTCGAATGGCGCGTCTGAATTTAAGTGCCTTTCAGGATTTTCTTGGGCAACTGCGCCATCTGCAATTTAGGCCTGCGCAGGCGTTTGTGCAAAATGATGTGGTTTCCAGTATTCTGCATGATGTGTGTGTGAAGCCTCAGCAAGACGGGACGTTAGCGGTTTATCTTAACGTTCATAATCAGCCACGTGTGCTTGTGAATAGCCAGTATTATAATGATATCAAGGGCAAAATTAATCGTGCCGAAGAACTGAGTTACCTTAAAGAAAAATTTGCATCGGCTAATTGGTTGATACAATCCTTGCAAAAGCGTGCAGTGACATTGCTGCAAGTATCGTCTGAAATTGTGCATTGGCAGCAAGACTTTTTTGCATCATCTAGCAACCCATTGAAACCAATGACACTTAAAGAAATTGCCGAAGCGGCAGGTGTGCACGAAAGTACGGTAAGTCGCGTGACGACGTCTAAGTACATTCAAACACCACGCGGTATGTTCGAGCTTAAGTCGTTGTTTGTAAGCTCTGTGGGTGTTAGAAATAACAACACAAATACGTCATCGAACGAAATTCAAAACGCATTGAAGCAAGTCATACAAGAAGAGCAAAAGGCCAGTCCTTTGTCAGACGAGGATTTAGTTGGTATTTTGCAGTCAAAAGGATTGACTGTGGCCAGACGAACGATCGCTAAATATCGAACGATTTTGGGTATTGCGTCATCAAGTGATCGAAAGCGACATTATGCAATGAAGTTGACGTTGCGGCGGTAGAGTGGAGATGAATATTACGGCATGTTTTTGTAATTTTACACGATAAAAAAGAACATTAAGTTATTCTGAATTAAGCTAGCGCTGTCAAAGCAAGCATGCTACCCGTCACTTTTTGTCACTCCACCCTTGTCATTCCCGCGGAGGCGGGAATCCAGAAAAGCCCCTTTAAAAACCGTGAGTTTGGGGAGAGCTAAACAGCCTGGATCCCCGCCTCCGCGGGAATGACAGTAAGAAAAATAAAAGTGACGGGTAGCATGCAAAGCAAGTTAGAAATATTCCCTGATTTTATGAGTGTAATTTTTATTGATTTCATATTCTTTAGCCGCCTTTTATTTGAACGGAGCCATTTACTTCATGCACGTTGTGAAAAAGATATTACTATAAAAGAATGGATAGATAATTACATAGCGACCACGGGTCAAGAAATAAGCAATATTATATTTATCGATAATTTGATGGCGCACTGCACAGAAATTGCCTGTTCGACAGAGCTTTCTTCTTGCGAACGAATTTCCTTTGAGCATAATGCATACAAAAAATATTTTGAAAAACATTATAGAACTGTATTGAAGCGCCAATTATTAGATGCATATCATCATGGTTCTGCAATTTCGGATGCAGCTATTCTTGATGAAATCCATGACCTTTAAAATCCGTATTAAGTCATTTGGCGTCAAACTATTGCTTGCAGTAGTGGCCCCATTTGCGGTATAGTTCTAACAAAGTTTTTATGTGAAGAAGTAATTATGAAAGAAGGAATTCACCCAGAGTATCACGGCATCACTGTCGTTTTTACCGATGGAACATCATTTAATACACGTACAACATGGGGCAAAGAAGGCGATACAATGCGTCTTGATATTGATCCATTGTCTCACCCAGCATGGACAGGCGCTAGCCATCGTTTGATGGATACAGCAGGTCAATTAAGCAAGTTCGGTAAGCGTTACCAAAACTTCGGTTTAGCTGCTAAGGAATAACGATGACTGTTGCAGCTGCGACCGCTATGGCTCCGGCTGCCGCATATCCGTATCTCGAGGCTCTTAATGAGCCTCAACGCGAAGCCGTCCTTAAAACCGATGGCGCGCTCCTTGTGTTGGCAGGTGCCGGCACTGGCAAGACACGTGTTCTCACCACACGAATTGCCCACATTTTAAATCAACGACTCGCTTATCCCAATCAAATATTAGCCGTTACCTTTACGAACAAAGCGTCGAGCGAAATGCGTGAACGTATAACGCGTTTGCTTGGGCATCCTGCCGATGGCATGTGGGTTGGTACATTCCATTCGTTGGCTGTGCGTATCTTGCGCCGTCATGCAGAGGTTGTTGGCTTATCATCTAATTTTACTATTCTTGACAGCGATGATCAGCTGCGTTTGATTAAGCAATTGATTAAAGCTGAAAATCTTGATGACAAGCAATTCCCGCCCAGATCCATCGCATCGGCTATTAATCGTTTGAAAGATAAAGGGCTTAAGCCAGATCGTGCGCAAGGGATTGAAAATGACCTAATCGTGCGGCTGTACAAAGACTATCAAGAACGGCTTGTTATTTTAAATGCGGCTGATTTTGGTGATTTATTGATGCATAATCTAACCATATTTCAAGAAAAACCAGAAATTCTCAAACAGTATCAACAACAATTTAAATATTTGTTGGTGGACGAATATCAAGATACGAATAGCGCGCAATATTTATGGCTTCGGCTGCTTGCGCAGGGCACAAACAATCTTTGTTGTGTTGGCGATGACGACCAATCTATTTATGGCTGGCGTGGCGCAGAGGTTGGCAATATCTTGCGTTTTGAAAAAGATTTCCCAGGCGCGACCCTTATTCGACTTGAGCAGAATTACCGCTCAACAGCACCTATTTTGGCAGCAGCGAGTGGTTTGATTTCGCATAATCATGATCGTTACGGTAAAACACTCTGGACAGACCAAGGTGACGGCGAGCCGATTCGCATTCGTGGTTGTTATGACAGCGCGGAAGAAGCACGCTACGTAGGTGACGAAATTGAAACATTCCAACGAAATGGCGATATGCTGAATTCGATGGCTATTTTGGTTCGTGCTGGTTTTCAAACACGTGAATTTGAAGAGCGCTTTATGCGTATGGGTATCGCGTATCGTGTTATTGGTGGTCTTCGTTTTTATGAGCGACAAGAAATCCGTGATTCGATGGCATATTTGCGTTTGCTCGTTCAATCGAATGATGGCCTTGCATTTGAACGCATCATTAACCTACCGCGACGTGGCATCGGTGACACAACGCTGCAGCATCTGCATTTATTTGCGCGTGAGCAAGGAATATCACTACCGACTGCTGCACGTTATGCAATAGAGCAAGCTACAGACGAAATTCCACTTCGTGCTGCTGCCCGCACCGCGCTTCGTCAATTCTTTGTTGATCTTGATCGATGGCGGCTTGCCCTTGAAACGATGCCTCATGTGGATGTTATCAAAATGGTGCTTGATGAATCTGGGTATACAGGCATGTGGCTGCAGGACAAATCACCGGACGCCGCTGGGCGCATAGAAAACTTAAAAGAATTTGTACAAGCGATCAGTCAATTTGAAACACTTGGCGAATTTTTAGAACATGTTAGCTTGGTACTGGATACCAATAATCCGAATACGGATGATATGGTTACGTTGATGACTTTGCATGCTGCTAAGGGACTTGAATTTAACACGGTGTTCCTTTCTGGTTGGGAGGAGGGGCTTTTCCCTCACCCACGCGCGCTTGGTGAGGCTGGTGGCGGCGGGCTAGAGGAAGAGCGACGTTTGGCTTATGTTGGGCTGAGCCGTGCACGCACACGTGCACTCATTTCGTATGCCTATCAGCGCCGTCAACCGCAAGGGTGGCAAAGTGCGCAGCCCTCGCGATTTATTCGCGAAATCCCCGCTGAAGTTGTGATTCATCAAAACCCAGGTGGACACGATGTTCGCAATGCCGAGGTCTACGGTGTTACGACCAGTTCACTACGTCAGTATGAACGTGATCAAAATGGACGCGAAATACAAGGGTACGGGCAAGGTGCTAAAGGATACAGTCAAGGCTATGACAGGACGCCTTTCAAAGATCATCAATCATCTGTATATAGCCCTGCCGCTGAAAAAGCGTTAAGACCAAGAACCGTTCAAGCAGAATCGCTTCACGCCACGCATTCATTCAAAACAGGTGATCGCGTGAGCCACTCTAAATTTGGACAAGGAAATGTGTTGGCGTTTGAAGGCGACAAGTTGTTGATTCAGTTCGATACGCAGGGCCTTAAGAAAATCATCGCGAGCTTTGTGGATCAGGCGTAAGAACAAGTCACTCTCATTACGCTCATGTATGAATAGTGCAGCGCTACGCAATTTCTTTTGAAAACAGAATAATAAGCACATAAACACCAAACAGAACCGTCGTTACAGCTGTAACGATAAGCAGTTTCATTTTAATATTTGGATTCAACGGTGCGCCGACATCACAGCCAACAATGGGCGCGTGGTCTTGTTTAATGCCGATGGGAAGCACTATGAACAGTACAACCCACCACGTGATAAAGTAGGTAACAATACTTGACATGAGGGTTAATTGCACGCGATGCTCCTTTAAATAATCCGAGAGTGCGTAATTGCTTCCATGCTGCTAAGCGGAGCAGGTGCGCTAAGGGATGTTTTTTTCCATGAGATGCTACCAAATTGTCCACATGCAGAACAGTAGGCATCCCACGTCGGCGCCACATGATTGCAGTTTTTGCATGTCCATTCCCATTCATGATGAATTTCAGCAAGCTTAGTGCGCCAGAAATCGGCTTTGAATCCTTGGTCAGGGTATTCGCGGTGCTCGATTTCAATCATCATTTGATACGTGTTTTTTGTTGGTGTGTCTTGCAAAAGTGGTTGAATGTGGTGTCGCGCTTGTCCCCACAAGTCAGCATCAAGTGCAGCTTTGGTGAGCAACCAATAGCTCTCTTCATGGTGCGGGTGGTGCGCTGTTAGTTTTTCGATTTTCTTGTAAACCTCGAGTGGCTCTGATGCGTTGTGAATATGAAGCCATGTTTCCGCTAATAATCGATGTGGGGCTAGTTTATAACTGCGCCCGATGATTCGTAATGCTTTTTGCTTTTGCTGATGATTTTGAAGGGCATACGCAAAATCCGATGTAACAACCGGGTTCTCAGGCATCATTTCGTACGTATTCTTGAGTAACTCGAGTTGTTGTGATTCGGTTAATTTTACGTATGTATTGTGCTTTAGTTTTATCCAGAGCAACAAACCTTGATGCATAAGTGCATCGGCCTTCGGCAAATGGCGATAAAAGGGTAGCATGTCAATCGCTTTATTCGTCGAATCAACAAGGGCTAGCTTTAAAGAATTGAGCTCAAGCTGTTTAAGCACCCAAGGCGAATCAGGGCGAATTTCATAGAGTTGTTCTAAATAAGATTGTGCACGTGCCCAGTCTTGACGTTCTATGGCAAGCAGGACGGATCCTCTAAGGCCGAGGAACCTAAGCGATGGCCGTTCGGACATAAGCGCAAACGTGCTTTGTGCAAGCGCATAATCTTTTGTTAAATAGGATGTTTGGCCAGTCAGGAAAAGTGCTAACGGATGATTAGGTGATAAACCCCGCGCAAGATCTGCATAGCTTTGTGCTTCCTCTGGTTGTTGTGCGGCAATAGCTGTTAGACCTTCAATGACGATGTCTTCAAATTTCTTAAGGCGTCTTTGTTTGAAAAAACCTTTCGTACGATTAGGAATGTCTTTAAACCAGCACCAGCCGTGATGAATAAGAATAAGAATCGAGACGAGGATAAACAAACCAGCAAGTAATAAGGCTACTGGCATTTTTGTTTTATACCCAATCCATTCAATAGTAAATTGACCGGGATAGAGCGTTAAAAATACAATGAAAAGACAAATAATTGCTAATTTTAAGAAAAAACGTGATCCGTGCAGAATGCCCATTAGTTCACCTTTTTGATAAGAATTGGCGCAAGGCGTTGATGCAGAACTTCAATTTTCTGTTCAATTGATAAACGCATTTCCGCACTCATTAACCATTGATCAAATGCTGGTTTTGCGTACGTCCCTAGTGTTTTTATGGTTTTAATCGCAGCATCAAATTGATGCTTTTCGATGTGCTCGACGGCTTGCTCAATTGCTTTTATAAGTGCTGTTTTTTGAGTGGGATCAGCAACAGTAATTGTTACCTGGTCTGTACGTTCAAGCGAAATATGGCTTTTTGCTTTTTCCCAAAGAGTGCTAATCCATGAGTCTTTTGCAGCGATTGCGCCTGTTTCATTCGCAGTGTTGTATTGTGCGCCCATTAATTTTTCTTTGATGATAAGTAATTCGGCAGCGAGCTTATCGAAAGTTGTTGTTTTTTTAGATGCCTCATTCACCAATGCATGCACGGCCATGAGGGTCTCTTTGTTGTCTGCAATAAATGGGTCTAAAGCATGTAATTGTTCTTCAAAAGGCTCACCTTTTTCAAAATGTTTTAATAAAATATTCCATTGTGTTGAGATTTCACTTGATTCTGGAACCACGAGGCTTGACGCAGGGGTGGATACACGGTCATGGAGTGCTTTTACTTGGTCTGACAAGCTATGTACAGCTTCTTTTAGAGCCGCGATATCTTGTTGAGTTTGCGCTGTTAACGCTGTTAATTCTTTTCCTCTTTCATCTTGAATGACGTGAATACGGTCAATCTCGCTTCGTATTTTTTGAATATGTTTAACAGATGGAAATAAGAAATGTTCGATTTCAGGACCAAAGAAGGGAAGCGTTGCAATTACACCGCCCCAGAGAATGACGTTTAATACACATGTTATTAGGAGTGTTTTTGCCAATTGAGGGAAAAACCAATGCTTTTCCTGTGGCGCTTTGGGGGGATGCGCAGTGGCTGGGTTGTGGGAATGCGTTGAATTCGTATTTGTTGTCATTGGTAACTCCATTGTAATTCCACGTGTTTTGTAATGCCCAACGTTATCATAGAAAAGCGTTGGCGGATGTGACGACCTGCTCTTCCTGCGGCGTCATTTCTGGACTTGACCCCCCAGGTGGATTTATTGTCGCACCCTTAAATGGGGTTCGCAAGGACAGATGGTGGTTTTCTGGCCGTTATCTCGTCCCTTATACGTTAACGATAAATTCAATGGATGTCGATGGGTATAACGTTTTGAGAACCTAATGAAAGGTGTGATTTATCAAAAGATAACACCGAATCTAAATTACTTATTTTTTGAGAGAGAATCCGCAAAGCTATGATTACGGTCACGATGATGAATTTCATCTTGTCTTGCAGCAATTACCACTTCTCTTAAACAGGCATTTTCAGGCAGTTTCCAATAAGTTATAGCAATTTCGGGCGCAGCAACATTTTTAATTCTTTTATCGTCGATCTCTTTTAGATATTGTGTGTAAGAAATGACGGCTTCTTCCTCGAGATACCCAACGATGCGATGCGCTGTTTTGGATGATAAAATATACAATGCGAAATAAGCTGCAAAAAACCACATTTGCACAAAAATAATCAAAAAACGCTCAAACCAATTGGGTTGTGCAATTTGAATAAACGTCATCAAATGCATGCGTTCATTTTCTGCTTCATCGAGAAGCTCTTTAATCCAGCCTTTATCGTCTTTGCACGCTCTAAGGCTTCTTAAATGCTGAAACATGCCACCAACCATGCCAGGAACCCCGGCTACGGTCTCAAGCACAACTGCGCGATTTCCATATCGTTTGGCAAAAAATAGGTCTGCAAAGAATCGCAAGAATTTAATAAACCCATATGCGATATAGTCAGTGATGCAGTTGGGAGGACGGTGGGTAATAAGGTCGTTGTCAAGGGAATTCATTTTTATATTCGCCAATTATAAATTATTTGAATTTAGTATACGTTCATTGTGTTAAAAATGTATGAATAAATGCATTTTAGATAAATCAACGAAATCAGCTAATTAAGAGGAAGGGATGTTTATTTCTTTCCAAGCTAACACTCGGACTTCATCAGCAATCGCATTACTTAAGCAAAGTGCAGTGATGGATGGCGTATAGTGAATGAGATTGTGCGCTCTTAGTAAATCAAGCGTCACACGTGCGCTATATTCTGAGTAAAATGTGATAGCAGTTATTTTTCCACTGTAAGCGACTACTACCGCTTTCGGCAATACACAGTCTTCAAGAGATTCGTTTATAAAAAAACCTGAAATTGTATTTTTAAGCAACTCGTGTATTTTACAATTGCGAGGAGCGTAACAACGTGACTATCTTGTTGTTTGCCTTCACCCCGCGATCGTCATACTTTCTAAAGCTTTTAAAGTAGACGTTAGCTGAACAAACGTGCATCTTGGAAATCAATTAGGTTGGTTTAGTGATGGGTATAAACTGCGTATTGTGATTTAAGATAATCAGATAATGGTTGATGCTGCAAAGATCCATATTGGTTACGATACGCGTCACTAACTTCAATCGATGTGATGGTAATATCATTTTCAGTAGTTGGGCTTATGCTTTCTTCGTCTTGTTTAACTGTAAAATGAATATGCATCGTGTAATCAATCGTGCACAACCTGCCAGAGCTAGTACTTGTTTTTAAAAAACCATAACCCCCTCTCACCACTTGAGATCTCTTTGCTGCATCTAGGTCTTTATATTGATTCCACAGCTGAGCAACTCTAATTTTTGCATGTGTCTCAATTCGATTGTATATACTTTTTGCAAACATTGTATCTGTTAGGCCTATATCTTCAACTTCATCCTGTGGCCGTGCTGCTTCCACCTGTTCGATGGGCATCGCACGTGTTCCCATATTTCGATAGTATTTGTACCATTCTAGATATAGCCATCTCTCAACTATTATTCCAATGCGAGCTTTAATAAAAGCATTGCTTTGTAGTAATTCTTCTATATTTCTGTTCAGTTTATATTCAAGGGCTTCTTCAGTTGGCATTTTTAAAGAAGTTTTTTCAGCATCAAGCCACGTCCGCACAGGATCGACCAATGACCCGCTACAATGAGTCTCTGTGGGAAAAGAATTCACAAATGACTTTTCTTTTCCTTGAGCTTTTGCGAAAACATATGCATACAAAAGTGTCTCGTATGGAATCTGCATATAGTGACGGATATCACTTTTGAGCTTAGTCAAAACTTCTGCATCACTTTTACCTGTGCCTGCGCTCATTCTGAATCGGCTTTTTACAATACCGTTTAGCCAATCTTCTGCATTAGGTGCCTTTGTTGCCGATTTAATAGCACGACTCAATGGCATGGTGTCCACATATCCAGCTATGATCGCTAAATTTTTTATATGATCTATTACGTCATTATTTTTTATTGCCAGAGCAAAATTAACGACTGCTGATACATTAAGCGGATAGGAATTATCTGGCTGCCTATGTGTTAATACCTCTCTAACTGTTGCTACAATATCTTGTTCGAATATTTGTGGGTTTTGCAAATACTCTTCGTATTTTTGCTGCCATTGCAGAGGAAGCTCATGTTCATTTTCTTCTTTTTTCATAGAAAGTCCTGTTTGATGATCGTTTCTTGCCTCTGTAAACCAGTCAATAAACTGAATTGGGCTGACACCTGATAGTTTTTCAAGTTCACCTATTTCTATCTTAAAATTATTCTTTAAAAAGTTACCTAACGTGGTTAAATATGTTGCTCTGTTAGATAAATCAGCTATCCCGACCATCGTCACATCTTGTGAAATCTTTTCAACCAATTGGATAATCTTAAAATGATTTGTTATACCATTTTACGGAATAAATTAACTTAATATCCATACCCACATACGCTTTT
>JAZKAK010000024.1:0-13848 GCA_040389165.1 Pseudomonadota bacterium
CGGGATTTGAACCCACGACCCCTATCCCCCCAGAATAGTGCGCTACCAGGCTGCGCTACGTTCCGAACATGTGATGAATATAGCGTTCCTAAGAGGAGAAGGCAATGATTTTTGCTCGAAAAGTAGAATTTGATTGGTCAAATCAACGATCGTCTCCTCACGAAGTATCTATTTACGACACACCTTTTGGCCTGTGGATTGCAGAAATAGACAAAAAAGGATATATGCTAAGTTTAAAGCCATATACGCCAAACCCACATGATCTAGAAACAGCAACGCCTCTGCCTTTTTACGAAATCCCCACAAGAATTAAACCAATAGGAACCCCATTCCAAATGAGCGTGTGGGAAGCCCTAACAACAATTCCGCATGGTGCGACCACGTATTACAGCGCTATTGCTGCCATCATACACAATCCATTAGCAGCACGTGCCGTCGGAAGCGCAATCGGTTGCAATAAAGTCATTGGTTTCATTCCATGTCATCGTGTTCTGGCTAAAGATGGAACATTAGGCGGTTTTGAATGGGGACTTGATCTTAAAGAAAAGCTGCTTGCATATGAGAAATAAAAACATGCTCTTTAAAGATTTTTTCAGATCTACTCTTGATTTTTTGATCCCTTGTCGTTGCTTAATGTGTGGTGATTTCACACAAGCATCGTCAACATCCCTCGAAAACATAACACAACCTTCCCTATGCACCGCCTGTTGGCAGCAATTATCTTTTATTACGGAACCTTATTGTAAAGCATGCGCATCACCTTTATCTTTTGACGGGGACGGATGTCGTTCGTGTCATGAGAAATCGTTTGTCTTTGATTCAGCGCGTGCCGCACTTGTTTACAATGATGCTGCAAAACAACTTATTACACGATTTAAGCATGCAGGCCAGACGGGTTATGCCCAACTATTCAGGCCTTGGATGCAAACTGCAATAGAAACAGAGCAGCACTATGATGGCATTATTCCAGTTCCTCTCCATTTCTGGCGATTATTTGAACGAGGCTACAACCAGGCAGCCTTATTAGCACATCGTTTTTCATTAAAACGGACATTTTCTTCTGATGTCGCTCCTATTCCTATTCTTAAAGGTGCGCTAAAACGTATACGTCACACGCCGTCTCAAGGTCACCTGTCTGCCCAAGAGCGCCTTGAAAACATAGATAACGCTCTTAATGCAAATCCAGCTATCGTTTCTGGAAAATGCCTCTTATTAGTTGACGATGTCATGACAACGGGCGCTACGCTTAATGAATGTGCACGCGCGCTCAAAAATGCTGGTGCTGTACGTGTTGATGTTCTTGTACTGGCGAGGGCCGTTAAATCAGTTTGAATGTATATTGAATTGTATACAAGAAAGCGCGTGCAGCATTTTTCAGAAAAATGTTCACCTCATAATGCGCGTATCATTATGTATATGAATGGAAAAAAGAATCCCCTGGCTAATAAGTAATGTCAGCATTGCAGTGCCGCCATACGAAAAAAGAGGAAGCGGAATACCTACCACCGGCAAAAGCCCTGTTACCATTGCCATATTAATAAAAACATAAAGAAATAGCGTTACAGACAAACCAAGTGCTATGAGTCGCGCAAAAGTGGTGCGTGCATTCATTGCAATTTGTATGTTACATGCAATAAGAGTCGTATAAAGACATATAAGGAAAAAAGCCCCCATTAATCCAAATTCTTCGCAAAACATGGTAAAAATAAAGTCTGTCTGTTTTTCAGGTAAAAAATTGAGATGACTTTGCGTTCCTTGCAAAAAACCTTTCCCCCAAAGTCCGCCTGACCCTAAAGCAATTTTGGATTGAATAATGTGATAGCCAGCATTTGCTGGGTCACTTTCAGGGTTTAGAAAAATTAAAATACGTTTCTTCTGATAGCCATGCAAAAGACTCCAAAGCAAGGGAATTGCAGCCAATATCCCCCCTCCAACAACGGCAAATTTCCACAAACGAACACCTGCTGCAAATAAAATTGCGGCGCTACTCAACATAAGAAGCATAGCAGTACCCAAATCAGGTTGCCTTAACACCAAAAGCGTTGGCATAAAAATTAATGCGACTGGCAATAAGAGAAAAGAAGGACGTCCTATTTCTTCTGATGATAATCCATGAAAATAGCGTGCCAAAGTTAGAATTAATCCAAGCCTCATTAATTCTGATGGTTGAAAGTTAAACACATATAAGTCAATCCAACGTTGTGCTCCCATTCCCACAAAGCCCATTATCTCAACGGCAACTAAGGCTATGAACGAAATAAAATAAAGTGGGTAGGCATAAGCAAAAAGAGTTCGTGCCTCAACACAGCACATAAACAACATCACACAAAAACCAAATGAAAAACGAATTATTTGCTTGAAGGCCCATGGATGCAATGAACCATTTGCAGCCGACACCAGCATAAACATTCCTAAGACTGTCACAAAACACAGCAAAAAAAGGGGAAGACGTGGTATGGCCGTCATTTTCTGAAAGACTGTCATTCGCTTTTCTCTCTTTCATGTACGGCAAGCAATATATCCCGCGCCAATGGAGCTGTAACGCGTGCGGCGCTTGCGCCATGCTCCACAACAACTGCCACAGCATAACGAGGACTTTCTACAGGTGCAAAGGCCGTAAACATGGCATGCTCTCGCAAATGATACGGGCGATCGTTATGGGTACCTTCTTGGCGTTGCTCGACTGTAATTCGACTGACCTGTGTGCTGGCTGTTTTTCCTCCCATCAGAAATGATTCATTCAATATACGTGATCGATAAGCAGTCCCCCATGGCTGATTCACAACGTCAGACATTCCCTGCTGAACAAGTGCAATGTGCTCAGGATCAATAGATGATGCTGACGTCAGCACAATGTCTGTCTTTTTTATAAGATGAGGCGTAATGGGCTTTACACCATTAACCAGCATTGCTGTCATTTTTGCTTGTTGTAACGGCGTTGACAAAAGAAAACCTTGACCTATAGAAACATTAATCGTATCACCGCCTGTCCAGGACTGGCGTTTATTATCACGTTTCCATTTTTTTGATGGAAGCAAACCAGCTTTTTCGCCTGGAAGTTCAATCCCAGTAAGCTGGCCGAAACCAAAAATACTGGCCATTTTCGTGATAGCCTCGATACCTAATTTAGTTGCAACATTAAAAAAGTATGTGTCACATGATCGCGCAATAGCGGATTGTAAATTGACTGATCCATGACCGCCCTGTTTCCAATTCCAACAATGGAAACGATGACCGTTATAATCGTAATGTCCAGGGCAATGATAAGACGTATGTGGATCAACGACTTTTTCATGTAATGCTGCAAGCGCCACTATGACTTTAAAAATAGAGCCTGGCGCATATTGACCCGTGACGACTTTATTTGTTAACGGATGGCGCGGATGATCAATAATCTCTCGCCAATCATTTTTAGAAATTGAATCCGTAAAAAGCTGCGCATTAAAGGATGGCTGAGATACTAAAGAAAGCACGGCTCCCGTATGAACATCAAGAACAACTGCTCCAGCACTTTCTTCACGTTTTAAGATTGCCGCAACTTCTTGCTGAAGCTTGATATCAAGTGTTAAATCTAACTCAGAACCTTTTGTTGGCTCAAATGTGTCAAGCGTTCTTATCGCACGACCATAGACATTGACTTCAACTTGCTTGAGTCCGGCCTCGCCCTGAAGTGTATGGTTGCATGTTTGTTCGATGCCAGATTTACCAATACGAAAACCTGGCAATTGCAACAAAGGCTCAGATTCAGTTAAATCTTTCTGTGTGGCAGCAGCAACGTAACCGATAGTGTGACACGTTAGATCAGGAAATGGATAAAAACGACGTTCTCCCTTCTCGATAAGAACACCCTTCAGGTCCTCACTATTAAGCTCGATTTTAGAAAGTTCATCCCAACTAAGATCTTCTTTAATGAGTAAATGCTGTCGCTTATTACATTTGAAACGCTTTAAAAGAATTTGATAATGATTATCTGAAAGCATTAACAAACGCGCTATTTTACCAAGCAAATTTAGTGGAATTTCAGCTAATTCTGGAACCAAAATTGTGCTGTAGTTCACTTTATGACCTGCGAGAACGATTCCATTTTTATCTTTAATAAGTCCACGAGAGGGAGCAAGCAGGCATGTATGAATACGGTTTTTATCAGATAAAACTTTATAGTGAGAACCTTTCATCACTTGCAAATAATACAAACGCCCAATAAGCGTCATAAGCAATCCACCTTTCAGGACACCTAAAAGGAATGTTCGCCGTGTAAACGTTTGGTGAGATTCATTATCTTTCATCTAAATTTACCTAATCGTAAAAGGAATGTATGAAAGAAATGTATAGCAAAAGGAAATACACCAATAGATAAGATCGTTTCGAACATTAATCTGACAGAATCAATTGCATGGTGTGTTCGTCTAAGAATAATATACTCAATCATAGTAAGAACGCAAAGTGTCCCGGCAAAGGCTCCCCAGAGAATATGCATCGGAGCCTTTATAAGATATCTACGTTGTTTTGCCAGAAATCCATAGCATAAAATCCATGTAAAGCTTGAAAGGCCTAGAGGCATATTAAAGACGCTGTCATGGATAAGGCCTAAAATTAGGATTTGCAGTGTAGAGGCAATTGGCGTTGCTAACACTGATAAATAGAATAAAATACATGGCCATATAAAAAGTCTTGGCCCACATATTGATCCCCAATAAGAAGCCTTAAAGAGAATACACAAATAGCCCACTAAGAAAATACCTATTTGTATCCTTATCCGTATCCAAACACTAACGTCAGGGATTTTAATTAGATTGATTTTGGGCATCGAGTGAATCAAGTATGCGAACGAATTCAAGTTTTTGAGGAATTACCACTGGAGTGGCAAAGATTGTATCTCCTGCTGGATCTTTCTCAATACGCGTTACGGTAGCGACGGTTAAGTCAGGTGGGTAAATCCCACCAAAACCAGACGTAACCAATCGATCACCAACTTTAAGCGTGTCAACATGATCCGTGTTTTCAAGAGGTGTTTCGTAAAGTGGTTTTCTGTGCAGAATAACAAGTTCTGCTTTTCCTGTTCCAGCCAGGATAGCCTGTTCACCGGTTGATTCAAAACGTACGGGTGTGCGCGCATTAATATCCGTTATCAATATGATACGGGATACAAGCATGCCTGTCTCAGCAATACGTCCAACAATACCTTTTGCACAGACAACAACAGCATTTTTTTGGACTCCATCCGCTTTTGTTGCTGCTATTAATAAAGTTGAATATTCATCTCCAGAAGGTGAACCTAGAACTTTTGCAGTAAAAAATGATTGGTCAAGAGAAGGGAGTGTACGCAATAACTCACGCAAATTTTGGTTCTCTCGCTTAAGTTTTAGAGCCAAAGACTTCCATTCTTCAAGCTGAAAATTCTCTTTTTCTAAGGAATCAAAATTTGTTTGTAATTGATTGAAATCGCGTAGCTTCTCATATTGATGATTCAATAGAGTTAGCGGTTGATTAATTAATTGCAATAATGGTGCCGTAACATCAAGTGAAAGTGTTTTTATGCGATTAAGCACAGGATGATCTACATGCATTAAGGTCATTGCATAGATACATGCAAAGGCTACCATTAAAATAGTAAACGCACGTTGTAACGTTAGCAACGATCCCTTAACAAGCGATAACAAAAGCGCCCAAACATATTGCTGACGCTTAAGCCCCGATGCTTTAAAGCCAAACAGTGATACTGTCATATGAGCCTCTGTCTTTTTTGATTCAGTGTATATGTATTCCGACAAAAACATTTGAAACACTTTGAGTGTAAGCAAAAGTTGGCAACATATCCCAACATAATCGCACCTCCTAAATCAAATAAACCGTTCTAAAAATTATCTCTCAATGAAGCTAATAAGCATTAATTAACACATTTCGAAGCGTCTTCATTTCCTCTAACGCACGCCCTGTTCCCAAGACCACACAATTCAAAGGATTTTCAGCGACACACACAGGAACACCAGTAACTTCAGCGATAACTTTATTCAGATTCTTGAGCAATGCACCGCCACCCGTCATAACAATACCACGATCAACAATATCTGATGAAAGTTCAGGCGGAGTATTTTCGAGCGCTGTTTTAACACCTTCTGCAATTGTAGATACAACTTCATTAAGCGACTCTGCAATTTGAGCTTGGTTAATTTCTACTTCTTTTGGCACGCCAGTCACAAGGCTTCGCCCTTTAATACCCATCGTTATATTTGCACTATCTGCAGTTAAAATGGCTGAGCCGATATTTTTCTTGATGCGCTCAGCTGTTGCTTCACCAATTAATAAATTATGATTACGACGAATATAGCTGATGATAGCATCATCCATTTTATCTCCACCCACACGTACTGAGCAGGCATACACAATACCACCAAGGGAAATAACAGCGATTTCTGTTGTACCACCACCAATGTCAACAACCATCGAGCCTGTTGGTTCAGTTACAGGAAGCCCTGCACCGATGGCAGCAGCCATAGGCTCTTCAATTAAAAAGACTCTGCGTCCACCGGCACTTTCAGCTGATTCTTGAATAGCACGACGTTCAACAGCAGTAGAACCTGCGGGAACGCATACAATAATTTGAGGTGCAGCAAAACTGCGTCGGTTGTGCACTTTTCGTATGAAATGTTTAATCATTTCTTCCGCTACTTCAAAGTCAGCAATAACACCGTCGCGCAGTGGCCGAATGGCTTGTATGTTTCCTGGCGTACGCCCCACCATTAGTTTAGCTTCTTCGCCAACAGCAAGAACGTGTTTTTTACCTTTGTGATTAACAATTGCAACCACGGATGGTTCGTTCAACACAATTCCACGACCTTTAACATAGACGAGTGTGTTTGCCGTGCCAAGATCAATGGCCATATCAGCTGAGAGAGCACCTTTTAACCGTGAAAACATAAAATTTTACCTAATGAATGAAAATCTGATCTACTGTACTCATAGTTTTTTTTAGATGCAAGGGGTATACTAGTATAGAATGCTATTAAAATTATGATTTACTAAGTCTTTGAGCGCTTTTTTGCCTGATACCCTGAAAATAACTTTATTTTTATTAAAGAGCGGCTGTCTGGAGACATGAAATCCAGCGCTTCATCTCTTAATCACGTCATTTAAATCCATCAATTTTTGACTAAAAATCTATTCTTTATCCCTGTTGCATACCACACGTTAAGAGGTTCACTTGTATTCGGATTGAGATTGTATATAATTGTACGAAACGAAAAAGGGATATGTTATATAATGCGCTGTGCTTCATATTGTAATGCTGAACGTTACGACATTGATGAGTTAGCAATATTTTTGCGAAAACAAGGCCTAGACCCAAAATTTTATGATAACGTAATTCATATTCATAAAAGACGCGAGTCTAATGAAGACACAACATTTGATGCAGAAATTTTTGTTTTCCCATATGGCTGTATCAGTCTTTGGGGGTTAACTGAAGAAGAGGAAAGTGCTTTTATTAATGATATTAAAGCATTCGAAATTGCACCTCTTTCATTGGCAACAATGGACACATCTGTTTACGACTACGGAGACATCACCCTCATTAACGAAGAAGAAGATGAAATTATTCTGGAATCAACAGATGATCTAATCAAACTATCGTTGTCACATGGTTTGACACAATCCGTTAAGATGGAAGCTTTTGAACAAAGCATTGCCCGAACAATTCAGAAAACGCATCATTTACCAGATGAACTTGCACAAACTGGTAAAATATCAATGTCACGCAAGAAACTATCGCAAAAAATAGGTGCTTTATTTGCAGAGCGGAATTCCATAAATTTACATTGCGATATTTTAGATACGCCTGAGTTCTTTTGGCGACGTCCACGTTATGAGACATATTATCGCTTGGCGTCTGAATATATGGATATTAAGCAGCGCATTGATATTTTAAATAAACGCTTGGATGTTATTCATGAGCTATATGATATTTTATCGAATGAATTGAAACATGCTCATTCATCACGGCTGGAGTGGATTATTATTCTTTTAATTGTTATGGAAGTAGTCATGATGCTGGCGAAAGATGTGTTTAAATTTTAGGTAATGCCATTTTTAAGAAATTTTAATTAACATTTATGTGTTCGCCTTTCTTAATCCCCTAAAAGAAATCGCTAGGCAATCATAAATTAGTTAGAATTTTCTTGAACATGATATAAATAGCCAATTTCTTGATATTGTACGCTACCTATCCATTCGTGTTTACGTTGAAAAACAAACCCTTTGCATTTTTCATAAAATCGACAAGCGCTTTTATTTTCAGCCAAAACCCACACAATAAATGGCGTTAATTCTTGTTCAACCAGATGCTTTTTTGCCATTTGAATTAATTCAGTGCCAATCCCTAAATGTTTATATTCATTAAGCAGATAAATGGCGTAAACCTCACCTTTATAATCGGACGACGGTGTAAAGCAAGGTCCAGCATCACAAAAACCAATTATTTTTTCATTGTGTAAAACAACAAGATTAAGTTTTTTAGAGTTAGCCGTAGTTAGCATGTTTCGTCGTAATTTTAAGCGATCACTAAAAGAAATTGAATCAAGATACTCTTGCTCAATAAGTCCGACATAGCTTTCTTTCCAGGCTTGTAGATGAACACGTGCAATAGCGCTTGCATCATCCAACGTTGCGCTTCGATAGACGAGATTTGTAATCATCACATCGTACTTTGAAATGCGTGATTTTCTGTTGACCCAATCCACAAGGGTAAAATTTCTTTAAGGGGTTCTGGCCGAAAATCAATGAATGACAATTCCTCTATAGGCATCCATAGCACGTCTATGTGTTTTTCACGTTTTGGAATGGATATGTGCTTCTTTAACGTGCTCGACTCAACCTCAAAAATAAAATTATATTCATGATTGTGACAAATGCTGCTATGACCTGGCTCAAAGCTATGTTCAAGGCAACCTAAAAACCGCTTGATTGTACCTGCAGCGCCAGCTTCTTCCATTAATTCACGCAAGATGGCATTTTGTGCAGATTCTTTATGTTCAATATGACCGCCTGGCAGAAAATAGAAATTAATGGGGCAATCAATTGTTTTGCACAAAAGAATATAATCTTGGTCAATGACGACGGCTCTACTTAAAACATGGATGTTATTTTGGGTCATCAAATTTCCTTTAATTAATCGAAAAGATCAGAGACAAAGGATTGTGATCAGAAACAACATCATCCCATAGATTGAGTGTTATTAGATGCATAACATACCTTTCAGTTTGTTAATAAACCGTCCCATATGTGGATCAGCATTGTCATAAGGAATTTCATCAAAGCCAAACCACTTAATACCATGAAATTCACGTGTATCATATTCGTAAATAACACGATGATCACCTTTTACTACATACCAAAGACTAACATCAAAATGGTGTGTCATCTGACCAGTCGTAAAGGTCGACGTCAGAAAAAGAGGCGCTTCACGCCAAAAATCAGCCTCAAGGTTTAACTCTTCCATGCACTCGCGTCGTGCAGCGTCGATGGGATGTTCATCAATGTCAACATGGCCGCCTGAAGGTAGCCATTTCATCGCATTTTTGTGATCAACCAGCAAGATTTTAGATGCATTTTCGTCAAATACGACAAAGTATGAAACGAGATGCTTGTTTGGAACATCAGGTTTTTTGATTCGAAAAAGTGGTGCTCCGCTTTCAATCCAGGCGAGTGTATCATTGATGTGTTCTTGTTCAAGCGCGTCAAACGGGGTGATGTTTGTAATAAGGGTGCGGATTTGGTCGATAATATTTTTTTGTCTCATAGCCCGTATTTTTTCACTAAATCGAATGTTTTCAATTTTAAGCTTTTAACACCTATGGAGCAACAAAATCGTCAACTTTATCACAACGAATCTCATCAAGGATGATTGAGTTAGATTTCATTCTATTCACATAATGAAGGCAAACAAAACTACATATCCTTTGGATTGAAACGAAATGCACTTGTTTTCCATTGCTCGTATTTCTTAGGTGGCAATGGCAATGGGCTGCAATTCGGGTCGAGCACAGCTCGTTTTGCACTTTCAGCGGCCGTTCTAAAGGCAGGATCTTTAGCCATGCGATCTTTATCCATAATTTCAGCTTCAATGACGGTTCCGTCGGGAGCCAGTTCCATTTGAATATCCACAACAATATCTTTGGCACCTTGAGATCCCGCGTGGAACGTCCAACACTTTCGAATTGTTTGACGAACCGCATCAATTTCATTGGCGGTAAGTGCAGCGCCAATTGAATCCGCCGGGGCGCCCTGCTCGTCACTACCTTCTTCATCTACAAGCTTATTTAAAAGATCATCCATTGCTTTCGCAGCTGTTTTTGCCTTTGGATCTGCCTTTTTATTTTTATCAGATTCTTTCGCTTTATTAAGATTAATAAGCGCTTTATCATCAGATTTTTTGGCTTTCTTTTGATCTTTCTGAGTATCTTTTGGTTTTTCTGTTTTTGGTTTTATAAGATCCTTTTTCTTATCTTCTTTTTTATCTTCTTTTTTAGGTTCATCTTTTTTTGGATCCTTTTTTAAAATATGCGCAGCATCAGGATCAATTTTTGGTTCTTCTTTTTTAGGCTCAGGCTTTGGTTCCGGTTTTGCTTCAGGTTTTGCCTTAGTTTCTTCGAGTACTTTCTTTTCTTCGGTCGGCGGCGGCGTCGTTTCTTGTGGCTTTGTTTCCTCGGGTGGCTTAACCGTATCTTGTTTTTTCTGATTAACAGCTGATAGCTTCGGCGCTGCTGAAGTCTCGGCTACATTCACAAAATCAATAATCATTGGTTGATTATCTTTAATCAAATGATTAAATGGATCACCAATCCCTATTAAGATAAGGATAAAAACAATCGCATGGATAACGAGCGAAACAATAGCAGCATGCTTCATGAATATTACCTTGGCCTATTTGCAGCAGGAGTGAGTGGCTTAGGTGCTGTTTGAGCATTCGATTGTGGTGCTATTACTTTGTCACCTACAACAGCATTTGTTGGCACTTTGTGCTGTTGATGCTTTGGTGTTATTTGCGGCGTTGTTGGCATCTCAGCAATCAATGAAACACGTGAAAAACCTGCGGCAGCAATCGCGCCCATTGTTTCCATAATTTGTCCATAAGGAAGTTTTTTATCACCGCGGACATAAATTTTTGTGTCTGGTTTACCTTCAGCCGCAACCGATAATTTCTGAAGAATTTCAGTGAGTGGCAATTCTGTTTCTTGGAAATACGTTTTACCATCGATATCAATTGACACCACAAGCGGTTCGACTTGATCATTCATTTGGGCCGCCTGTGTTTTTGGTAAGTCCACAGGCACACCAACCGTAAGCATTGGAGCTGTCACCATGAAAACAATCAACAAAACAAGCATAACGTCGACAAGCGGCGTTACGTTGATATTACTCGTAGGACGAAAGCTACGACGGCGTCGATTGCCACGGCTCATATTATTAGTAGAAATATTTCCTGACATTTTTTACGCATTCTCTTCGAGTTGACGTGAAATAATTGCAACAAATTCACTGGAAAAAGCATCAAGACGATTTGCATAACGATTTAAATCACTTGAAATTTTATTATAGGCAATAGCAGCTGGAATGGCAGCAATAAGCCCAATGGCGGTTGCAAATAAAGCTTCGGCTATACCAGGCGCAACCACCGCTAAGTTTGCGCTTTGTTGTGTTGCAATTGATTCAAAGCTGTTCATAATTCCAAGAACAGTTCCAAATAAGCCAACAATCATACCATTCGAGCCAAGTGATGCAAGAAATGTCATGTATCGTTCTAATTGTTCCATTTCGCGCCCCAGAGTGAGCTGCATAACACGATCAATTCGTTGTTCAAGCGTACCCCTAAATTCTGTTGTACGAACTTTTCCTTTTGACAAGGTTCTGCGCCATTCACGCATAGCCGCACAAAAGATCATCGATAACGGATCTTTTGGATTTTTGTGTATCCGATCATACAAATCATCTAAAGCACCACCGGACCAAAAGGCATCTTCAAAATGATTCGCCGCTGAATTCATACGACGCAAGCGATATACTTTATTGATAATAATTGTCCACGACCAAATGGAGGCAACAATAAGCCCCAAAATAACAAGTTTGATAATAGGCTCAGCATCAACAAATAAATCCCACATAGTTGGATTGACTGCTGGCATATGCGCCATTTGCCCGGCCACTGCGTGCGGTAATTGTGCCATTTGCGATGTAACATCCATAAAATTTTAGATCCTTATTTTCTTTGCGTTGATTAGTATTTATCCGATTTTGTTCTTTATCAATTCTGGTATTCGCACGGGCCGCCCTGACTGTTGATTTATAAAAACAATTATAACAGTCGCCTGCGCGATAACTTTCTCGTGCGTCTTAATTACATGCTTACATACGATCGACGCACCACGTATTTCTACAATATCAAATGTAACTGTTAATTCATCTCCTAGACGAGCTGGTTTTTTAAAATCAATCGTCACGTGACTTACTAAAAAATGTCCTTCATGCGATGCAATAAGCTGTGCATGATCTATACCTTTATGGTAAAAGAATCGTGTACGACATCGTTCCATAAAATTTAAGTAACGTGAATGATAAACAATACCACCTGCGTCAGTATCTTCAAGGAAAACAGTAACAGTGTACGAGTTCATAATAAAAGGTTCGATCGGCATAAAGCATATTATTCACATTCTCTTTATTTGTATCGTATTTCACCCACTCATATCTACTACTTTTTCATCCCCTGCCCCGCGTGAATTTAAAATTGTGGCTAGTTTCTCATTACTTAAAAATTGGATTGATGTTTTAACACGTAATATTCCAGATAATATCTCAATAATTTCAACAAAGAGTCTGGTTCCCCTAAAAAGTGATCCTCATGTATATCAAATCACACCAATGGACGCAAAGGCACTTGAAGAAGCAGATTTAATTATTACCATTGGCTTATCGTTTGAATGTTGGATGAATAATTATGCATCACCTTCCTCCACAAATAATACTCTTTTTCAAGCAGCAACAGGGGTTGATGCACGGCTCACCCCAGCACCTGACCCTCATGTATGGCATGATGTTCAAAAAGTACGACAAATGGTTGCTAATATAGCAAAGGCATTGTGCGAAAAACTTCCAGAAGCCGCAGACATTATCAATGACAATGCACGCGCCTATGATTCAGAACTCGTTAAACTTGATCTCTGGATAAGGAATGCATTAGAAAAAGTGCCCTACGAAAAACGAAAAATCATAACAACACACGATGCCTTTTATTATTACGGTAAAACGTATGATGTTAAGTTTTATGCCCCTATTGGGCTTAGTACTGAAGCCGAGGCTGATTCAAAAACAGTTGCACAATTGATTAATCAAATTAAAAGTGAAAGCATAAAAGCAATCTTTTTTGAAAATCTTGCCAACCGCTCAATCATACGGCAAATTGCCGAAGAAACAGGCGTGCAAATCAATGAAGGTGCCGTCTTATATGCTGATTCATTATCAGAGAAAGATGGCGTTGCTGGAGATTATAGTGCCATGATGAGGCATAACACGACACTCATCGTTGATGCATTGCAGAACAAATAGGAAGTCTGTAAATTCACGAGCACTATTACTCTAAAATTTATGTTTTCTAAATCTTCTAACGAAGGCACGCCTGTTCTAAAATGAAGTACAACACCCTAATACCATTTTCCTAACTTTCAATTAGTGCAGTCCTCTGCAATATCTCTGTTGCTCATGTACAAGTGTACGCTGCGCACCTCGAATTTTGATGTCTTACTACCAGCAATTCCCGCTAAGCCACATAGGCCTTAATTTATAAGGCTTTATAGAATT
>JAZKAK010000025.1:0-61379 GCA_040389165.1 Pseudomonadota bacterium
TTCAGGACTTATTGCCAAATTACCAATCGTCCGCTTAGGGGACGTTGGTAGTTACATCCAATGATATGAATACGGCAATCTATGACACAAAGCACCAAATGGTATATGACCAAATTTAAAATGGTTGCTTACAAAATGATAAACAGCACTATTACCAGAGACCATTGGCGCTTCTAAAATAAGAGCCCCTATCTTGTTACCCCATTTCCCCTCCTCTCTAACTTTATCCAATTCGACTAGATTTGCCAGATAAATTAACAAAGAAGCCGTACCTTGGGATGAGGCATGAAACACAATCTTTTTGATATCTTCATTAAAAAATATAGGATCAATGTGCGATTTAAGACAATCCTGACAATGTTTTTGTCCAAAATCGTCAATCAAATTATGCGTGTTAATAAAAGTTTGATGTGCTGAAGAATACGGATGAATTATACCTGACTCTTCAAGGTTTGTACCACCGTATCCGTCTTGACCTGTAATAACAACGTATTGTACAGAAGGATCGCGAACTTGTTCAAGCTCACACGAGAAACTATTGTTAATTAGAAAAAAAAATATTAAGGAGAAGTAAAATACATACTTCATAAATACACCTCGTAAAATGGATATTTTCGAGAATCATTATATGTATGTTAAATATACAACGTACGTAGTTAACACAAGGTTAACTACGCATTATTTTATACGTATGTTTTTTACATTTATTTTATATATAGATAATCATTTCAACAAAAAGGCATGCGCGTTTTATAGCTGCATATTTTATCAGTGTCCTAAAAATGAATTACAGAAATTGTATGCTAAAGAAGTTCACTATCCTTACTTAGCGTTTCATCTTCTGAAACCATTTTGGGTAATGGTTCTTGTTGACGCCGCAAGATAGAAATAAAGAACCCATCAGTTGCATGTAAATGTGGAAGCAATTGAACGCCATAAGCGTTGTCTCCAATTTCATTTTCCTGAGTTATTTTCTTGTGCAAGTTTTCATAAAAAACGGCTCTCGATACAGGCTTTACAATTGGCTTGGGTGCTTCCTGTTGGCCACTTACAACCTCATTTGCTTGCTCAGCGACGCATTCCACTAATGGATCTTCTGTTATTAGTTTAAATTCAGGATGATTTTCCAAGAACCAGGTGATTTGATCTTGATTTTCAGCTTTAAAGACAGAGCACGTTGCATAAATCAACCAGCCACCGGGACGTACCAGCGGCGCAACCTTTGTTAAGATAGAACGTTGAACTGCTTGCAGTTCGGCAATATCATTCGACGTTGTTTTAAATTTCATATCTGGATTACGTCGCCATGTTCCCGTACCCGAGCAAGGTGCATCAACCAAAACACGATCAAAGAATTTCTGATGGCGTTTAAGAAATTTAGGGTCATCTGCTTGCTGACAACGGACATTATGCACATCTGCACGACGTATGCGCTCGCGCGCTCTTTTAAGGCGCCAATCGTGAATGTCACAAGCAAACAGCTGTCCTTTGTTTTGCATTGCTGCCGCTAAAGCAAGTGTTTTGCCACCTGCACCCGCACAATAGTCTAATACTGTCATTTTGGAAGAGGCCTCGCAGGAAAGCGCTATCAATTGTGAGCCTTCATCTTGAACTTCTATCACACCTTCTTTAAAAAGTGGATGTCCCTCAAGAGCTTGACGTTTATTAAAACGAATGCCGATGGGGCTGAGCGTGGTTGCTGACACTTCGTACCCATCTGCCATAAGCAACACTAAAACTGCCTCACGTGTTGATTTAAGCGTATTAACACGTACATCAAAGGTTCCTTCTGTTAGATAAGCAGCAGAAAGATCCTCGCAGACCTTCATAGGCAAAGATTCTAGAAAGAAGGGATACAACTCTTCCGATATAGCAAGCTCTTCGGCTTTAGTAAGAACTTCTGGTGCTTCCAGCTGACACATTTCTTGTTTGGTCAAACTGTCAGGCGAATAAGCGTTTCCATTAAAAATTTCGCGTAAGTCTGGTATCGTTAACTGATTTTCATCCCTCAATACCATTAGCATTAGCAAACGCGCATTGTCGCCTGTAAGCCGGCTATATCGTGGCACACGGCGCAAAGCTGAATACATACACGTTGCAATGGCACGCTTGTCTTTCGAGCCGATATAACGTCGTTCACGAAAATAAGCACTGAGTAGTTTATCTGCTGGAATGTTTTTTTGATCAAAAATATTTTGACATATATCAATGGCAGCTTGAATTTGGGCAGGAGATTGCATAATTGTTATTCATAACTTATGTAATAGGGTCTTGATGAATGATTACATCAGCATTGGGGAAAATAGCAACAACATTCTGCTCAATATCTTCGGCAAGAGCATGCGCGTCGTGTAAAGTTAGGCTGCCATCCAAATCAAGATGCATTTGTATAAAAATACGTTGTCCAGATGAGCGTGTACGCAAGTCATGAACACCTTTGATCTTAGGGTTCTGAGAAGCAATGGCACGAACTTGCTCAACAATAGCAGTTGGTAGCTCACGGTCCATCAAAATATCAAATGATGTTTTTCCGATTGCGTATGATGTTTTGAAAATATAAATAGCAATTAATACAGCCATAATCCAATCAATGTAAAGTGCTTCTAGAAAATTTGCTGTAACAAAGCTGATTAAAACAGCAGCATCTGTAACTAAATCTGTTTTGTAATGGAGAGAATCAGCAGAAACCGCAAGAGAATTGGTTCTTTTTACTACATAATTTTGCCATAAAACGAGTATAAAAGTTAATATTGATCCTGAAATCATGATAATTATGGCGGTAAAATTAAATATTAATTTTTCAGGAGATGAAATTCTAAATATAATTTCTTTAAGTAGCCATAACGACGATGCGGCAATAAAAAGTGATTGGAATAAACCTGCAAGCGCCTCTACTTTACCGTGCCCAAAACGATGGTCTTCATCGGCAGGTTCGAGCGCTTGCCGAATGGCAAAAAAATTGACAACAGATACGCCTCCATCAAGCAGTGAATCAATAAGAGATGCTTTTATGCTAAGTGAATCAGTGAGTGAATAGGCAAAAGCCTTGCCAAACACAAGTATTGTTGCAACAAGGATAGCCGCAATTGTTGCACTTTGTAGTAGAAAGCGTTGAGAAAAAGGGGTGTGTCTTGCCATGAATCTTTGCGTCATTATAAGCTTAAAGGGATTTTATTCTTTTAGAAATAAACTAAATTATGCTAAAAAGCGATCTTATTCTTGATTAATCGGAAATGGTTATTTTGATGCGTATAGCTAAATCAGAATGAGGTGAATGAAAATAGAATTTACGGCCTCATTATTGAATGAGTTGTTATAATAAATATATGTATATTACGTTTTTGCAAACATGCATGGTTTCATTGAAAAAATATAAATGAGAATTATAGTTTATCAATAAAACAGAACGTATTAATACCACATAGGAATTTCATGCTTATCCGAGTGAGCAACACATGCAGATACGCTCGTGTCTCTGTAATTTTCTTTAAGCTGCAAAAAAAACATCAGCTTTATGCCTATTTACTAGCAGCATATTTGAAAATTCGATGTATTTTTCCGTTATTTCTTGAGCACGTTCTTCTTCATATGTATACATATGTAATGCATGATTTGTGCTTAAATCATTATCCACAACTTCTTCGGTACCATTCTCATTAATTGAAGCAGAACCAGATACATTGCTCTCTTCAGCTATTACATCATTAGTAGATATAGCATCTGAAACATCATTACTCATTATATTATCTGACTTATAATTATTTAACATACTTGTAAATAAACCAAATAATGCTATATCTGTTAATAATTCTTTTTCCAGACGTTCTGGAACTAGTACAGATTTTGAATCAGCGGCCTTAAGGAGGATATCCTCATCAGGCAGCACGTCATCTTTACTCAGCCTCCCTCTACCTATTGAATTAAGAGGAAGCGACCCCGTAAACGATCCTGTATTTGGAAATAATCCTTCCATACTCATATTGCCCTCCATAAACACGTTTTTACTTCTAATAATAAGTATAGTTTTTATTTTATGGAAGTCAATATTGGATCTCATACTAAAATACAAAATTATTCTTTAATATGTTTATATGCGCAACTATATGATTCATAGGTCATACCTATATCACGTATTTTTTGTTATCTTAACCACTGTAATTTGATTACGTTGTCTACGAATAATTTCTAATTTAAATCCATGTAAGCTGAAGATTTGTCCAACATGGGGGATAGTACGTGTCTCATATAAAATAAATCCACCTAAGGTAGCGGCGTCTTCATCAGGCAAATCCCAATCTAGCTGGCGATTCAAATCACGCAGAGTTACACTTCCGTCAACGACATAAGATCCATCCGCTTGCAAACGAATGCCACCATGTGCAGCAATGTCGTGTTCGTCAGAGATCTCCCCGACGATCTCCTCTAAAATATCTTCTAATGTAACAATTCCAAGCAATGCGCCATATTCGTCAACAACAAGCGAGAAATGCTCACGTCGTGCTCGAAATGCATGCAGCTGATCAAGCAAGTCTGTACTTTCAGGAATAAACCAAGGTTTTGTTGCTATGGACTCAATAGAAAGTTTATCGTCGAT
Organism: Pseudomonadota bacterium; assembly: GCA_040389165.1. Lineage (GTDB taxonomy): Bacteria > Pseudomonadota > Alphaproteobacteria > Paracaedibacterales > CAIOTO01 > CAIOTO01. The sequence continues at coordinate 4,595 of JAZKAK010000025.1, forward strand.
AATTTCAGAGTGCGATCGTACGGCGCGCAAAAGGGCTTTTGCGTTTACAATACCAATAACATTCTCTTTATTCGTTTTCCATAAAGGAAGGCGGGTAAATGGTGAAGACAGGACTTGATCCACAATAGAACTTAACGAATCTTCAGCATCAAGCATGGTTACATTTTTACGATGCACCATAATCTCGGAAACATTGACAGAACCTAAATCTAAAATACTTTTAAGCATTGCCTTTTCGTGCACGACGTCTTGATTTTGACCAGTATGAAGATCTATGGCACCACGAAGCTCCTCAACGGAGGCTTGATAGTCTGCCTGAGAGGCTGTCGTCTTAATACCAAATAACCCAACACTTTTTCGTGCAATCCAATGGATAATGTGATTACATGGTCTAAAGAGATTGAAAACAACACGCAAAAATTTAGCAGATATTAACAAAAGTTTTTCTGAATGTACAATAGCCAGCATTTTTGGCATAACTTCACAATAAACAACAATTATAACACTCATGATTGTTGCAGCAATTTCACCACCGCGCTCTCCCCATACAGAATAACAAAGTTTACCGGCAAAGATGACAGCCCACGCATTGAGTACAATATTACAGCTAATAAATACACTAATTGCATAACCTAAGTTTTGTTGGAAATGCCTAATAATAGCTGCCCGGTTATCACCCTCTTTTGCAAGTTGATGAAAGCGCGCCTTTGATGCGGCTGTAATTGCGGTCTCACACGCTGAGAAGAAAGATGATATAATCAGAAATGTGAGAATAATAACAATAAGTATAATATTCATAAAATGCCTTTAAGCGTTTTTTTCTAACTGAGATTGTTGATTTTCAATAAGCTCATCTGATTGTTCTTTTGATTGCTGTTCCATTGATGAAATGCAATCTATAAAGTCTTGTACGTTTGCAAAGTCTTTATAAATGCTTGCAAAACGCACATAAGCGACTGGATCTAAATTAAAGAGGGATTGCATAACCATTTCACCGATGATATGCGTTGAAATATCAGCTTCTCCACTAGTTTCGAACTGCCTAATAATGCTTGAAATAACACGTTCAATTTTATTTGGGTCAAGAGAATGCTTTTGCATAGCAGATGAAACAGATCGTACTAATTTCTCACGATCAAATGGAACCCTATGACCATCTTTTTTGATAACCATAAGATCACGTAATTGAATACGTTCGAATGTAGTGAAGCGTGAACCACATTCAGAACAAATGCGACGTCTACGAATAGCCGCTTGATCATCGGTTGTTCGAGAATCTTTTACTGAAGTATCATTATGACCGCAAAAGGGACATCGCATTCAGTTTAGGCCTTTTTATAAATAGGAAAAGTTTGGCAAAGAGCATTGATTTCGTGTTTGACCTCTGGAACAACAGAATCAATTGTCCCATCAGCAATCGCTTTTAATATGCGTGCGATTAAGCTGCCAACATGACCAAATTCCGTTACACCAAAACCGCGTGTCGTACAGGCAGCGGCACCCAAACGAATGCCCGATGTAATCATTGGAGGTAGAGGATCATTCGGAATACCATTTTTATTGCAAGTTATACGCGCTTGATCCAAGACTGATTCAGCATCTTTTCCTGTAACACCTGCTTTTGTCAAATCTACCAAAATGAGGTGAGAATCAGTTCCGCCAGAAATAAGTGGAAAACCTTCGTTTACAAGAACGCGTCCCATAGCTTGCGTATTTTCAATAACTTGTTTTGCGTATATTTTAAAACTGGGATCTAGTGCCTCACCAAAAGCAACCGCTTTTGCTGCAATGACGTGCATTAACGGTCCACCTTGTAGACCTGGAAATATAGCTGAATTTATTTTTTTAGCAATAGTTTCATCATTTGTCAAAATAATGCCGCCGCGCGGTCCACGTAATGTTTTATGGGTAGTTGACGTAACAACATGCGCGTGAGGCACAGGATTTGGATAAACACCCGCGGCGGCAAGGCCGGCAAAATGCGCCATGTCTACCATTAAAAAAGCACCAATACTATCAGCAATTGCACGAAAACGAGCAAAGTCGATAGCACGTGGATACGCTGAACCGCCTGCTATAATAAGCTTTGGTTTATGTTGTTCGGCTAAACGTTGAACTTCATCGTAGTCGATCATGTGCGTTTCAGGATAAACACCATAACTTACAGCATTAAACCATCTTCCGGATAAGTTAACCGGAGAACCATGTGTTAAATGCCCACCATGATTTAAAGATAATCCTAAAAATGTATCCCCTGGACTGAGTAGAGCAAGAAAAACACCTTGATTGGCTTGCGAGCCGGAATGCGGCTGCACGTTAGCAAATTCACACCCAAATAATTTTTTCAAACGTTGAATGGCAAGTATTTCCACAACATCGACATGTTCACAACCACCATAATACCGACGTCCAGCATACCCTTCAGCATACTTGTTCGTCATAACTGAACCTTGCGCGTGCATTACAGCCCGTGAAACATAATTCTCTGAAGCAATTAATTCAATTTGATCATGCTGCCGCTGCCATTCGCTTTCAATTGCTTGCCAAACCAATGGGTCGGAGTCGGGTAAATGACGCTCAAAGAAGGCGTTTGTTGACATACGTGGCACCTGAAATATAAATGGTGCCGTAGGGGGGAATCGAACCCTCGACCTCATCCTTACCAAGGATGTGCTCTACCACTGAGCCACTACGGCTTTTTTAAAACAGATTCATATTTGCATATGCCAAAGGTTAGATCAAGGAAAAATGATACGTATCAATTAAAACTCTTTTAGAATCATACGAATAGCATCATATGAAACTCACCCTACCCTCTTAATCACGTTTTTTACACAAAACAAAAAAATACTGTTGACGAAACCAGAATTTCTTTGTATTAATGTAGAGGTTGTTTAGGAAACATAAACAGCCATACGGGCCCTTAGCTCAGCTGGTAGAGCATCTGACTTTTAATCAGGTGGTCGAAGGTTCGAATCCTTCAGGGCCCACCAACTTTATTGCAATTTCAAAAGTATTCATAAATTGTAATTTAAAAAAATACGTGACATCTCAATCAGATCAGTACTTTTCGCAGTTTTCAACCAAAATCACATTCAACTAAGCTATTTTGCCATTATTTCTTGATTACCTGTGCACGTGTAGTTGGCGCATTGCTTCTGTCAAGACCATCGCTGCTGCAATAGCTACATTTAATGACCTGCATAAGGGATTCATTGGAATATACACGCTAGCAAAGCATCGGGCGAACACATCATCCGGCACACCATCACTTTCGCGACCAACCATTAACACATCGTCGACTGCAAATTTAAAATCATAAAAAGAACATTCACCTTTTACATCTAACAAAATCACACGATTGTTTTTACGTGCATGCCAGAATGCCTCAATATCAACATGCTGTGTCAAATTTGCTTGTTCTCGATAATCCATCCCTGCACGTTTCAACCGTTTATCATCAATAATAAAACTGCATGGCTCAATCAAATCAAGCGGCACATCAAGGCATGCGCCAACCCGCATGAGCGTTCCCGTATTTTGTGGAATTTCAGGTCTAAAAAGAGCAAGTCTTAACATTTTCAAAAAACCAAAATATTATACATTCTTGCAAAATAGTGGGTTGTACGTTAGATTACAAGGGTATTTTTACGACTTATAATTTTCCACATAAAGAGACCTTTTATGATTGAATCAACGATACTACGCGCATACGACATACGAGGAACCTTTGGCTTAACATTATCACGTGATGTTGCTGTGTCTATCGGAGAACAATTTGGTGCATGGCTTAGAGCACATGATAAATCAACAATTGCTATCGGGTATGATGGACGCTTAAGTTCACCAACCCTTCGTGATGGACTCATCGAAGGTCTTTTGTCAAAAGGTATCGATGTAACGAATATTGGCCGTGGACCAACCCCCATGCTTTATTTTGCCGTTCAACAACTGGGACTAGACGCAGGCATAATGATCACAGGGTCTCACAATCCTCCAGCTGATAATGGTTTTAAAATCACGCTTAGCGATCGTCCTTTTTATGGAAATGACTTGCAAGATTTAAATGATCCAGCCCTAAGTGCAGCTTACATTGAAACGCCAGGAAAGGTATCCTCAATTTGCGTCATGGCAGCTTACATGCAACGACTCATAAAAGATTTAAATTGGGGAGATGTAGGATTACGCGTAGCCATTGATTGCGGTAATGGCGCAACAGGCGAAGTTATGGAATTACTGAGCAAAAAACTTCCAGCAAACATCCACGTACAATTACTTTATTCCGATATTGACGGCACTTTTCCCAATCATCATCCAGATCCAGCAGATCCAACAAATCTAGAAGATTTGATTAAACGTGTTAAGAACGAAAAATTAGACTTAGGGCTAGCATTTGATGGTGATGGCGATCGACTCGGCGTTGTTGATCGTCAGGGACGTGTTATTTGGGGTGATCAACTTACGCTTTTTTTTGCTATGGCAATTCTGAAACTTAATCCAGGCGCGACAGTAATGGCAGATGTTAAGACCAGTCAGTTGGTTTTTGATTCAATCGAATCAGCCGGTGGGCAAGCTATCATGTCACCTACTGGGCATTCACATTTCAAATCACTTATGCCAAAGACAGGCGCTATTTTTGGAGGAGAGATGAGTGGTCATTTCTTTTTCAAAGATCGCTATTACGGATACGACGATGGCATTTATGCAGCAATCCGCATGCTGGAGCTAACGTCATTTGGCTATGATATTGGTCAGTTTTTAGATTTAATACCGCATTTCTATGCATCACCAGAAATAAAGATCACCTGCCCCGATACAGAAAAATTTGAGGTTATCGATGCTGTTAAAAAGAAATTAAAAGATGCTCACCTTGAATTTTGCGGCATTGATGGAATTCGTTTTCGCACAGAAACTGGCTGGTGGCTTTTAAGGGCTTCTAATACAACACCTATTTTAGTTGCGCGCTTTGAAAGCTTTACGGAAACAGGGATTGGAAAATTAGAAGAGCACCTAAGAACCCTACTTAATGGGTTAATTGACACTCCTCTTGGTTTCTGATTGATCAAACAATATCCCCCTTTCAGATCATCTTGCGAACGCTACCGTCATGGCGAGCCTGAAGGTCGCGGCCATCCAGGGCTATTGAAATACATGGATGGCCACAAAAGCCGAGGCTTTCTCGCAATGATGAAATAACAGAGAATGCCAACACCCACTTTTCGCAAAATGATCTGAAATGGGTATATAAAGCAGAAATCAACTATGTGATGATGACGCTCTTGTCGCGCCAATATGCAGTTGCTGTTTAGATTTTGCCAATAAAATCTGGCGTTGACGTTCATAGTTCCCAAGGATTGACTTCGCAGATAGTTTGTCATGGCAATGATGACATTGAATTCCTTCAATGTAGTGTGGTGATAAACGTTCTTCTGGTGATAAAGGCATACGGCATCCATAGCAAGGCTTATAATCACCTGGAATCAACCCATGTCCAACGCTAACGCGTTGATCAAAAACAAAACAATCGCCTTCCCACAAGCTTTCTTCCTGAGGAATTTCTTCAAGATATTTCAGTATGCCACCTTTCAAATGGTACACTTCTTCGTATCCTTCTAATTTCATGAAAGCGCTTGCTTTCTCGCACCGAATGCCACCTGTACAAAACATAGCTATTTTCTTAGTTTTTGGTGCGCCTAATTTTTCACGAACATAATTAGGAAATTCGACAAAAACGTCTATCTCAGGATTAACTGTATTTTTAAAAGCACCAATTTTAACTTCATAATCATTACGTGTATCAAGGACAACAACATCTGGATCAGAGATTAAAGCATTCCAATCTTTTGGATCAACATATGTGCCAACAATTTCGTTTGGATTTGCTTCCGGCATACGCAACGTTACAATTTCACTTTTTAGACGTACTTTTAAGCGATAAAAAGGCATTTCTTCAGCAAAAGATTCTTTATAAGTAAGTCCTGCAAATCTAGGATCACTTTTTAACGTCATTAAAAATGTATCGATCGCTTCCCGTGTGCCACCGACTGTTCCATTAATCCCTTCAGGTGCCAGCAATAAAATACCCTTCATTTTCAAGTCAGTACACAAACGTTTAAAGTTTGAATGAACAACCTCTACATCAGGCAAATCGGTAAAATGATAAAGTGCAGCAATAACAATCATGTCAAGTATTCCTTATGTTGGAAATAAATAAATTACCGTGTCATGCTAACACAAAAGGGTGTGCTTTTCAACGTGGACTTAATCTCTTTTCTCAAAACGTATCTTATGAGTTCCCATCAGTATAGCTTTGGATTATTTCCGTCAATTTCTCTTTTGCAGCTGCTTTAGCATGCATACTTGCAGGGGTATCTTGTTTTTCTTCATCTTGAATATACTGTGCAAAAGTAATAGTATGATTATCTTTTTGAATCCATCCAATAAACCAGCCACCTTGACGATCTTCATTAAGCGTTCCATCTTGATTTGGCACATAACCATTGCCTGTTTTCCCATAAAACTTCCAGCCATCCGCTAAATATTCAACAAATAAGATATTTATTGTCATCTCGTGAGACTTAATACTTACAGGCAGTTTAATATCAATTAGCTTCTGTAAAAATTGAATTTGCTCTTCTGGCGAAATTTGTAAAGAGCTAGAAAGCCATGACTGAGTAAGGCCATTATCTTTACCTATATCACCAGAAATATCTTGGTTGCCATAACTGAATTTTGTGACATATTCGTTAAATTTGTCCATTCCAAGTTCTTGCGTCAAAAGCTGAGAGTACCAAACACAACTATTTTTCATCCAAAGACGAGGCGTATGAGCTTGCTTCCAGTTATCAAGAAAATCAACATATCCTTCTCTGAAAGGTAACTCTGGATGCGTTTCATCGACAAGCAGACCTTCGTTATAGCACATCAAACTAATCGCAATTTTGAAGGTTGAACAAGGTGCATGCCGTGCACCGCAATCCCCTTCACTCTTGATAACGTGGTTATCTTCCTTTGCCAAAAAGCAGGTTGCTTCTGCGAAGGAATACATGAAACATAATAATCCAATGCATAAAAATATAATTGTTTTTTTCATAAATAAACTCAAAAAATAAGTGTGGTTCTAAGAATCAATATTATATTGAATACTCTTATCATAATTTAACGGCTATGTCACAAAAAATTAATTTCTGATTGCGCGTTCCAAAACGCCATTAACGTGGTATATATTAGGATAACAAATTCAACTAATTTCCCTGATTCTCAGGCACAAAATAAAAAGGTCTGCAAACGTGTCATTTCCATCCATTCGCTCCATCGTCGATAAGTACGGATTACTGCCAGATAAGAAATACACAAAAAAATATGGACAAAATTTTCTATTCGATGAAACAATTACTGCACGTATAGCCTCTTTTGCGCGATTACCTAAAGATGCTATTGTGCTTGAAGTGGGGCCAGGACCAGGTGGTTTAACACGTGCACTCTTAGATCAATCACCAGAACGTTTGATTGCAATTGAATATGATCCCTTATGTGTAAAAGCCTTATCCTATCTCAAAGATGCTTATACTAATTTGCAGATAATTGAGGGTGATGCCTTAAAAACTGAATTAAAAAGCCTAATGATAGAAAAACAAGAAAAGCCAATCCATATTGTAGCTAATCTTCCTTATAATATAGGCACTGAATTATTGGTGCGGTGGTTGCATCAACTGCCCTGCGTCGGCTCGATGACATTGATGTTTCAAAAAGAAGTTGCACAGCGAATAAGCTCAAACCCAGGGTCAAAAGAATATGGACGTCTTTCAATCATTGCACAAATTCTATGCACCGTAGAGCACGGATTTGATCTCCCGCCCCATGTATTTACCCCTGCGCCAAAGATTGAATCAAGCGTTATTCACTTGCAACCAAAGTCAAATGCACATGAATACCTTCCCTTACTCACAACACTCGAACAAATCACGCAAGCTGTTTTTCATCAACGCAGAAAGCAAATTAAAGGCCCTTTAAAAGCCATCTTCGGAGACGATACATTGACCGCACTTGAAAAGGTTGGCGCTACTGGTGATCAACGAGCAGAAAATTTAACACCAGATCAATATATCCAATTAGCAGCACTTAAGCATGGATGATTTTTTCAAGCCATGGTTACTTAGCCTTGATGTTATCGCAAAGGAATCAGGCACATCCCCTTCCCGCCTTATTAACTGGCTACTAAAAGGCCTTGGTATTGAAATTGATATTAGGTTTTTAGATATTAAAATACTGACGTTTGACCAGCAACAGAATGTTGAATCAGGACTTGCACGCCTGCTGGCACACGAACCCCTCTCCAAAATTCTAGAAGAGCAAGAATTTTATGGACGCAAATTCAAAACAACACATGACACCCTAGACCCCAGGACTGACAGTGAAACACTGATTGATGCAATGTTAGCTTATTTTTCAGTTGCTGATGCGCCTTCCTTACTTGATTTAGGCACAGGAACAGGTTGCCTGTTAATCACATTGCTTTTGGAACGACCACATGCAACAGGGCTTGCTGTTGATATTTGCCCAAAGGCACTGGCTGTCGCTAAAGAAAACGCAGTACGTCACGGCGTGTCTGATCGCATGCAATTCTTACAGAGTGATTGGTGCGCAGCCGTTGACGGAGTATTTGGTGGAATAATTTCGAACCCACCCTATATTATCGATAGTTACCCACTTGATCTATCCGTAGCACTTTATGATCCTGAACGAGCGCTATTTGCAGGCACAGATGGTTTAGATGCTTACCGAACATTATTTGCTCAATTACCCAGGTTATGTACGCCAGCAACAAAAATCGTCTTTGAAATTGGCTTTGATCAATCTGAATCAGTACCTGCTTTGGCGTATAAAAAAGACTATTTCTTACTTACTGCACATCAAGACAAAGCAGGTATAACACGTGCGCTCGTTTTTGAACGGAGCAATGATAGATAAAATTTATCAATTCCGTTGCGACAAACAAAATATTTCAACTTGTTTGTAAAATATTTTTGGACATAACATCACAAAATATAAATATCACCTAACTTTTGATGATTGAAGTGGCTTCTATTCATATACGAATCAAAACCACTTCACGTTGAACGTACGGTAGAATTGTGCACAATGAAACAATATCTTTTATCATCATCTAAAAAATTTATTCATTCGAAGCCTGCTTTTTTCGAGCAAGCCAACAACATAATTCCCAAAAACCATCAATCAGAAGCTGAGGCCTCACTTGAGTCTCAATTTGGTTTTTTTGAATGGAATATAAAAGAAGATAAAATTAAAATATGTCCATATTTATCACAAATTTTAGCATTTAAAACTACCAATAGTAGACAAAGTTATACTGCTTGGAAGAGCATAACCCACCCTGATGACGCTCTCCAACTTAAGTTGGCATTGGATGAGATTAACCTAAAAAAAACTTCATATATTATTACTGAAAGTCGGAAATTATGCCGCGATGGAAAATGGCGATGGTTTGCAGTAAGAGGAAAATTTATTGACTTTGATAGTGAAGGTGACCCCGTACGTTCCGTTGGAACATGTACAGATATTACTGAACTTAAAGAAGCGGGATTAACGCTGCAACAAATGAAGCATTTATTTTCTGAGATAAAGCGAATAAAAGAATGCCATCAATCTGGTCTTTCCATTTACAAATTGTGTTCTGAGATATTAAATTCCTTTGAAAGACTTACTAATTCTACTAAATCTATGTTAATTTTTTCGTCTACAAGTAATTTAAACCTAATGAAACATACTCTTATTAAGAGCAATGATCCCTCTCTCTATAATTTCAGTAGTGAAGAGGCAAGTACCTTAATATCAAATCCTGAAAAACTTGAATTTATACATAAAATGCTGAATATTAGAACCAATTATATTCAAAATGGTGATAAAATATCATTGTTAGGTATTCATCTCAATTTTCCATTTCAACAACAAGGAATTATTATTATTGAAAGGGCCGAATCTTTTGATGAGGCGCTATTAGATTTTTTAGAACCTCTCATTGGAACAGTGAACAACATCATTAGTATTAAAAAAATGCAAGAAAATAGCAGCGAATTAGACAATATACTTTCGTTCTTTATTCAACAAGTACCCGCCCCAGTAGCGATGTTTGATACTAATATGTGTTACAAATTTGCAAGTAATGCATGGAGAAAAGAATTTAGATTTTCCGAAACAAGTCCCAATATTATTGGAAAATCCCACTACGAAATTAATCCGAGGCAACCAAAAGAGTGGCGTGAGCATCATCAGCGTGCTTTGAAAGGTGAAACTTTAATGTTTGATGCAGTAGAAATCGTCGATTACCTTGATGAACCTTTCTGGGCAGAGGGTTCTGTTCACCCCTGGTATACATTAAGTGAAGATATTGGTGGTGTTATTATTTATTCAAACATTGCTACCGAACGAAAACAAATAGAAAAGAATCTTGATATTACAGTTGAAAATCTGACGCGCTCAAATCAATCACTTGAACTATTTGCTCATATTTGCTCTCATGATTTAAAAGAACCACTACGTAGTATATCAAATTTTACTCAATTGTTGTTTAATATAAACTCAGATCAGTTTAATGAAGAATCATTATTATATGTTAGATATATTGTGAAAGGGATTGAACGTATGAATTCCCTTATCAAAGATATTCTAGTATATTCTAAAGCAGCAAGCAAAACACAGCCTGAACGCCTTTCATTAGACCTGAATGATATTATCAACGAAATCAAAGAAACGCTAGACTATAGCATTAAGGAAGTAGATGCTTGTTTTAAGGTTGCCTACTTACCTGCAATTTTCGGTTCACCAACACAGATTAAACAACTTTTTCTAAATCTAATCAGTAATTCGTTGAAATTTCATTCTGACAAACCACTTATAATTGAGCTGTTCGCTGTAGAAAAAACCTCTTTTTGGGAAATTCATATACGCGATAATGGAATAGGAATTGATGAAGAATATAGAGAAGACATATTCACCATATTCAAGAGGCTTCATAGTAAAAATCAATATGAAGGTTCTGGCATCGGCCTCTCTACATGTCAAAAAATTGTACATGAACACCTTGGTGAAATTCATGTTAAATCAATTCCCGAAGGTGGAAGCGAGTTTATATTCACCTTGCCAAAGTGAATACGTACATAATGCAGGTAATTACAACGTACGCTTGTAGAATTTTTTGCTTATAAAATCCAATTATATTATTACCATAATTTACAGATATCAGCCAGCACATGCTACCCGTCACTTTTTGTCACTCCACCCTTGTCATTCCCGCGGAGGCGGGAATCCAGAAAAGCCCCTTTAAAAACCGTGAGTTTGGGGAGAGCTAAACAGCCTGGATCCCCGCCTCCGCGGGAATGACAGTAAGAAAAATAAAAGTGACGGGTAGCATGCAGCCAGCATTGGCGCTTTAAATGTACTTAATCAAATCATGTAAACAACATCGCTGAATTTATATGAAATCAATCCAATGATGTTGTTTAATGTAAAACAGATCAACTACAGCCGTTCGTTGCGCCGCATGTATTACATTTTAAACAGGTGCCATTTCGAACCATTGTGAAATTCCCACACTCAGAACATGCATCTCCCTGGTATCCCTGAAGACGTGCTTCAGCAGATTTATCAGCAACGACGGAAAGACGTTGTTGCTTAGATACTGATCTTCCAGCTTGCAGGGCAAATGAATCCGTACCAGTCGCACGTAAAAGTTCTTCGGATTCGTCTTCATCGATAGCTATTGTTTCTTTTGTCGAAACACTCTCGCTTGTTTTCATTGAAGTCACCGTTATCTTTTTTACGTGTGCCACGTCATGTTCGTGTTCATTTAATACTGAATAATCACTCGTCTCGCCAATGGTATCATTTGACATCGTCGGCTTAACATGCGCTAAATCATGCCGTCCAAGATACGTTATAGCTAACTCACGGAAGATATAATCTAAGATAGATGTCGCCATTTTAATGGTGTCATTACCTTCAACCATTCCCGATGGTTCAAATCGAGTAAATGTGAACGCTTCTACGAATTCTTCTAACGGCACGCCATATTGTAAGCCGATTGAAATTGCCATAGCAAAGTTATGCATCAGTGATCTAAACGATGCACCTTCTTTGTGCATATCGATGAAGATCTCACCAAGATTTCCGTCGAAATAATCGCCTGTACGGAGATAAATTTTATGTCCACCAACGGCTGCTTTTTGTGTGTATCCACCACGGCGATTAGGTAACTTACGACGATTTGATTGATAAATTACTTTTTCAACTATTTTCTCGATAATCTTCTCGGCAACAATAGTTGCCTTGGCCGTCGAGGGAAGCGTTGAAATATCTTCAATTTCATTCTCGTCAAAAGCAACAGCATTCATCGGCTGTGATAATTTAGATCCATCACGATATAATGCATTGGCTTTCAAACACAAGCGCCATGACATAAAGTACGCTTCTTTGCACTGTTCAACGGTCGCATTGTTTGGCATGTTAATTGTTTTTGAAATAGCACCCGAAACAAATGGCTGCACAGCACTCATCATGGTGATATGGCTTTCAAAAGATAAGAAGCGTTTACCAATACGGCCACATGGCGATGCGCAATCAAAGACTGGTAAATGCTCTTCCTTCAAAAGAGGTGCCCCTTCGAGCGTCATCGTGCCACAACAATAATTGTTAGCAGCATCAATGTCAGCTTTTGTGAAACCAAGGAATGTTAAGACGTCAAAACTTACGTCGTTAAGTTGATCATCCGAAATACCAAGCACTTTATGACAGAAATCTTCACCAAGCGTCCACTTATTAAATGCAAATTTAATATCAAAAGCTGATGATAAAGATGTGGCTAACTTTGCAAGAACATCATCCGTGAAACCTTTTTCTTTTAGCTGTGCAAAACTAATAGCAGGTGAATGTTCTAACGTACCGTATCCAACTGCATATCGTGTCATAGCCTCAATTTGAGTAGCATCATAACCTAGCTTTTTGAGTGCGCCTGGTACCATCTGATTTATGATTTTAAAATATCCACCACCAGCAAGTTTTTTGAATTTCACCAAGGCAAAGTCAGGCTCGATACCTGTTGTATCACAATCCATAACAAGACCAATTGTCCCTGTTGGCGCTATAACAGTTGTTTGCGCATTGCGATATCCATACTTCTCACCAAGTTTAAGTGCTGAATCCCACACAGTACGTGCAGATTGAATAAGCTCTTTAATTGAACATTCTTTTTCACGTAATGGAACCGGGTTGATTGTTAGTCCCTCATACCCTTTTGATTCTCCATAGGCAGCACGTTTGTGGTTGCGTATGACGCGCAGCATATCGTCACGGTTTTTGGCATAACCTGAGAAAGCACCCAATTCTTTAGCCATTTCGGCGGAAGTCGAATAAGCTTTTCCTGTTAATATTGCTGCGAGCGCACCAGCAACAGCCCTGCCCTCTGTACTATCATAAGGCACACCCATAGCCATCAACAAACCGCCAATATTTGCGTAGCCAAGTCCAAGGGTTCTGTATTCATACGATAGTTGAGCAATTTCTTTTGATGGAAATTGAGCCATAAGCACGGCAATTTCTAAAACAATTGTCCATAATGAAATTGTATGTTCATAAAGTTCTGTATTGAATTTTCCATCTTTATAAAATTGAACCAAATTGATTGATGCTAAATTACATGCTGTATTATCCAAGAACATATATTCAGAACATGGATTAGATGCATTAATTGGACCGCTTTTAGGGCAAGTATGCCATTCATTTATCGTGCCTGAAAAATGAACCCCTGGGTCTGCGCATGCCCAAGCTGCATAGCTTATTTTGTTCATTAAATCAGCTGCTTTTAAGGTCCTGATTGTTTTTCCGGTTTTACGGCCTGTCAGGTTCCAATCACCATCTTGTAATACTGTATTGATGAATTCATTTGATAAACGGACTGTATTATTTGAATTTTGCCCTGAAACGGTAGCATATGCTTCTGAATCCCAATCTGTTGTGTAAACAGGTATATCAAGGTGCGTATAGCCTAAATCAGCCAAGTGCATCGTACGGCGAATAAGATTTTCTTGTACCATGGCATCGCGCGCTGCACGAATCGCTGTTTTTAAAGCCATGTTGTGTTTAGGATCCGTCTTCTGCTCTTTAGGTAAGTCAGCATTAATACATGCATTTAAGACTTCGTTAAGGTATTTATTATTAATTTTAGAGCCAGAAACGAGAGCAGCAACTTTTTGTTCTTCAACAACTTTCCAATTGATGAATTCTTCAACATCCGGGTGATCAATATCAAGCACGACCATTTTAGCCGCACGACGTGTTGTCCCGCCGGACTTAATCGCACCAGCTGAGCGGTCACCAATACGTAAAAAGCTCATAAGACCAGAAGATTTTCCGCCGCCAGACAATGATTCACCAGATCCACGTACATTTGAGAAATTCGTACCCGTGCCAGAACCATATTTGAATAGACGCGCTTCGCGTACCCACAAGTCCATAATGCCGCCTTCATTCACGAGATCATCACCAATGCCTTGAATAAAACATGCATGTGGTTGTGGTCGTTCATAACTAGAAGTCGATGCAGCTAATACACCCGTTTCGCCATCAACATAATAGTGGCCTTGTGCTGGACCGTTAACACCATATGCCCAATAGAGACCTGTATTAAACCATTGTGGAGAATTAGGTGCGCACATTTGGCTTGCTAACATAAAACGAAGTTCGTCATAAAACGCGAGAGCATCTGCTTCTGTATCAAAATAACGATTTTTCCAGCCCCAATACGTCCATGTGCCGGCCAAACGATCAAACACTTGCTGCGACGAGAGTTCGCTTGCGAATGTTGTGCCTTTTTTTGCTTCGCGGCGCCATAGCCACGATGGCACGCCTTTTTCTTCTACGGCAACAACTTCAGCCGGAACGCCCGCTTTACGGAAATATTTTTGCGCCAAAACATCACACGCTACTTGTGACCATGCCTCTGGTACATTAATATTTTCAAGCCTAAATACGATTGATCCATCAGGATTCTTAATTTCACTCGTCGCCGCGCGAAAAGCAATAGATGCATAGGGAGATTGTCCTGCTGTGGTGCAACGACGTTGAATTTTCATGGCGCGCATTTCCTTATTTGTTTGTTTTAATTAACAATTTGATTTATCAGCAATTTTCCAAAAAAACACAATATGTAGAGTCTGGAGACGTTGACACAATCAATATATTGTTAATATGGGTCTTTAAAAAGATAAATACAAGGCTTGAAAATAAAAAAAAAGGGTGATAAAGAGAAAAAATTTCGCTCCCCTTTCAGTAGCAGTAGCAACTAACTTCTTGTCTTTATTCCCTACAGAAATCTCTTAAAGATAGTAATCCTATAAGATCAATTTGATATTTAACGTTTGCTGAATTTGAATGTTTAATAAAAATATATTCAAATCATTAAAAACAGTAGAGTTAAATAAAAAAATAACAGTGTTAACCAAATGGTAATAATTTATATGTAACAATCTTTATAAACACACTGCAATTCCTTCAAGGGAACGTGAAATGATTTATAAAATAATAGCAACAGGTCGAAAGGCGGAGATTGAATTCAAAGGACGACTTACTTATTCAGATTACAGTCAATTCAGACAGATTACAGACGTAATTGGTGAGTCACCAAATCAAGTGTGTATTTTCGACTTATCTAAACTAGATTTTATAGATTCGGCAGGACTTGGCATGTTGCTTTTGGCACGCGATAAGATTCAGGAATGTCGGGGCACAATCACCTTGCTTAACGTAACTGGACAGGTCAAAAAAATGATTGAGTTAGGACGGTTTGATGCACTTTTTACAATAGAGAACAGAGATACAACACATACAAATAATATTTAAGGAGAATATAATGTACAAAATCATAGCAGGTTTATTATTGATGCTAAACCAAAGTTCAGCTGCTTACTTAGAAAGTGATCATAAAATTAAAAGTCTAGAACATTTGCGTTATTTAGATGATTTACTGGCCTCTGGAAGTGAGCAATTTTCTGACGGACAATTTGCTTTATTGCTCAATGAAATCGTTCAACGACACAATGTTCATCCATCAAAAATCGTGATTATCGATTTACGTGAAGAAACACATTTTTTTGCTGATGGCATTCCATTTACGGCAACTGATAGGCATGAAGATCCCTCTAAAGATTATACCTTTCCTAATGAATCAAAAATCCAAAAGAATTTAATTGCAGAGAAAATAATAAAATTAGAGCCACGTAAATTAGATGTAGAGAAGCATGAACGTTGGAAAAAGTTAAAGGGAAGTCTGAAAAACACTATGCATAAAAAGCATAGAAACGCGCCAAACAAACCAGTTCAATTGAATGATCCCATTATTAAAACGGAAGCTGAGATTTGTAAAAATTATGGTGTTCAATACTGGCGCATGCCAATAACGGATCATTATCCACCAGAGCAAGCGGCTATCCAAGAATTTATTAAATTTGTTTCAACATTACCACAAGATACGTGGATCCATATCCACTGTCGTAACGGCAATGGAAGAACAACAACATTTCTTGCGATACTGGAAATGATGCGTTTTAAGAATCATAGTCTTTATGATGTTTTAACAAGACAAAAACAAATAGGTGGAAAAGATCTGCTTAAGATGTCCGAGGAAATTGAAAATCAACAAGTAGTTCGCAATAGATTGAATGTAGTCAAATCAACTTATGACAATATACATTCTTAGTATAATCGATATAGTGAATGTAATTCTGCTTGCATATTAAAAATACAAAAATTAATTATTCAGAATATGTATATATATGTATTCTGAATAATATTTTTTATCACACTAATATAATTCATTATGCAATAAGTGATATACAAACGTTCTTTTTAAAAACATAAAAAAACATTTATATATCGCTTACCCCGCTCGTTTGACTGAATGACCATTTAAATGTATAAGATCTATTTGCCTCACATTGTTTCATCAACAATAACGTACGATTTTCTTCATTTGATAACGTTGTCAGGACTTCATCACTGCCAATACTTCGAAAAAACCATTGTTCAGGTTCTGCGTTTTTACTTCTCTTTGACTTATTTTGAGCTGTCACGTGGAGCCGCTCATACACGTTATCGTGTTTATTCCCCTGACGATTTTTTTTATCAGGTTGCAGAGTAAGATAAATTTTTTCACCTTCGCCTTGCATCGTAAAGTCAGGATTTACTTCAAATCGAATTCCTATTGTTGCATCATGAGAAAGACGAAACGTATCCTGCCCGCGTAACTCTGCGCCTTTTGGCGATACATATATATGGCGTTGCCATTGAAAAGAAATATGTTTGTCTACATATTCCGCATCAAAAACAATATAATTATGACCTTCTTTATTGTGCCTTTTTATTACCAAGTGTAATTTTTCTGGATTTAAATTGGTTATCCAATCCTCTTGTGAATTTTGTTGATGACTGCTATCAGAGGCACGTTTAATAACGACATCTCCTTTACGGATAAAACGATAACGACCAAAACTCCATTCAATATTCAACATTTCAAGACTTGGCTCAAAAGATACATCATCCGAGTTAAAGAAACTGGTATTACAGTTAGAACCAGGATATGTGTTAATCAGTACAACTGAATTACGGCTCGTACAACGTTCGTAGCCACTTTCTGGTGCACGTTGTGGGGGCCGCGTCGTTTCAGCATCCGTTAACGTTAGCACGCTATCAACTGCTTCTGCCGTTACGCCGAAGCAGAGCCCTCTTACAAAAAGAGATATTTTCCCATCAAAAGTGGCTAATTCTCCATCTCCATGACGCAACAATCTTAATAAGGGCGTCATCTTCTGAATATATTGCTGTAAGCTCTTCTCCGCAACCTCTAATTTATTATCTATATCTATGTGTGTATACGATCGAAGACTTGTTCTTACATCAATTAAATCGCGTAAAAAACGCCAATGCAAAAGAGGACTTCTGCTAATATGTCCACCATCTGGTAAAAGCTGATTTTGAATCAGCCTTATAAATGCCTCTACCAGATAAGATAAACGCTCATTTTTTGAATCATTTCCACGAAGTGCTTCTCCTAGAATTACACCTTTAAGTGCCCAGAATTTATGAAGGTCATCTTTTTCCTCGGACCAATGACGTCTGAGATAGCGTAGTTGTTTATCAAAACTTGTTACAAGCAGACGTTTGAAATCATCATCAGCAGTACTCGCATAAAAATCATATAAACTTAACCATACGGAAAGTCTGAGCCCAATCAAACCAGGCTTCCATGCAAAAGAATTCCAACTTTTATGAGCCCATGAATGATGTGATCTAATCCATTGCTCAATTAATTGTCGCGCACGCTTGCGTCCCGCATTACCACTAATTGCACTAAGATCATAGAGAAACATAAAGCTTTGCATATAGGCTGCGACGGGGTCATAACTACTCTGCGGTTTTTCAATTGCAGTTAATAAATCAGAAGATGTGAAACGTCTATTATCTAAACGTAAATCTCCTAATAAAATAGCCTCACCATAGTGCAGATTGCCTTGCCAAGGGTCGCTAGATAGCACACCAATACGCAGTTTTTTTCTTCCGAGCAAACTAATGCCATAGGTACGGCTTCGCCTAAGGTTCTTCCAAAATGCACCTTTTAGCGAATTAATCATAAATCTTATTTTCCACGGAGAGCATTAATTGCGAGCCTGTAAGCCCCTATTCTCTCTGATTTTAGCGCCGTTCTCTCTTTTTGTCCAAAGATAGAAGAGCCAGCAACCAAAACATGTGCATTTTTTTCTCTTAAACCGATGGCATTAGTTGAATTTATCCCTCCATCAATCTCAATAATGAGATTAGGTTTTAATGCTAAGAGCGGTTCTATTTTCTGCTGAACTTCTGGAATAAATGATTGCCCACCAAATCCTGGATTCACTGACATCAACAAAACAAAATCAAGTACAGATAATAAAGGCTCAGCAATGCGCCAATGTGATCCAGGATTAAGCACAATACCTGCACGAATGTTTTTTGATTGAATGTATTGAAGCAAACGATATGGATGTTGTTCAGTCTCCGGATGAAAACTAATCCAATTTGCGCCAGCATCTATAAACCAAGGAACACTACATGAAGGAGAAGACACCATTAAATGAACATCAAGCGGCAAACTTGTTATCGCTTTTAGTGCCCTGACAGTATGCGGGCCAAACGTTAAATTTGGCACAAAATGACCATCCATAACATCAATATGTAATAAATCAGCACCGGCTTTTTCTACAGCGTTAACCTCCTCTTCAAGATTCAGAGGATCGGCAGCAAGTAACGATGGAGCGATGATAGGATGTGCTGTACTTTTTTTCATATAACTCAGTGGATAAGTGAAATAACTAGATATGTCTGATTATCATCTTTTTTTACGAAAAAGGCTATTATGATTGTACTGAAAACCATAATTTAACCCAACAAAAGGCCTAACGTGGTTTACGCAAGATGGTGTATTTCAAACATGTCAATAATGTTATTTAATTCCGCTCATTAGCGCTTGATTCCGATTAGGCATAATCACTATGATACTAAAAATAGTTGAATGTAGGTGTTTATGTCCTTACTGAATCGTAACTTACCAACAGGCCGTCTAATTCATTCACGTCCATCGCCAAACTTTAATGAGCGCCCCAACGACGGAATCATTAATTGCATTGTCATTCATTACACAGATTTCATGACGATGAAAGAATCGCTCGACTGCTTGACTGATCCTAATTCAAACGTAAGTTCACATTATTTAATTAATGATGATGGGATGATTTATCAACTCGTTGCTGATGACAAACGTGCTTGGCATGCTGGCATCAGTTGCTGGTGTGGGCATGAAAATATAAACAATAATTCCATTGGTATTGAACTACAAAATGGTGGCATGACCTATAAAAAACAGTTCGGCGAATGGCCACCCTACCCTGATGTACAAATGCACGCATTGGCTGATCTTGTGCATGACTTGCAAATACGGTTTTCCATCCCAGCAAATCAAATTATTGGTCATAGTGACATTGCTCCAACTCGGAAGATTGACCCAGGCCCTCATTTTAATTGGGATGATTTAAGGGAGCGCTTGTGATTCAAAAATAGTTAAATTAACTATTTTTCATCTAATCCATGCGCATATATGTTAGCTGGACATTCAACCTATATCCGTGGGAACACACCTGTTGGTTCGGGCAATTTGGTGTTTGGCAGCAATTGTTTATTCAAAGAGGAAAACAAACGATCTGGTTCAGGTACAGAAAGTTGGTTCAAGATTTTAGCACTTGCCAATGGTACAAGTGGCTGCGTCAAGATTGCGATTTGTCTAATAAAATCAGCAAGAACATATAAAACCGTGCTCATTCGCTCTGGATCTGTTTTCTTAAGACCCCATGGCTTATGCTCATCAACATACTGATTAGCCTTCGCAATAAGCGCCCACACACCCTCGGCATAACGATTAATCTGCATTTCATCAATAGTCGGCAGGAATTGCTTAGGTAAATTAAGAAACATTAAATCTTCGGCCGTCAGCTCGCCTGGCGTTGGCACAATTGCATCAGCATTTTTATAAATAAAAGACAGAACACGTTGTACTAAATTCCCGTAAGCATTGGCTAAATCACTGTTAATACGGCTAATAAGCGCTTGCCTAGAAAAGTCACCGTCTTGCCCAAAGGAAATCTCACGCATAAGAAAATAACGAACAGCATCGCTACCAAACGTATCTATTAATTCAATGGGATCAATTGTATTGCCAAGCGATTTTGAAATTTTAACGCCTTCGTTCGTCCACCAACCGTGTGCAAAAACCTGACGTGGCAATGGCAAGTCGGCAGCCATTAAAAAAGCAGGCCAATACACTGCGTGAAATCGCAGAATATCTTTCCCAACGACATGAACAGCTTCTGGCCAAAATGTTTTAAAATCAGGGGTTTGCTCATCCGGGTAACCGAGCGCCGTCATATAGTTCGTCAACGCATCTAACCAAACATACATGATATGCTTGTCATCACCTGGAACAGGAACTCCCCATTTAAAACTCGTGCGAGATACTGATAAATCGTGCAATCCACCTTCAACAAAACGAATAACTTCATTGCGTCTCGATTCAGGTGCAATAAAATCTGGATGTGCTTTGTAGTACGCCAACAATTGGTCTTGATATGCCGAAAGTTTAAAGAAATAACTGGGCTCGATCAGCCATTCTACATCGGCGCCTGTTGGTGCATTTCCATTAACCAGTTCAGATTCAGCATAGAACGCTTCATCGCGAACGGCGTACCATCCAGCATACTCACCCAAATAAATAGAGCCATTATCAATCAAACGCGTCCAGAGTGCTTGGGCAGCCTTAATATGACGCGGCTCTGTTGTGCGTATGAAGTCATTATTTGTAACGTCTATTTTCTCTATTAAATGACGAAATGTTTGTGACACATCATCAACAAAATTCTGAGGACTCACACCAGCAACCGCAGCAGCTTTTTCAACTTTCTGACCATGCTCATCTGTGCCTGTTAAAAACTTAACATCTTTACCTTGAAGACGCCAAAAACGAGCCAAAGTATCACATGCAAGTGTTGTATATGCATGCCCTATATGAGGCTTATCATTCACATAATAGATTGGTGTTGTGATATAAGCTGCTGTCATAAGTACATCCTTTAATTTAATTATGCTGCAGAAGCAACTGAATCAATACTGGGCACAGTAGAAATATTAGCCGCTCCAATAGAGGATGCAGTTTTCCCGAAATCAGTCATGACGATATTAACAGTAAATTCAGGATCTGAGTGAGTAATCTTCATCGATACTGGAATTCCCAGGCTATTCACAGTTTGCGTGTATGTATAATCAGGTTCTGAATCATCCCTGCTTCCCAATGCAAAGACATTCATTTTGATTTGCCATGCTTTTGCATTCTTCAAACGATTAGCAAGTTCTGTTGCAGCAGCATCTTCTGTTTTAGCGTCTGTGTTTATATTCATTTTATAATTGTTCTTTGGCGTAATATAGGCATCGACTTCAACTACTTCCTGTGCATCACTTGAACCATCAAATACTTTTCTCTGACCAACAGTCATATTCCCCTTAAGTGCCTCTGTAACAAGCATATATAAATGCCTTAAGGGGAACAGCGTACTCTTCGGCAGAACGACAAGCTTACTTTCTTCTGACGTTATTTCGTTTGATTTCAATTGAACATACCCTTGCTGCCCTTCAGGTAATTTTCCTTCACCTTTATAAATCATTTCATCTTGCTTGCCATTCACAATGGAACGAACATAAAACTCATAACTCTGGCCATTTTTTGATTCATAACTTGCTATGATTAAATCATATTTATCTGCGACAGCTTTACCCTTATAGTAAATGTATAAGGTAGATTTTTGTTGTGTTGTCCACACATCCCCTTTTTCCTCGACAGTCATCTCGAGTGTTCCATTTACACCATTAACTTCATCAATTCCTTCATCGAAATAAGATGATTTATCAAGCGAAATTTTATATTTAGCACTAAATGAAACCGGTTGAAAAGACAGAGAGTCTTCTTTAGACTGCTCTTTTTTTTGATTTTCTTCTTGCTGAGCACTTATCGCCGCTTCAGCATGAAGAAAATCAATGTTAATGCAAACCAGAAAAAGGATTTGGCTTAGAAAGAAGTAAAGTTTCATATGAAATATTTTTATCCAGTAGATTTATGTGTAACGTATCAGCTTTAAAGACTTATACAATTCTAATTAAGATCAAGCAGCTGCATAAAAACGGACTGTGTCAAAAATATAACATCAACAAATAATTTGATTACTGCAATAAGGGCGACCAAGCACCGTCTTCTGCCTCTTTTGGCGTATTAATGAGACGCAAATTATAACCGGTCATATCGACCATATAAAGTGAACTTTTATCTTTTACAGAATTCTGTTTTGCAAATAGTAAATATCGTCCATTGGCTGACCAGCATGGAGCTTCGACCAGCCATCCATCAGCAATCATTCGCTCACCAGTTCCATCGGGTGCCATAACGCCAATGTATAACTTATTTTCACCAAATATTTGTTTGGTGAAAGCAATCAAATCACCACGTGGTGACCAAACTGGCTGGGAATATTTACCTTCACCAAAACTAATACGACGCACATCTTTGCCCATCGTATCCATTATATACATTTTCTCTCTACCACTACGATCAGATGTAAAAACAATTTGTGTGCCATCCGGTGAATAACAAGGTGACGTATCGATACTCACATGATCTGTAAGGCGCGTCATTTTCTTTGAACTAACATTCATTGAATAAATAGCTGTTGTTCCACCTTTAGACAAACTCATCACTATAGAACTTGCGTCTGGAGAAAAGCGTGGAGCAAAACTCATGCCTTCAAATTTACCAAGCTTACGCTGGCTTTTATTATTTAGATTCAAGATATACACTTCGGCCAAACGATCGTGTATTTTAAGGTAAGCTATTTCTTGTCCTGAAGGAGAATATCGCGGTGTAAGAGCAAGGCTCTTTGAATCCGTAATGGATGTGACACCATAACCATCATAATCCATACGCATGAGACGTTTTGTGCTTTTTCTACCTTTGCTTACTGGCTCCGAATAAACAATTTGCGTATTGAAAAATCCAGCCTCGTTTGTAATTCTTGAATAAATCAAATCAGCTGCAGCGTGCGCAAGACGTCTCATTTTTTTACGTTCACCACTCACTGATTTTGCTAAGATCTGTTTTTTATCAAGAACATCGAACAAACGAAATTCAACTGTCATGGTTGCACTAGAGTCAAATACAATACGTCCCGTTACAATAAAACGGGCAGTTGTTGTTTGCCATTTTGCAAAATCAAGACCTTTAGCTTGTACATCTGCTGCTGGTTGAACAAGATTTTCTTTCGCTATAGGTGCGAATAATCCACAGTTATACAAATCATTCGTAATAATAGCTGAAACGTCGATACCTGTTGATAGTGTACTCGTATCATCGGCGTTTACAAAATCAATGATAGCAACAGGATCAGGCTGAACCTGACCACGTGTTATTTCGATAATCGCAGGAGCTTTCCCTGCATAAGCAAAAAAAACACCTGTCAATTGCACTAATATAATTAAAATAATTTGTTTCATAC
The DNA here is from genome assembly GCA_040389165.1 of Pseudomonadota bacterium. Classification (GTDB taxonomy): domain Bacteria; phylum Pseudomonadota; class Alphaproteobacteria; order Paracaedibacterales; family CAIOTO01; genus CAIOTO01. The sequence continues at coordinate 28,783 of JAZKAK010000025.1, forward strand.
GTTTTTCAATTTAAATGAATATATCAGAGGATAGTGTACGCACTAACCTGCTAAAAGTCAGCAGAATTAGTCACATATAGCCATTCATTTATAAATTGATTATCGATTGAAATAATGAGCAAATTCCTGAGGATGAGGTCTGAGACGAATATCATCAATCTCGATTTTCTTCTGTTCAATATAGGTATCAATGAAATCTTTATCAAAAACATCGCCTTTTAATAAGTACGCATGATCTGTATTCAATGCGTCCAAAGCCTCTTCCAATGAACCACACACTGTTGGCAATGTGGACGCTATATCCTTGTGTTCAAACAAATCTACAACTTGTGCTTCACCAGGATGAATTTTATTTTCAATACCATCAAGTGCTGCCATCAATAATGCAGAAAAACACAAATAACCATTTGCCGTTGGATCTGGAAAACGTACCTCGAATCGCTTTGCATTTGGTGACATCACGTGGGGGATGCGGCACGCAGCGGACCTGTTGCTTGCTGAATAAGCACAAATAACCGGTGCTTCATAACCAGGGACAAGCCTCTTGTAGCTATTTGTTGTTGGATTGCAAAAGGCATTTAAACTCTTTGCATGCTTCAGTACCCCGCCAATAGCATAAAGAGCAAACTCGGACAATCCAGCGTAAGCATCACCTTTGAAAAGTGCTGTCTTATCATTCCATAAAGACATATGCACATGCATACCTGAGCCGTTATCACCAAAAATGGGCTTAGGCATAAATGTAGCTGTTTTACCATAGGTACGTGCACTATTGCGAACACCATATTTAAAGATCTGAAGATTATCAGCGCAATCAATTAATGTTGAATAGGCAAAACCGATTTCATGTTGCGCTGGCGCCACTTCGTGATGATGACGCTCTATGTTAAGTCCCATCAATGAAAGCACTTGCGTAACATCAGATCTGAAATCAGCCAACGCATCTACGGGCTGTACCGGGAAGTATCCACCCTTCACTGCCGGACGCGAACCATGATTGGTAGCATCAACAATTGCATTACGCTGTGGAAATTCATCAGAATCTAATTGATAAAATGAACGTGTCATTTCAGACGTATAGGCAACGGAATCAAAGATAAAGAACTCAGCTTCTGGACCAAAATAAGCTGTATTAGCAACAGCATGCTTGCTTAGAAACAGTTCAGCTTTCCGCGCAATATTCCGAGGATCACGATTATAAAAACCACCATCTTTTACATTCCGTGTGTCTGCAAAAAGAAAGGCCGTTGCTATGCTGGCAAATGGGTCAACGCGAACTGGATTTTCTTTTGCCACATCTGGCACCACAAGGAGATCAGAATCATTAATAGGTGACCACCCTTTGATCGACGATCCATCAACACAAAAACCTTCTTTAAGGAAATTTTCATCTATTTGAGATATTGGAAATGACATATGATGCCAAATACCATTCATATCTGTGAAACGAATATCTACAATTTGAATTTCATTTTCTTGTAAAAATAATAAAACTGATTGGATAGATGTTGCTGATTGCGCCTTTACAAGAGACATATGGTGAATTCCTTGGGGGATAAAGTAATGCTAAAACTTAAATTACTCTACGAGAAATTAAGATTCGAGGCAAGCCCCAGTAGGTGAAGAAAATGAAAAATAATGCATAAAATGCTAGATGAAAATGTTATCGAGAAAACATGTTAAAACGCATCAAAGCTAACAATTGAAGAATTCATAATGCTTATAAGTATAAAAATTCCCGTCCTAATCTCAACAGCTAGGACGGGAAGTTAATTAGGCTCCGAGCGCTTCCTGTGGGACAGGAATTATTTCAGAACTATCTACTGGCACAGCCTTCATGCTGAGTTTAATCTTGCCACGATCATCAAAGCCAAGAACCTTAACTTGCACAACATCACCAACATTCACAACATCAGAAACTTTTGCAACACGTCTGTCAGCCAATTCACTTACGTGAACGAGTCCATCTTTTGCGCCCATGAAATTCACAAATGCACCAAATTCAGCTACTTTTACAACTGTACCCGTATAAATTGCACCAATTTCTGGGTCGCCAGCAATTGACATGATTGTAGCGACAGCTTTATCAAGTGATTCTTGATTATGCGCAGCAACTGTTACAGTGCCATCATCTTGAATATCAATTTTAGCGCCAGTTGTTTCACAAATTTCACGAATAACTTTACCGCCAGAACCAATAACATCACGAATTTTTTCGCGATTAATATTGAATGTAGTTAAGCGTGGTGCATTCTCACTAACAGATGGACGTGCATTTGTAAGCGCTTTAGCCATTTCACCTAGAATATGTAAACGGCCTTGCTTTGCTTGATCAAGTGCAATTTTCATAATTTCTGGCGTAATACTTGTGATTTTGATATCCATCTGTAAAGCAGTGATACCTGATTCAGTACCAGCCACTTTAAAGTCCATATCACCCAAGTGATCTTCATCACCAAGAATGTCAGACAATACAGCAAACTTTTCTTTTTCTTTAATCAATCCCATGGCAATACCAGCAACCGCTTTTTCAAGAGGAACACCTGCATCCATCATTGATAATGACGCGCCGCAAACAGTAGCCATTGATGATGAACCATTGGATTCAGTAATCTCAGATACTGTACGTAATGTGTATGGGAATTTTGCTTTTGATGGAACCATCGGGGCCATTGCACGCCATGCAAGCTTACCATGACCAATTTCGCGACGTCCTGGGCCAGACACACGGCCGACTTCACCAACCGAATAGGATGGAAAGTTATAGTGCAACATAAAGCGTTCACGGTATTCACCGTCAAGTGAATCAATAATCTGCTCATCTTGACCTGTTCCAAGTGTTGTGACGACAAGCGCCTGTGTTTCACCACGTGTGAACAAAGCACTGCCATGTGTTCGTGGCAATATACCGATTTCACACACGATTGGACGAATATCGGCGAGAGAACGACCATCAACACGTTCTGATTTGTTCAAAATATTTCCACGCAAAATGCTTGATTGTAGCTCTTCAAAAGCGATTTCGATCAGGCCATCATGTTCAGCAAATTCTTCTGCTAGCGCTTCTGTAAGCTTAACTCTTGCTTCATCAATAGCTGCATAACGGTCTTGTTTTGATTTGTTCGCATAAGCTTTTATTAGGTCAGCTTCAATAACAGCCTTAGCACGTTCTTGAACTTTAACCATAAAGGGATTTTGAACTGCAGCTGGCCACGCATCTTTTGATGCTTTAACTTTCAAACGATCAATCATTTGAATAACAGCTTGGAATGCTTCATGGCCAAATACAACACCTTCAAGCATTGTTTGCTCTGAAAGCTCTTTCGCTTCAGACTCGACCATCAACACACCTTCTTTTGTGCCGGCAACAACCAAATCAAGCGCGCTCTCTTGTAATTGGGCATGTGTTGGATTCAATATAAATTGACCATCAATATAACCAATACGTGCCGCTGCGATTGGACCTAAGAACGGTATGCCTGAAATTGAGAGTGCAGCAGAGGCACCAATCAAAGCAGCGATATCTGCATGTGCATCTGTGTCATAACTCATAACGGTACAAAGAACTTGAACTTCATTATAGAAGCCCTCTGGAAATAATGGGCGAACAGGGCGATCAATTAAACGTGATGTTAAAACTTCTTTTTCTGAAGGCTTTCCTTCACGTTTGTAAAAACCACCAGGGATACGTCCTACAGAAAACGTCTTTTCAAGGTAATGGACACTAAGTGGGAAAAAATCTGCATTTGCTTTTGCCTTTTTTGCAGCTACAACAGTACACAAAACTGTAGTATCACCATAAGTGACCATAACAGCACCGTCCGCTTGACGGGCTACTTTACCCGTTTCGAGTACAAGTGGTAGTCCAGCCCACGTTAATTCTTCGCGGTGAATATTAAACATATTTTTTGACATTTAATTCTCTTTTCAATAATTAGAACGATATATGCTAAAATCAAGCACACCCAGCATCTTAAAATCAAAAGACATAAAGGAGGAAAAAAGCCTCATTTATTGCATATATCTTTGGATATCAAGATCCTGAATGAGTGCTCATCTAAAGCAAGCCAATTATAAGGCATAACACTTAATTTTACGAAGGAAAAGGTGATCAGTGATCAGTGAAAACGTGAAATTGCATCAGAATCTGATTAACTCAAGCGGCATATTAAAGTTGAACAACACTTTCGCTGCGGTTTTTCCAACACTAGGTTTTACAAATGTCGTATCAATCTTTACATAATCAAACATATTTGCCTGAAATCCAAAACTAGGCCCCCTTGTGAGCCGTGATTCCACATTCCTGGAATATGAATAACCACCAAATAATTTTAATTTCGGGAAATATGGCACTGCGAGCGCAAATTTTGTATCTCCCGATAAAGGCTGTGCATTCTTCTTATAAACGCTCGCTGTGTTATGCGGCAATGTGTTTTGCATGCTTTCCTTAAAATACGATGCAGAAAGATTTGTTGATTGTGTCGACACCTCTGTTGCAACACCGTTACTACGCGCAAGAAATGGGATTTCTGAATTATGAAACGTATCCATACGTGCGCTTATGTGATCCCCAACAAAAAAACGGCTAAGAATCCCTTTTGTTCGCATAGGAGTGCTATAATATACAGTACTTTTTGCTTCTTCAGTAGACCTTAGCGGAGCTGTATCATCATAATGAACATGATTAGGTGCTATATTCGGCTGAATATATTGAGCACGACTATGCTCGGATGATTCTATATTAGCATATGAAATTGATTTTGCGCTGAGTTCAGCACTTTCAGCAAGTTCTCTATCAGCTTTAGTTGATATACCTGAAATTTGTGTTGAAAAATAGGTTTGAGTTGTTGAAAGTGATGTGTATTTTTGCGTTGCCTGTGATACAGATGCACAAACTAAGATAATCAAAAAAATACATATAAACTGACGCATAACACAAGTTTTCTCGGCTTTCTATAATCAGAATAGGAGGAAGATATTAACAAGTGCTTAAAATTCGATACTAATAAATCGAAATTTCATGCGAATTTTAAATGTTTTTACCAGATAAAATTAAATGCTTTCAAAAACAGTTAACGAAAAATTTTGTAGGTATTAATCATGTGAACCTACCTAGATCATAGAAACTTGAATCCATCCCTGATTCGTGTAAACTAACATTCACGTTTAAACAATCAAGCAATGTATGCCAAATATTCCATCGATGACTTCTCGCTATACGGTGCTCACTACTGTTTCTCTTGATTTCCCTCTCACATATCTTGGAGAGTCTGGATTGCCATTAGGACAACTCGTTTCCATACCTTTTCGTAACCAGAAAATCGTAGGCATTATTTACAAAACTGACGAATGTGAGACGTATACAGGTGTATTGAAATCCATTTTTACGTCACTTCCTTACCAGTTTGAATCAACTTTTATTAATTTCATTGAACATGTTGCGCACTATACGATGATCCCTTTAGGGCATATTTTAAAGATGTGCATTACGCCAAAACTGGACGCTATCGCTAAAGAAGACGGCATACTTCCCTTCCCTACCTATAAACTTGATAGCCTTACATTAAATGATGATCAACAACGCGCTTTTGAAAGCTGCCAGGTGGATCTTGATCGTTTTCAGCCATTTGCATTGGATGGTGTCACAGGATCAGGCAAGACAGAACTTTATTTTTCGCTCATTCAATCCGTGCTGAAAATTGGGAAAAAAGCACTTGTGCTCTTTCCTGAAATTGCTCTAACTGAAGCCATTGTTAATCGTTTTAAGGAAACTTTTGATGATTTTCCTCTCATTTGGCACAGCGAAGTAACACCCGTAAAAAAACGAAAACTTTGGAAACAAGTGCAAAACGAGGGAGCGGCCGTCATCTTAGGTGCACGTTCAGCTTTGTTCTTACCCATTAATAACCTGGGCCTTATCGTTGTAGACGAAGAACATGACACATCTTACAAGCAAGACGAGCAAGGTTGCTATAATGCACGTGATATGGCCATATGGCGCGCAAAAGAAGAAGATATTCCTATAATTTTAGCTTCTGCCACACCATCACTTGAAACCTATGTCAACATCAAAAATAATCGCTATAAGCATTTAACGTTGGGGCACCGTTATGGGGAAGCTGAAATGCCAACCGTGCACATTATTGATAAAAAAGAATACCCAAAGACAATTATCACTCAGCCCATCTATAATGAAGTGGAATTGCGTCTTGCGAAAGGCGAGCAAAGTTTACTATTCCTCAATCGCCGCGGTTTTTCACCTTTGTTGGCATGCATGGGCTGCGGACACCGTTTTGAGTGCCCAGGTTGCCATGCTGACCTAACATGGCACCGTGAACGACAAAGTATCGTATGTCATTATTGTGGTTTTCAAGCTGAGCGTCCAACAAACTGCCCTATCTGCAATAGTGTAAATCTTAAAGATCTGGGCCTTGGTATTGAAAAAGTCGCTGAGGAGACAAAACGATTGTTCCCCAACGCACGTATCGCAACAATATCCAGCGATACATTAACGACACCTAAAGCATCAAACGATTTGTTTAACAGCATTGAATCAGGTGAAGTTGACATCATCATTGGCACACAAGTACTTGCCAAAGGACATCATTTCCCTAATTTAACGTTCGTGGGTATTCTAGACGCTGACCGAGGGTTGTATCAGATGGATTTACGCGCAGCGGAGCGAACTTTCCAGTTACTTTCTCAAGTTGGAGGACGCGCTGGGCGCATGGCACGTCAACCTGGCGTCGTTATGCTGCAAACGCGAGAGCCCGAACATCCTTTGTACGCAGCGCTTAAGGCATATGATCGTGATGCATTTTATGAAACTGAGTTGCTTGAACGCGAATTACTCGGCATGCCACCTTTTTATCGATTAATATCTGTGACCCTTTCATCATTACGCGAAGATATACTGCAGGAAACGTGTCGTCAGCTAGCACGTGTCATCCCGCGAACCGAGCAGATCGAGGTGTTGGGACCAGCGCCATCACCCTTGTATCGGTTGAGATCACGGTATCGCATGCGATTTTTGATTAAAGGCGATCGTCGGCAGAACCTGCAAGCCTTTACAAAAATTTGGTTAGCAGAAATTAAATTACATGCAGCGATTCAAGTACATGTTGATGTTGATCCATTGAGTTTTATGTGATTTAGTCGTTCATAAAATCTTGTAATTGACATAACAGAGATGTTCGTATGCATATAAAGCAAAAATCAAACAGGCTCCTCTTGTTCGAGGATTATGCAGATTACGCATTAGCTCCATTGCAATTAATGCGTATCGGTTTTATTGTATTATCAGATTAAATCGCTTATCGGATAACACCCATGAATGCAGCAGCAGCCCTAGCCAACACTTCCCCAGCTCATCTAAAAGAAGTAGTAAAACCGTGGTTCACCGAGCTTCAAGCACATATATGCAAAGTACTTGAAGAAATTGAGAGCGAATTCAAGCACCCCACACATTTGCCTGGTCAATTTGTGTATAAGCCATGGGATCGTAGTGACCCGACGCAGCCAGACAACAAAGGTGGTGGTGGAGTTATGGGGATTATGGAAGGCGGTGCTGTGTTTGAAAAAGCAGGTGTTAATGTGTCAACGGTTTATGGGGAATTCGCAAAAGAATTCTCTCATGAGATTCCTGGCGCAGATAAAGATCCCAGTTTTTGGGCATCTGGCATTTCGCTTGTTATTCATCCCGCGAATCCATTCGTTCCCGCTGTTCATATGAATACACGTCATATCGTGACCACAAAAAGCTGGTTCGGTGGCGGCGCTGATTTGACACCAACATTTCCCATAGATGAAGATACTAAAGATTTTCATAAGGCTATGCGCATTGCCTGTGATGCCTATAATCCAGATGCGTATGCAAAATACAAACTCTGGTGCGACGAATATTTTTATCTACCTCATCGCAATGAAGCACGCGGTGTGGGCGGCATTTTCTTTGATTATGTAAACAGCGGTGATCTTGATGCCGATTTCGAATTTATAAAAGCAGTTGGCATGGCGTTTATTGATTCCTATGCACTCATTGTACGTCGCCGTATGCACCAAGAATGGAACATGGATGATAAATACAAACAGCTTGTAAAACGTGGCCGCTATGCAGAGTTTAATTTACTTTATGATAGAGGAACTCGCTTTGGTTTGATGACCAATGGTAACGTTGATGGAATTTTGATGTCTCTTCCACCTGTCGCTGCGTGGCCATAAAATGATGCCAACAGAAACACTCTATATTACAATCGGCGTTTTAGGGGCAATAGCGTTAAGCTCAGGATTTGCTTATATTGCCCTTCGCCGCAAGTTTGTGTCGATGATTCAAGAAAATGCGCACCTCACTGCTGAGATTGAATTTCAGCGTGCGCATATTGCGAACAAAGAGGAAATCCTGCATCGTTCACAACAGCAATTTCAAACCCTGCTTGAATCCATGTCACAAAAAGCATTGATTGCCAACAATGAATCCTTTTTAAATCTTGCGAAGTCTACGTTTACAGATCTGCATGAACGCGCAAAAACTGAAATGGATCAAAAGCAAAATAATATATCAAAGATGATTGAGCCACTGCAAAAATCGCTTGAGCAAGTTGACCAAAAGATGGAAAATCTTGAAAAAGAGCGCGCGCATGCCTTCACCGATATGCGTAGGCAAGTAATTGATTTGATTGCCACACAAAAGGAATTGCGTCTGGAAACATCAAATTTAGTCAAAGCATTAAGATCTCCAACGGGACGCGGTCAATGGGGAGAAATGCAACTCAAGCGTGTCGTTGAAATGGCTGGCATGTTGGCGCATTGTGATTTCGTTGAACAAGTTACCGTTGCCGAAGGGCGCCTTCGACCCGACCTTATCGTTCGCTTACCTGGTAATAAAACAATTGTTGTCGATGCAAAAACTCCACTCATGGCGTATCTCGAGGCTTTTGAATGCACCGATGACCAGCAAAAGGCGCAGCTGTTGCAAGATCATGCACGTCAAGTGCGCGCGCATATTCGGATACTCTCGCAACGCAATTATTCTGAACAGTTCGACCAATCCCCCGAATTTGTGGTGATGTTTATTCCAGGTGAATCTATTTTCAGTGCAGCACTTGAGGCTGATCCATCGTTGATTGAATATGGTGTGCACGAGCGCGTTATTATGGCAACGCCAACAACGTTAATTGCATTGCTTCGCGCTGTATCGTATGGCTGGCAACAAGAAGCAGTCGCCGAGAATGCCAGGCAAATTTGGCAACTGGGGCGTGATTTCTATAAACGTCTTACCGATTTTTCGGTGCACCTTGGCAAGGTTGGGAAACACCTATCGCAATCTGTTGGCGCGTATAATGACAGCGTCGGCACATTCGAGCGCCGCGTTTTGGTATCAGCACGTAAATTTAAAGACCTGGATCCAGGACTTGAATCACACGAAATTGAGATTGTTCCACTTGATATACAGATTCGCAGTCAGCAGGTTCCTGAGGCGTTAGGTGTTTCCGAGATTGATATGGCCAAAATTGGGGCGTTAGCAGAGTAGAAGAGATTTCTTACAAAGCAATTTCTGTCAGTAAAACTTCCAGACTTTCTCTTGGATAAGATGTTAGCTCACTCTTCTTTATAAGCGATTGGTAAAACTTCAACCATAATAAGAAAAATGGGCCCGTATCGATTGACTGCTGACTCAATGGCCGGCAAAATTTCACCACACTCACCGTTTAAATACTCATGTAAGTAAGCATCTTTCCACTTTGCTCATTAAACGTTTCTGCAAACACTAAAAGCGTTAGGTTTTCAAAAGAGTCTTTTGAGTTAATGGAAGACAAGCTCAGCAACATCTTCAGGTTTTCATACTTTTCCACCATCAGCTGGATCAGCAGGCGCTTCGTCTTTTGAATCTTCTGCTACCTCAGTTGGCGCTTCATCTTTTGAAACATCTGTTGCATCATCAGATTCTACACGTGTCTTTTTATTTGATTTTTCATCTGCCGCATCATTGGGCAGATCATCAATATTCTTATCAGATTTATTGTCTGTTGTAAGATTGGATTTTTTAAGAGCTAAATCTTTCTTTGAATTAACTCTTTGCTTACCTTTTGATGACAAGTCGACTATGGCTTTTTTTTTGGATTGGAATCGTCAGCTTTTGAAAACAAGAATTTATTTAACAATGTTTCCAAGTTAACAGATGATTCAGTCTGCGTTATAATCCCTTTATCAGCCAATAATTCCGAATCAGCACCCGGATCCAGAGAAATGTATTTCCCGCCAAGCAATCCTTCACTCACGATTGCAGCACTTGAATCCATTGGTAGCTTAATAGAATTATTTATAAATAGCGTAGCTCGTGCTTGATAACTTTTTGGGTCTATTTCCAAAGATAATACAGAACCTACTTTAACACCGCTTACTTTTACATCACTTCCCACGTGCAAACCATCAGTACGCTGAAATTTAGCCATGACAGTATATCCATTCGAAGAGCGTCCAGCTTGTCCAGAGGTATATGCAAAATAAACAAAATAAGCAGAAACAGCAATAACAAATCCGCCGAGAAGAGTTTCAATAATACTATTTGATGTTTTTGCCATTATTTTTTACAGCCCCCTTTATTGGCTCACGCAAAGATTTGTTTATTGTTTCTTAGAATTTTGCTAAATGCAAAAATACGCTAGCGAACTAGCACATAAAAATAAGCAGACAGATGCGTCATGTTTTAATTTACTATTAAACTATCGCGTATCATACGACAAAGCGCGCAAGCAATCAACTTTTGATCCGTCATTTTTTATGTTAAGTGCAATATTTTTTCATCTTTCATTTGAAATTATTAATTGAGTTCCTCGTAGATTCAGCTTACTCATGTAGAGTTAATAAACTATTAAAACAAATCCAAAGATATCTATTACGTAGATAAATGTAGATAGCACATTAACTTAAAAAAACACAAATCAAATAGAACTCGTTTTTTCTTTAATTGCTGCATAAAAGGTAGGCAATAAAATCAGGGTTAATAATGTACCAAAGCTCAGGCCTCCGACAAGCACAGCACCAATAACGCGTCTTGTTTCAGATCCGCTCGAGTTCGATAGAATTAAAGGAAGAGCACCTAATATCATAGCACTTGTTGTCATTAGAATTGGTCTTAGCCTTAATCCAGCGGCCTTTTTAACAGCGTCAACTGCATTCATACCCTTTGCCATTTGTTGATTGGCGAATTCGACAATTAATATACCATTTTTTGTAATAAGCCCTATTAATGTAATTAATCCAATTTGCGTGTAAATATTCATTGATTGACTCGATAGCCACAAAACCAATAATGCCCCCATAGAGGCAAGAGGCACAGTTAGCATTACAATGAGTGGATCCAAAAAACTTTCAAATTGAATAGCCAAAATAGCGTAGATAAAAACGATTGCCAACATGATAAGAATCATCATCGTTGAAGCTGATTCTTTGTGTACCTTTGCTGTACCAATCCATGTTTCTTTATATGCATGCGGTAATGTTGCATCCGCCAATTTCTTTAGTGCGTTCATATTTTGATCAAGCGATCCTCCTGCTGTTTGTGCAGTCAATGTAAGTGATCGCATCTGATTATAATGAAACAAACTGTCTGGCTGTGTCGAAGGTTTCAACGTGCCAAGCGTTCCGAGTGATATACGACTTCCTTCTTTGTTAGTTACGTATAATTCATCTAATGTCCAGGGTTTATCCTTTCCTTTAAGTGTAATCGAGTACGAAATACCATCTTTATTAAAAGCTAAAGACCTATCATTACTAAAGAAAATAGAAACTTGTTTTGTTATAGAAGCTGCATCAAGCTTGTATTTACCAAGCAAGTTGTTATTAAAATCAATGGTGTATGACTTGCTGTTCAAATTTAAATTATGAGCAAGCGACGTAAATATTTTTTCATCAATTGATGCTTTTGTTATTTTTTCTGCGGACTCATAGAGAGCTGAATACGAATCAACCGTTGATACGACCATCTTCAAATCATTGCCACCTGAACTCTCAAGTCCTGGCAGGCCTGAATCAATGGATTCCACAAACATGTCAACTGAAGGAAAATCATTTACAAGAGCCTGAATGTTTTCTCTCAGCATTTCAGCTGACCTATTTCGATTTGCTTTAGGTTTTAAACCGAAACAAAGATAGGCTCCCCAATCCCCTGCAAAAACCATAACACTTTCTGCTTCAGGGAGAATGCCAATCTTTTGTTGCACTTCACCTATATAGCCTTCTAGTACATTAATATCTTTACCTAGAATTGCAGGAATAAAAACACCTATTAAACCACGATCTTCTTTTGGCGCCATCTCTGTCGGCAAAACCTTAACAAGAGAAAACGTCGCCCCAAAAACACAAAGCATAACAAGAATAACCAACTTAGTTTTTGTTAAAAGAATCGTTAAGAGTGCTTCATATTTAACAGTCACTTTGTCCAAAAATACGTCAACACCAGGGCACAAATTACGACGTTCACTTTTTAAAAATGCCCCGCACATTAACGGTGACAACGTCAGGGCAACGACTCCAGATACAAAAACACTGCCCGCAAGTGCAATGGCAAACTCAACAAACAGCTGACCAATAGCCCCTTGGATAAATGCAATTGGCACAAACACACTTACAAGCGTAAACGTCATTGCAACAATGGCAAAACCAATTTCTTTACCACCCTTAATTGCGGCATCTAACGGTTTCAAGCCTTCTTCTATGTGACGTGCAATATTTTCAAGCACAACAATGGCGTCATCCACCACCAAACCAATCGCCAGAACCATGGCTAATAACGTGATAATATTAATTGTGCAGCCAAACATACTTAAAAAGAGCATAGATCCCGCAAGTGAAATGGGGATGGTAACTAGCGGAATAAAGGTTGCACGGAAAGACCGCAGAAATAGAAATACGATCCCCAACACTAAAAGAATAGATTCAATAATTGATGATTGGATCGTTGATATCGATGATTTCACAAATTCAGCTTGATCGAGGACAACACGCATGCGCATATCTTTTGGCAAACTTTGCTTAACTTCTTCGACTTTCTCATTTACTAAATCGGAAACATCAACCGGGTTTGCACTCACCCCACGTCTAATACAAATAACGACACCTGATTTACCATTCACTTTTACGCGAGAAGATGTATCATCTGTTTTCTGCACGACCGTCGCTACTGAACGTAATAAAATAGAAGGAGATTCCTTTGTTGCAGAACGAATCACCAAATTTTCATAGTCTTCTTGGCTATTTAATGACCTAACAAACGTTGTTGGGATTTGATTTTGAAATTTCCCAACAGGAAATGAGCTATCACTTGCCTTAAGGACCTCATACACTTCATCTGCATTCACGCCAAACATATATAAAAATTTTGGATCAAGTGTAATTTCATATATATATTGCTGTCCATAGATGTCGACAGAACTTACCCCCGGAATACTTCTAAAAGCATTTTTAAGGTTCAAATTGGCATAATGCGTCAGTGCGCCGAAATCAGATGTATTGGATTCGATTGAAACAGCTATAAAAGGCGGACCATTACTATCTGCTGTTTTTTTCTTGATAATGGGCTGTTTAATATCCTTTGGCAACGCATCCATCGCAAGGGAAACAGCATCACGCGCAGCCGTCATTGCCCGATCAATAGGAACGCCTGCATTAAAATTAAGCGTTATATCAACCCACCCAGATTGTGTTGTGGATTGCAGATCCATTAAGCCTTCAATGCCTGCAAGATTATCTTCCAGCACATTGGTAACGGTCGATTCAATCACATCAGCAGATGCATTAGGATACGTTGTTGATACACTAATTGTCGAAAAACTAATCGATGGATACTCACGTAAAGATAGTTGATCAAAGCATAAAACCCCGATGATTAACACCATCGCATTGATCACAAGCGCTATAACCGGATGTTTAATAAAGTATCCCGTTATATTCATTTCTTTAGACTCGTGTCAGTATTTTTGACTGCCTCGGCAACTTTTGGATTATGAATTTTAACTTCTGTATCGTTTGATAAACGTGACTGCCCATGCGATACGATCACATCACCAGCAACGAGTCCTTTTGTTATTTCCACCATATCACGTGCACGCAGACCCAGCTCGATAGGTTTCAACACTGTTTTCGAATCTTTTATCAGATACACATGTGGTTTTCCTTGTTCCAAGAAAACTGCGTCATCGGGTAAAACAATAACATTATTTTTCTCAGAGACTGTCAATTCCACGTCAATAGGCATACCAACAATGCACTCCTTTGATTCAATAGCTACCGTTGCTGGTGCCATATGTGTGGACTCATCAAGCATCTTTTGCACCTCTTGTAGTGGGTACTGCTTTCCGTCAATCACTACTTTCTGTCCTATATTAACAGAGGCTATCAAAGATGCAGGAATATCAAATTCAACAATCATTGTCGTTGGATCATAAAAAGTTAATAAAATTGCCCCTTCTTTAATTTCAGTTCCATCACGCCCTTTATAAGCACCGATAATTCCATCAAAGGGTGCATGAAATCTTATTTTAGCGAGTTCAATATTTGCTGCAGCCAGATTTCTTTCAGCTTCAAGAAAAAGCGATTGCTTTTCTTCAGCTGCTTGTTTACTGCTGGCACCTGTTTTTAATAATATTTTTGTGCGCTCAAATTGAGCATTTGCTATTTGCACAGAAGAAACAGCAGATTCGCATCTTTTTTCGATATCTGGGTTACTAATACGCGCGATAAGTGTGTCTTTGGTTACGGTATCACCTGCTTTTCTTAAAACTTCAAGAATACCAGAAGCCTTTGCAATGAGGAGAGTTGAACGTTTTGCACGCACGGTGCCAATAAGACGCACTGTTTGTTCGATGTGTTGCGGCGTAGCTGCCACAACTTCAACTACTTTAGTTATGGGCTCTATTTTCTTTGTCGTAAATAAGGTGACACATAAAATAATCCCAAGAAGAGCGATAATAGTTGAGAATATGATAAAATTCTGTCTGCTATGTTCTGAAATAATTTTTCTTATTTTATTATAAATTTCCATAGCTTAAAGACTCATCGTGTATAAATAAATAGTAAGCTCTACCATCTCACAAAAGAAAACGAAAAACCATAAATTTATTCTTAATAAAGCCTATTCTGTCGGGTCACTCTTTTTTATAGCGTATAAACCTTGATTTTGATATAATTCCATTGGAAGATCTTTGGGTGGGCATGTGTATTCGTGAACCCGGTCAGGTCCGGAAGGAAGCAGCCGAAGCGAAAGTGCGTGGGCTATCCGCTAGATCTTCCACTAATTTTTGAATTAAATGACATACGCAATTATATATTCTTTTACTATCATTCCCGTGCAGGCTGGAATCCAGAAATAATTTAGTTCAACATACCTACTCTATATAAGTTAAGATAGTCTAGATCCCCGCCTACGCGAGGATGACAACGCAAATTGGTAAACCTATGACTCAAAAAGCGTATACAGTTCTAGCCAGGCGTTATCGCCCAACACGGCTTGCAGACCTCGTTGGTCAAGATCTCCTTCAATCAACGCTCACCGAAGCAATTCAACAAAATCATCTCCCGCACGCAATTTTATTGCACGGTATTCGTGGCGTTGGCAAAACAACGACAGCACGCATTATTGCACGCGCGCTCAATTGCATCGGTGAAGATGGAAAAGGTTCCGTCACACCGAACCCCTGCGGCGTATGCACTTCGTGCTTAGATATATCAGCTGACCGACATCTAGACGTTATTGAAATGGATGCTGCCAGCCGTACAGGCGTCGATGATGTTCGTGAAATTATTGAATCATCGCGTTACAAAGCCGTTAAAGGTCGTTTTAAGATATTCATCATCGACGAAGTTCACATGCTCTCAAAAAGCGCATTTAATGCACTGCTTAAAACATTAGAAGAACCACCTGCACACGTTAAATTTATTTTTGCCACTACCGAGATCCGCAAAATTCCGGATACTATTTTATCGCGTTGCATGCGTTTTGATCTGAAACGTATTGAACCAGCCGTTATTCTTTCCTATATTGCCGACTTATGCCGACAAGAAGGCATCACAGCTTCAAATGAAGCGCTTGGCCATATTGCACGTGCTGGTGATGGCTCAATGCGTGATGCGTTATCTTTGCTTGATCAAGCTATCGCTTTGTCTTTATCTAATAATGCCGCTGGAGTAACAGAAACACTCGTGCGACAAATGTTAGGTGCTACGGATCGCAGTCATTTGTTCTCATTGTTAAAAGCATTATTTGAAGGCAGGACAGATGATTTATTAACACTGACTAACACGCTTTTTCATGATGGAATAGATCCACTTTTGTTGATGCAAGAACTTTTAGAAGGTATTTATTGGCTAACATGCCTAAAGACACTGCCTAAAATGAAAGACGATCTTACATGGCCACAAGAGGATCGGAATCAGGGATGTGCATTACTTGATAATCTTGGACTTGCATCGCTGGCGCGCGCATGGCAAGTACTCTCTAAGGGCTACGAAGAAATTCAAAAGAATCCACTACAAAAGCAAGCATGTCAAATGGTGCTTATTCGTTTTTGTCATATGAACACATTACCATCCATTGATAAAATTATTGAGACAATGACATATGGTGAGAACCAAAATAATTCATCAAGCAAGCTAGCCGGTGGGGCGCCCTCCTCCGCTTCCTCTCTTTCAGCAACAACATCTTCTCCAGCCACACGTATTGTTGCTCAGGAAGCTCACTTACAGGCTGTTGATGCAAGCATAAATCAAGGTCATGTGAACAATCTGCCTCAATCTTTTGAGGCACTTGTAGCGTTACTTCATGAAAAACGTGATTTACTCCTTGCTGCACACCTCACGCATGACGTGCGCGTGACACACTATTGTGTTGGCGAAATTACACTAAATATGGATATGACGCGTTTAGGACACGTGCCCGCGCAGCTCCGTATCGCTTTAAAAAAACATACAGATATTGATTGGATCTTACATGTCACATCAGATGTTTCTGGTCGTACAATAGCTGATATTCAAAAAGAAGCCTTACTTTTTAAAATAGACCAAGCAAAAGATGATCCATTTTTAAAAGATTTCTTGAATGCACTTCCTCATGCAACCCTAACCCTCATGGAACAAAATTATGCGCGGAATTAATCAAATGTTACAACAAGCTCAGAAATTGCAAAAACAAATGGATGATATGCAAAAGCAGCTTGACTCAGTAGAAGTTGAAGGTGCTTCTGGAGGTGGCATGGTGAGAGTTTCAGTAACAGGAAAAGGTGATTTAAAACGAATTAAAATAGATCCATCTTTAATAGATCAAACCGAAATTGAGATGCTTGAAGATTTAATTATCGCTGCTGTGCACGATGCGAAATCAAAAGCGGATAGCCAAGCTTCATCTGAGATGTCAAAACTAACAGGCGGATTATCGTTACCAGGCGGAATGAAATTACCTTTTTAAGGCTGAGAAAGCTATTTTTATGCACCTCCTAGATTAGTTCTTACCAAGAGCATGCCATGTAATACAGTTTTCAAAAAGTTTTGAGTAGTAAGACATCAAAATTCGAGTAGCGGAGTGTACACTTCATGAGCAGCGGAGATATTGCAGAGGGCTGAACTAATCGAAATTTAATGAAATGGTATAAGCTTAGAAACAAATCGATTGCCGTGCTTCGCTGGCATAGTTCACAAAATAATGTTTCATTTTTCTCAACGCACGTACTTCTAATTGACGAACGCGCTCTTTGGTGATTCCAAGCGTATTACCAATTGTTTCCAAGGTTTCCTGTGGATCTTGTAATCGTCGTTTTAGTATAATATATACTTCACGTGGATTTAGCACTTCCATTGCCTGGTAAATCCATTTGTGCCGTACTGCTTCTTCCTGATTTTGACTGTTTTCTTCCTCTGGGGTCATGCGTTCGTCTTTTAATAAACTAATCCACTCTTCCTCTGAATTTACGGCCGTTATGCTCAAAGAAAAATCATGGTGCAATAAACGTTGCTCCATTTCAGCAACATCGTTTAACGATACATGAAGAATTTTTGAAATTTCTTCATGCTGCTCATGTGACATAAGATCAGCCGATAAATGTGACAATTGACTTTTTAAGCGCTTTAAATTAAAAAAAAGCATTTTCTGGGAAGTTGTAGAGCCAGTACGAACAATTGACCAATTGCGCAAAACATAATCTTGAATAAACGCGCGTATCCACCATTTTGCATAGGTTGAAAACCGAACATCACGCTCGGGATCAAAACGTTGAGCAGAATGTAATAACCCTAGATTACCTTCTTGTATGAGATCACTAAAAGGGAGACCGTAATGACGGAATCGTGATGCGGTACCAACCACGAGTTTTCCATAAGAAGAAATAAGCTTAGTGAGCGCTTTATCGTCTTGCTCATAATGCCATGCACACGTTAAAGCATATTCTTCTTCGCGATCAAGCAGTGGCAACTTCATAGTATTTCGAATGAAGGTCAGCTCTGACTGATATGTGAGGGCATTTGCAAATTCCATACAATAATTTCAATCTATTTTATAGATTTAATATAGCATCTGATTGTTAATATTTAATTAATATAATTATAATTTTTTATTAACAACAACATGTCTTTTATATGTTGAATGATCTCTAAATTAATACATAGATTAGCTAGATATTCTTTAATCGTATTTGTATAAAGAATTTTGATTACAACATTTCTGCAAAAAAATCTGATTCAATCGCTGTTTTATGCTAGATTCAAGTCAACATCAGGAGAATACTCATGGCATCTACAAAAACTGACAACGTTGTCAATATTGATTTTGAAAAAGCGCTAAGCGAGCGTTATTTAGCATATGCATTATCAACAATTATGTCGCGTTCTTTGCCGGATGTTCGTGATGGGCTAAAACCTGTTCACCGTCGCTTAATTTTTGCTATGCAGCAGCTTCGTTTAAACCCTCAGTCAGGCTATAAAAAATGCGCGCGTGTTGTTGGTGACGTAATGGGTAAATTCCATCCACATGGGGATTCAGCAATTTATGGCGCACTTGTACGTTTAGCTCAAGACTTTTCAGTGCGTTATCCCTTAATTGATGGTCAAGGAAACTTCGGTAACATCGACGGTGACTCTGCTGCGGCAATGCGCTATACAGAAGCAAGGCTCACGCCGCTTGCTATGGAGCTAATGGACGGCTTAGATGAGAATTCCGTTAACTTCAGATCAACTTATGATGGTGAACAAGAAGAACCTTTGGTGTTTCCTGCAACGTTCCCAAATTTACTCGCTAATGGGTCGACAGGCATTGCTGTTGGTATGGCTACATCAATTCCTCCGCATAATCTAGATGAGTTATGTGATGGATTATTACTACTACTTACAAATCCAGCGGCCTCTATTGCTGAACTAGTTGCTTTAATCCCTGGCCCTGACTTTCCAACAGGTGGAATTTTAGTTGAGGATCATGCGACGATATTAAAGGCATATGAAACAGGTCGTGGCAGTTTTCGCTTACGCGCTCGATTTGAAACAGAAGAATTAAAAGGCGGCTTATTCCGCGTTATTATTACTGAAATTCCTTATATGGTTGAAAAATCAAAGCTAATTGAGCGCATCGCCACATTATTAACTGATAAGAAATTACCATTACTTGATGACATTCAAGATGAATCAACAGATGAAGTACGTATTGCTCTTATTCCACGAAATCGCAACGTTGATCCTATCATATTAATGGAATCTCTGTTTCGTATTACAGATTTGGAAGTGCGTATACCGCTTAATCTTAATGTGCTGGACGCTAATACAGTTCCACGTGTTATGAATATTAAAGAAGTTCTGTCAGCCTTTTTGGATCATCGTTTGGTGGTTCTAGAGCGCCGCACTGAATACCGTTTGCTGCAAATACTAAATCGTCTTGAAATTTTAAAAGGGCTTTTGATTGTCTATTTGAACTTAGACGAAATTATCCAGATTATTCGTGAAGAAGATGAACCAAAAACCGTAATGATGATGCGTTTTGATCTTAATGAAACACAGGCTGAAGCTATTTTAAATATGCGCTTGCGTGCACTTCGTAAAATTCAGGAAATTGAGATTCGAAAAGAATTTGATGATTTAACAACAGAGCAAGGACAATTAGAAGCTCTCTTGGCAGATCCAAAGAAAAAAAGAAATATGATCACCAAAGATATGAAAGATCTGCAAAAACGATTTGGTAAAAATACTGTTATTGGAAAACGTCGCACGGATTTATCAAAAGCACCAGACGTTGTGATTGTGCCTTTTGAAGATGAGATTGAAAAAGAAGATGTAACAATTGTTTTGTCTGCAAAGAACTGGATCCGTACCATTAAAGGGCATAATGCTTCTGATCTGAAATATAAAGATGGTGATGAAGAACGTTATGTATTAAATGCATCAACGACAGATAAGTTGCTACTGTTAGCAACTAACGGTCGATTCTTCACGATTGGCGTTGACAAAATAACACGAACCCGCGGTCATGGTGATCCCATCCGCATGTCAATTGAGCTTGAGAATACAGATGAAATCGTTAATGCTTTTATAATTACACCTGGACGTGAGCAACGGTTTATTTTGATGTCAAGCAGTGCGCGTGGCTTCATTATTAAAGCTGATGATATTCTTGCGCAAACAAAAAGTGGTAAGCAGGTTTTAACGCTCGAAGACAAAGAAAAACCATTTGCGTGTTTACCAATTGATGGCGATCATGTGGCTATTATTGGTGAGAACCGTAAATTATTATTTTTTCCTATTGCCGATTTGCCAGAAATGGCACGAGGAAAAGGCGTCACTTTCCAAAAATATAAAGATGGCTCTGTCTCGGATATTAAGATTATTACAGCAGAGGATGGGCTTCGCTGGAAGCGTGCTGAAAAAGACTATCATCAAAAAGATTTGCGCTTATGGCTTGGTAAACGTGCTGCTTCTGGGCGATTAGCACCGATTGGTTTTCCAAGAACGAACAAATTTGAGTAAACAGATTCATGCATGCTTAATATGCCTCTGTAGTTAAGCAGAGAGACCCGATTACTCGAGTCTCTTAATACTTATCTTATAAAGAAAAATAGGCGATATAAAAAGTTACTCAATCGTGCAAACGACCCCAGAAACACTATTGGGAAGTGCTTCGGTAATCAATACATCAATTGTTTCACCTTGCAATCGCGGATTTCCTTCGAAGTGAACCGACTGCATAAAAGGTGTTTTGCCAGATAGCTGCCCAGCACGCTTACCTTCACGGTCAACAAGCACCTGTTGTTTTGTATTAACCTTGCTCTTGTTGAAATCAAGCTGTTGCTCATTAAGTAAATCTTGTAGTTCTGCTAGGCGCTCCACTTTAACTGCTTCCGGAACTTGTAAATCCATTGAACCTGCAGGCGTACCCGGACGAATGCTGTATTTAAAGGAATAGGCTTGCGCGTAATTAATGGCGCGCACAAGACCAAGCGTTGCGTTATGATCCTCTTTTGTCTCACCTGGGAACCCAACAATAAAATCGGATGACATTGCAATATCAGGACGCGCTTTTCGCAGTCTGTCAATAACGTGTATGTAGTGATCAGTTGTATGACGGCGATTCATGGCTTCTAATATGCGATTACTACCTGATTGAATAGGAAGATGCAAATACGGCATTAGTTGTGGCACGTCCCCATGCGCCTTGATGAGCTCGTCATCCATATCCATAGGATGTGACGTTGTATAACGAATACGTTCAAGCCCCTCAATTTCAGCCAATTCATAAATTAAACGACCAAGACCCCATTCAATATCACTTGAATTAGGTGCAATACCATGAAATGCGTTTACATTTTGTCCAAGCAACGTAATTTCTTTTGTACCGAGTGAAACCAAACGACGTGTATCGGCAATAATATCAGCAACAGGCCGCGAGTACTCAGCGCCGCGTGTATACGGTACTACACAGAACGTGCAAAAATTATCACAGCCTTCTTGAACGGAAACATAGGAGGAAATGGTAGAGGTTGTTGGTTGTGGTAAGAAATCAAACTTACTTTCCACCGGAAAATCTGTGTTAACAACACCAATGTTCTTTTTCTTGCCTTTTTTAATATCACGTTCACGCGTTGTTCGCGCGATCATTTCCGGCAGTTTATGATAAGCTTGTGGTCCAAAAACCATGCTGACATAAGGTGCTTGCCTAATAATTTCTGCACCTTCCGCTTGCGCAACACAACCCCCAACAGCGATCATCATATCGTTGCCTGATTTGGCGCGTTCATCTTTAACAATACGTAGACGACCTAAATCAGAAAAGACTTTTTGTTCTGCTTTTTCACGAATATGACATGTATTTAAAATAGCCATATCGGCATCATTGGGCGTTTCTGTGATTTCATAGCCAAGTGGGGAGAGTAAATCAACCATGCGTTGCGAGTCATACACATTCATTTGGCAGCCATATGTTTTTATATACAGTTTCTTAGACACGGAATTTCTCTCTTGTTTAATAATTTAGCGATAACGTTAACGTAGCAATGAAGGTGTAATCAAGCCAAAGGATAGCAGTCTTTTAAAAAATAGTGTGAAATTAAAAAAGCCCTGAAAAAATTCATAAAGAACTTATTTCAAGGCGTGCATTAATTATCTAGCTAACGTAAATCAGCTGGCGAGCACAGCAAGTTGTTCTTGCCCTGTTGCCGTTTCAGTGCCTTGCATAACGCGAATACGAGGTTTACGACCTGTTTTGCCAAGACCAGTATTCTTCGCAATTGCACTACGGCGACGCGCGTAATTTGGTGAAACGACTGGATAATCAGATGGAAGACTCCAACGTGTTTTATATTGAGCAAGTGTCATCCCATAAACGCTATTTAGATGGCGCTTTAACATTTGCAATTTCTTTCCATCTTCCAGACATACGATATAGTCTTCATTGATTGATTCTTCAATAGGCACAGCTGGTACAAGCGGCGCAGACAATCTAGAGTTATGTGGATTATGGCAAATTTCAGCTAAGGACTGGTATATACGATTAACAATATTAGGAATTTCTTCGATCGTTATCGTGTGATTCGAAATATAAGCGGCGGCAATACGACTTGCATGGCCTAGAAGTTCAGAAACGTTTGATGTATCCATCATGTAAAGTCCTGTTAATACGTTTTGTTTATTATTTATACTTCTGTGAAAGAAAAAGAGCAATCCTTATTTACACATTGTTAATTTTTTGAAAAATAAAAGAAAACAGTGTGACGCGCACGACACAATAAAAACAACACGAAACAAAATGCAAAGATCCAATTACTTTTCTAAATGCATATGTAGCTTCAAAAAACGTGAATTCCTTGACAAAAACCTGTAACTTCAGCTTTACTAAGGACGAATGCAAATAATATCTAAAATAAAGGAATGCCTCCCCATGTCGACGCTAAATCCAGTGCTTAAATCACCCTATCGTACTCATACGTGTGGGCAGTTGCGCGATACAAATAATGGTGAAACAGTAAAGCTTTCTGGATGGATTCATCGTAAGCGTGACCATGGGAATTTAGTATTTATTGACTTACGTGACCATTATGGGCTGACACAATGTGTAATTGCTGCAGGCAGTGATGGTTTTAACACAGCAGAGCATTTACGAAACGAAACAGTAATACAAATCGAAGGTAACGTTGTAAAACGCTCAAGCGATACAGTAAATGCAAAAATGCCGACAGGTGACGTTGAAATTATGGTTCAACATATCACCGTGCTATCTGTTGCTGATCCCTTGCCATTACCTGTTAATTCGGACACTGAATTTCCAGAGGAAACACGTTTGACGTACCGTTTTTTGGATTTACGTCGTGAAAAATTACATCAAAACATAGTACTGCGTTCCAACGTGATTGCATCACTTCGCAGGCGCATGATTGATCAAGGGTTTATGGAATTCCAAACACCAATTTTAACCTCATCATCGCCAGAAGGCGCACGTGACTTTTTGGTACCGAGCCGTTTACACCCCGGCCAATTTTATGCATTGCCGCAGGCTCCTCAACAATTTAAGCAATTGTTGATGGTTGCTGGCTTTGACCGCTATTTTCAAATAGCACCTTGCTTCCGTGACGAGGACGCACGTGCAGATCGTTCACCTGGTGAATTTTATCAACTCGATATTGAAATGTCATTTGTAACGCAAGAAGAAGTTTTTGCGGCTGTTGAGCCTGTCCTGGCAGGTGTATTTAATGAATTTGCGAATGGCAAGACCGTTACGCAAGGGTTATTCCCGCGTATTCCTTATGTTGAATCTATGTTGAAATATGGTAACGATAAGCCTGATTTGCGCAATCCATTAATTATTTCAGATGTAACGGAAGTCTTTAAAGATTCTGGCTTTGGTATTTTTGCAAAAAATATTGATAAAGGTTGTGTGGTTCGTGCAATTCCAGCGACCGGTGCTGCAGCGCAACCGCGCAGTTTCTTTGATAAACTGAATGGTTGGGCGCAAGATATAGGCATGGCAGGTCTTGGTTATATAGTGTTCGATGGTGACGATGCGAAAGGACCTATCGCTAAGTTTTTAGATGCAGATCGCCTCAGTTTACTTAAAAAATTATCAGGTGTTTCATCTGGTGACGCTGTGTTCTTTGTCTGTGATAAAGAATCAAAAGCGTCTAAATTTGCAGGGCTTGCGCGCACACGTATCGCTAATGATCTTGACCTAATTGAAAAGAATACATTCCGCTTTTGCTGGGTTGTTGACTTTCCAATGTACGAACAAGATGAAGACACAGGCAAGATCGATTTCTCACATAATCCATTTTCAATGCCACAAGGTGGACTTGACGCACTTCTGACGCAAGATCCACTAACGATCAATGCATACCAATATGACATTGTGTGTAATGGAATTGAATTATCAAGCGGTGCCATTCGAAATCATTTACCAGAGGTAATGTACAAGGCATTTGAGATTGCAGGTTATTCGAAAGAAACCGTTGAAGAACAGTTTTCAGGCATGTTAAATGCGTTTAAATTTGGCGCCCCTCCACATGGCGGTAGTGCGCCTGGTGTTGATCGTATCGTAATGTTGCTTGCAGACGAGCCTAATATACGTGAAGTTATTGTGTTTCCAATGAATCAACAAGCACAAGATTTGATGATGAAAGCACCATCAATCGTTGAGCCAGAGCGTTTGAAGGAGTTGCATTTACAAGTGAATTTACCAAAACCAAAAGAAGTTCTGGTAAAGAAAGTTTCTGATGTAACTGCAGCTGCAGGTTAATAAGTATTGGTAAATTTCTTAAGCCCCTCAAATGAGGCTGTTCGTATTCTCGGGCTTGATCCCGGTCTTCGTCATACGGGTTGGGGATTAATTGAATCTAAGGGGCAAGGTGTTCGTTACCTTGCCTCTGGTGTTATTGATCCAAACGTAAAAGAAGAATCACTCGCGCTTCGTCTGGCAGAGCTGTTTGAAAAATTAATGATAGTTGTAAAAGAATGCGTTCCTGATGAAGCTGTTGTCGAAGAAGTGTTCATGAATAAAAACCCAGGATCTACGCTTAAATTAGGCATGGCGCGCGGTGTTGTGCTGCTTGTGCCGGCCCATTGTAATGTGCCTGTCTTTGAATATACAGCTAACCAAGTGAAGAAATCTGTGGTTGGTGCAGGTCATGCTGATAAAAACCAAGTACTTCAAATGGTGCGTAGATTATTGCCAACAGCGCCAATGAATATGAAGCCTGATGCAGCTGATGCATTAGCCGTCGCACTGTGTCACACCCATCACAGATTGATGAACCGTTATAACGCACTGGTGAAAAACAGATAATGAGCCAATCTGAAGCTTAGCATAATCATTTTTATACAGGATATTTTTTGTTCACAGGGAGAATAAATAGGATTTGACTCTTGCATCAAATCAGGAAGGCAATGAATCATGGTGCGGCCGAGAAGACTCGAACTTCCATGAATTGCTTCACAGCGACCTCAACGCTGCGCGTCTACCAATTTCGCCACGGCCGCTTAAAAGTGGTGCCGATTGTAGGAGTCGAACCCACGACCTACTGATTACAAATCAGTTGCTCTACCAGCTGAGCTAAATCGGCTTCACTCTTATTTTTTACCAAATTACGCGCAGGATGTCTAGCCTAAATATGCATAATCATGAAAATATTTTTCATATTCAGCAAATGTATGCCTGGCTGCCAGCCAACGAGGGTATCAGTGCCTACCTTATTCCAATCTAAATGTAATATTACTCACAACCCGAACACGCTTTTTAATGCTGGCTGGCGTGTCGTGACTGTAGTGTTCTGATCCTGAAGTGTCTTTTTCTCCTGTTATTGAAAATGATCCCTGAGATGCCTTTAGAATGCCGCCTACGTGTGTCCCCGAATCTTTAGCAAATTGATCAGCCATGGCACGTGCACTTTTTGTCGCTTCAGCAAGCATGGGAGCGCGAATTTCTTCCAACTTCGTGAATGTATGCGTTTCTGAAGCTGAAACATTTAACATTTTTCCTGTTATTCTAATTTTCAAAAGATCATTATTAAATTTTTCAATTGCCTCTTTATCGTATCCATCTATTTTTAATCTTATTTCATAATTATATTTTTTATAAAATGGAATCTGATGTTCTTGATAAGGAATGCTTTCTTCATGAATATGAATGCTATCCTTTATATTTTCTATTTTAAATCCAGAATCAACAAGCATTTTTTTAACTATGATCAGTTCATCTTGAAGCATCTTCGCTGCCATAGCTATATCATCTGTTTTTTCATGCATAGTAATAAGAATTTGACTTTTATCTGCATCAACAACACGTTCTGACAGCCCTTTAACAGTCACCGATTTTTCACTTGCTTTAAAGCGGTCTATCGCTTTGCCTATAAAAAATCCCCCAAGACCTGGTCCTATGCTTATTGCCAAACCAAGCACGACAACATGTATAGGCTTAATAATTTTTGATTTCATCATTTTTCAACCTTTAAAGAAACTATCTCTATATGAGTTAGCATGTGTTCAGTAATTTACATTATGAAGATGCAATCTTTCCCTTGACTTTCATCGATGAGGAGTGTTTTTTTAATAGAGATATTGCACACCGCTCTATAAAAAAGGATGACATATAAATGTTTCTAAAAAGTTACTTTGCACGAATTTTACTAGGCACTCTCGTGTCTGTATCTTTAAGTGTCGCGGCGCCTTCTAAAAAAAAGATTCCGCCTTCTTCTAAAACAGAAATAAAAAAAACCATTGAGAAGACGGATGACGTTAAGGAAAGCGAATCAACGACAAAAGCCTCTACACCGTTTATTGGTCTCCCTTTGGATATTGATGTTCTGGCACGTGAAGCTTACATGATTGATTATGATACAGGCGCTGTTTTGCTTGAAAAAGATGCTACAAAACCGATGCATCCTTCATCAATGACGAAAATCATGACTGCTTATCTTGTCATTGATAAAATCAAGACAGGCGTTATTAAGAAAGATTCAATCTTTACTGTAAGCAAAAATGGTTGGCGCGTTGAAGGATCAACTTCTTATTTAAACATTAATGACCAAGTAAAAGTAGAAGATCTTCTTAAAGGCCTGATTATTCAATCAGGCAATGATGCGAGTGTAATCTTAGCTGAAAACATTTCAGGTAGCGAAAGCGCTTTTGCTAGTGAGATGACACGCCGTGCACATGATATGGGTGCCAAGCAAACAAATTTCCTAAATGCAAGTGGGCTTCCGCTGCCTGAACATCAAACAACAGCAAAAGATCTTGCGATCATCTCAGAGCATGCAATTAAAGATCAGGCTGAATTTTACCCCATTTATAGTGAAAAAGAATATACATACGGTAAAACAACCCAAGGCAATCGAAATCCCCTCCTCTACAACAACACTATTGGCTGTGATGGCATTAAAACTGGTCACACTGAAATTGCAGGCTATGGCATGGTTGCATCTTGCATGCAAGATGGTAGACGTATTATCTTGGTGATAAACGGCCTTAAAAGCAAACAAGCGCGTGCAGACGAAGCGAGAAAGCTCTCAATCTGGGGCCTTCACACTTTCACGAACAAGACAATAGCAATAGCTCAGCAAGTGCTCGGTGAAATTCCTGTTGTCTATGGAACGTTAGAACATGTTAATGCTGTTGTACGAAATTCATGCATTGTGACCGTACCAAAATCATTCGAAAATGAACTTAAAACAACGATCGAACTTACAGAATCAATTGAAGCCCCCATTGCAAGTGGTATGACGTTGGGTAAAGTCATTGTTACCTGCCCTGCATTCAAAGAGTCTATAATTTTTGATCTTATTGCTGAAAAAGATGTTGAAAAAGCAGGATTCATAAAACGAATAGGTCAAAAGATCGCTGCTGTTTTTAAACGTAAATAAAGGTTCTTCATGCTGATTAAACAAAAATACATCTTGGCTGGGTTGTTAATCATAAGCAACGCCTTTGCTGAATATGCCCCCCCTCCTCCTGTCATTATTGAGGCTGAACCTATTTATGCAAAGGCAACGCCTGATGCAATAAAGTTCATCACACGCTATTGGAACTCACTTACTATTATTGTTGCTGATATCATTCAGACTAATCCCGATGGGGCGCAAATAAAGGGTAAACTCTACGTCAAAAAAGGTGAGGGAAATAAGGCAAAACTTCGTGTTGATTACCAGACTGATTATAAGCAGCAACTTTTGATCAAAAAATCTGAAGTGCTTTTAGTTGATTTAACAGATGGGGCAGTGAGTGCGTATCCTGTCTCGATGACACCAGCTGGTTTGATTTTAAAACCTCAACTTGATTTTGACAAAGATGTTAAGTTTGTCGATTCACGTCAAGTTGATGATGATGTACAAATTATTCTCGCGCATAAAGATGATGAAAATGGTGGCACACTCACGCTTAATTTCACACTGGCAGATGGTGGGCATCTTTTAAGGTGGAAAGTTTTAGATCCACAAGGTAACATAACAGAGGTTGAATTAAACCCCGAAACGATTCGTCTTAATGATGAAAAACTCGTGCCAGATTCTCTTTTTTAATGTTTATAGTTATGGAAAATAAAGACAATGCCTCATGTGCGCCTTCTACAATTCTTCGAATCTATTCCCTCAAAAATAATTGATATTTATGTCGATGGTGCATGCAGTGGGAACCCAGGACCAGGTGGGTGGGGCGCAGTATTTTCTAAGGATGAAAAAGAGGCAACACTTGCTGGCGGAAACCCAGCCACAACAAATAATCGCATGGAATTGCAGGCCGCAATTGAGGCTATACGTGCATTACCAGCTGATTTCTCAGCAACGCTTTACACAGATAGTCAATATGTAAAAAATGGTATCACTTTATGGATTGTAGGCTGGAAAAAGCGTGACTGGCTAAATTCAAAAAAAGAACCTGTAAAGAACAAAGATCTTTGGGAAGAACTTGACTCATGTACACAAAAAAAGAATGTTTCATGGGAATGGGTTAAAGGGCATGATGGCCATCCATTGAACGAAAAAGCGGATACACTTGCACGTCGCGCTATTATTGCAGAACGGATGAAATAAATTAGTAGATGTGATTAAAATCTAACGGCAAGCTGTTGCCAGCATGCCATTACTTAACCATTACCAACCAGTGATATCCATTCATCTTCGCTTAGGGTGGTAATGCCAAATTCTTTCGCTTGACTCAATTTCTTACCCGCATCAGCGCCCACAACAACGAAGTCTGTTTTTTTTGAAACTGAACCAGCCACATGTGCACCTAAACGTTCAGCTTGCGTTTTTGCTTCTGCTCGACTCAATTTTTCAAGCGTCCCTGTAAATACAATCGTTTTACCTACGAATATGGAATCACTAACCACTTCCATAATAACAGCCTCTATTGTGACGTAAGTCATCAACTCGTCAATGATGGCTTTATTATCAGATGCTGCAAAAAATTGAATTATTTCCTCGGCCATAACTTCACCAATACCGTCAAGCACACATAAATCTTCTGCCGAAGCAGCGAGTACAGCCTCCATTGTCTTTAAACGTAATGCTAATGTGCGAGCCGTAACCTGCCCAACTTGTGGAATACCAAGCCCGAAAATAAATCGATCCAGACCAATCTTACGGCGCTTCCTTAGTTCATCAAATAGGTTTGTTACCGCCTTGGCGCCCCATCCTTCACGTGCTTCAAGATTAATAGCGATATTTCGTGCTTCAAGTGTAAACAAATCAGGTGGGGTTCGTACAATTTCCCATTCGAAGAAATTCTGTAAGTGACGTTCACCCAGTCCATCGATATCAAATGCATCACGGCTTACAAAATGCCGGAGACGTTCCACTGCTTGTGCGATGCAATTAAATCCGCCACTACACCGTTTAGCCACTTGCCCTTCTGATTGCACAACCGCAGAGTGACAAACTGGGCATGCATCTGGAAATGTAAAAGGAACTGAATCTATGGGCCGTTTAGCAAGGAGCACTTCAACAACTTGCGGTATTACATCCCCTGCCCTTTGCACGATCACAGTATCCCCTACGCGAATATCTTTACGTCTGATTTCATCATCATTGTGCAATGATGCACGGCTAACCGTGACACCGCCCACAAGAACAGGACGCAAATGGGCAACGGGCGTTAAAACACCTGTGCGCCCCACTTGGATATCAATCATGTCAACAATTGTTTCAGCTTGCTCAGCTGAGAATTTATGCGCTATTGAATGCCGAGGAGAACGTCCCACTGTGCCAAGCCGGGCCTGTAATGCCAAATCATTGACCTTATAAACGACACCATCAATTTCATAAGGAAGTTCAGCGCGTTGACGTTCGATAAAGTCGTAATGTTCTAGCATAGTTTCACTATTTGGACACAGCGCCACAAGTGAGCTAACCCGAAAACCTAAACGATTTAGAGATATCAAAATATCGGCTTGGGTTTGATTCATTTGGTTGGATAAAGATTCACACCAATACGCAAGAAAGCGAAGCGGACGTTTTGAGGTTATGCTTGAATCGAGCAATCGCAGAGACCCTGCAGCTGCATTCCGTGGATTGACAAAAGGTTGCTCCCCAGCTTCAATTCGTGATTGATTTAATGTTTCAAAATCTGATTTATTCATGTATATCTCACCACGAACTTCAAGGCTTTCAGGTATATTATCGCCTTGCAATACCAAGGGAACATCACGCACTGTGCGTAGATTCTGCGTTATATTTTCTCCTTCTTGTCCGTCACCGCGTGTAGCTCCTAATACAAAGTTTCCTTTTTGATAATGGAGTGTTGCTGATAACCCATCAATTTTAGGCTCAGCCATACAAGGGATAGGTATATCATCGTCAACCTTTAAAAAACGATGAATGCGTGTCATAAATTCATGGACATCTTTTGCCGAAAAGGCATTGTCTAACGATAGCATAGGCTTACGGTGTTTTACTTTTTCAAATTCAGATGATGGTGCTGCGCCTACACGGTGAGTAGGGCTATCAATTCGACGTAAATCTGGAAACCGACGTTCAATTGCTAAATTCCGTTGATATATTGCATCATACATAGCATCACTAATTTCGGGTGAAGCCAGGTGATAATAGCAATGATCATGGTATGCCAATTCCTTCGCAAGACGTAAAAGTTCGGCTGTGGCCTGCTCACGGGTTAATTGATCAACAGGAATAAATGCAACGGTCATAAAGAAAATTCTAACTCGTATTTTTATATTATTATGTAACCTGAACAAAACAATTTAGCAAGTATGAAAGACTGTTACGAAGAGCTGCCAATGATATTTTGGACAGATTCTCATTAATTTATGAATCACAAAATCATATTAAAATGTCAATTCGTACAAGACGATTATAGTGAATAAATTAGTTAACTAAAAAATTGTCCTATGACAGACGAGAGAGCAGTAGTAGTTGTTGTTGTTGTGGGAAGAGCTGCTATAGGGGTTGTTATGCCAGCTGTTGTTGTTGGCATTTGAGAAGGAGATGGCACTGGAGCATTTGATGCTGCGGTGGTAGATGCTGAGGTGGTAGCTGTTGTCGCATTTTGACTATTTGCACGTTGTTGCAAAGCCTGCTGGAAGGTTAGAACGGGAGCATTTGCTATCGATTGTGTTGCATTAGGCGAGACAACAGGAGCTACTTGAACAGCAGGTGCGGCTTGAACAGCAGATGCGGCTTGAACAACAGGTGCGGCTTGAACAGCAGGTGCGGCTTGAACAGCAGGTGCGGCTTGAACAACAGGTGCCGATCCTATCACAGAAGATTGTAACTGATTCCCTAATATACTCGCAATTTGACTTGACACGGAGGCTTGTACTTGTGGTGGAGGTGGCTGTATCTGAGGCTGATTTGTTGCAACAACAGGTGCTGCATCCTGAGAAATAGAAGGGGGCGCTATCTGTGCACCATTTGCAGCAACTTGGTAAGCAGGTGATGCTTGATAATAGCCAGCAGGACCTGGATAGTTTTGCAGCTGAGCGGTCATTTGCAGATTCTGTGGATAGGGCTGATTATAAGCTTGCACAGGATAACTTCCTTGCGGATATACAGGCACTGTTTGTGCAGGCATAGCGCTGGGGAGCGCCCAATACCATTAAGTTAAGAGATTAAGATCAGACCAACCTTCATTTCCCTCAAGTT
>JAZKAK010000026.1:0-39073 GCA_040389165.1 Pseudomonadota bacterium
CGCAGCCTGGTAGCGCACTATTCTGGGGGGATAGGGGTCGTGGGTTCAAATCCCGCCGTTCCGACCATTAATCCCTCCCTTTTAAGACCCCGTTTCCTTTGAATTTTTCATTTCTTCATGTTTCCATTTTTGTTCAGATTTCTTGAAATGCATAATGCTGAATGGTATTAGGCCAAGATAAATAATGCCAATAGCTGTTAACATGTGCCACGGGTAACTGTACAGAAGGGCAATTATGATAAAAAGAACGAGTAAAAAGGGTAAAACCAAGGAAGGGGGAACAACTACTTTTTTGAGCGTAAATGTCGGGATTCGACTGACCATAAGTCCACTTGCGAGAAGCATGAATAATGCATAACAGGTAAGGTTCTGAGCAAAGGCAAGACCTGGTATCGCATGCTGAAGAATGATCGGGTATAGGGCTAAGAAACCACCCGCAGGCGCAGGTACGCCTGTTGAAAAGCCCTCGCGCCAGGCTGGCTGATCTATCTCAATGCTTGTTACGTTAAACCGTGCGAGCCGAAGTGACATGCAAATTGTGAAAAATAATGCAATTGCCCAGCCGGTTTCGCCCCAATTTGATAATCCACGTAGGTACATGATCAAAGCAGGGGCAATGCCAAAACTTAAGAAATCGGAGAATGAATCTAGCTCTGCGCCAAAACGGCTAGCACTGTTTAGTAAGCGGGCTAATCGTCCATCAAGTGCATCTAAAATAGCTGCAAGCAGGACGGATACGATAGCAAGTTCCCATTTCTCTAAAAGGGCAAAACGAATTGCCGTCATACCACAACACAATGCCATAAGCGTTGTTATGTTGGGTATCATCGCTGTTAGAGATTGTGCTTTTAAGCGGCGACGTGCCTGAAAACGTTCAGGCAAACGTGATCGAAATGGCTGCCGACGAAAATGTTCAGGAGAACGATCTGAGTGACGACGGAAATTCATTAGAGTGTCTCCACAATGTGCCCTTGGCGTGGGAGTTCAGTGCTTTGGAAATCAGCTAGGATTGATTCTCCTGCGATTACACGTTGCCCAACACATACAAGAGGATTGATCGTTTTTGGGATAAAAATATCCATCCGACTGCCAAATCGAATCAGACCATATTGGCTTCCGGCGATAACTTCGTCACCAGTATTGACATCGCAGCGAATACGACGTGCAATTAAACCCGCTATTTGAACGAACGCGATATCACCAAAAGCGGTGCTTAGGATGATTGTGTTACGTTCATTGTGCTCACTTGCTTTATCAAGTGACGCATTAAAAAAACGGCCTGCGTGGTATATTACTTTTTTAATTGTGCCATTCATCGGAATACGATTGATGTGTACATCAAACACATTTAAAAAAACACTGATACGTGTATGTGGGTCTGAACCTAATTCATATTCTGCTGGCGGAACAACATCTTTAATGATGACAACTTTACCATCAGCAGGGCTGATAATTAGGCCTTCACGCAGTGGTGTGACACGCTTTGGATTTCGAAAGAAATAAAAGCACCATACTGTTAGAATAGCACCAATCCAACCGCCAAATTGAGAAAACAAAGCAATAAGAATGCTAATAAGAGCAAAGATGCCGACGAAGCGCCAACCTTCGGGATGAATGAGACGTGTGATGTTCATGGAAAACTATACCTTTATCTGAATGTACTCTTTTGCTCGTGATGTATATCATAGCGAAAATTCTTTCATAGAGAAAGAGAATGTGCATGATAAGCGTAAAATATGATACTTAGCATTGTACGTAAGCATCAACAAAACCTTGTACTATGTAATGCAAAGTTGATAAGATTGGCACACTATTGATTTTGAATTTCATCTTTCTCTCTCAACAAAGTGATCTTATATGACCTATGAATTTCTCCTCCAAGCTTTTGTAACGCTTCTTGTGATCGTTAATCCATTTTCTGTTGTGCCTATTTTTGTGTCACTTACTCAGGGTGATTCTTTTGCTGTTAAAAGGAAAGTTGCGAAAAGGGCTTGTTTAATTTCAATTTCACTTCTTCTCTTTTTTGCCTTTGCAGGCGATAAATTGCTCGAGCTGATGCGCATTTCACCGCAAGCATTTCGTATCACAGGTGGCTTATTGCTTTTGCTGACGGCAATTAAAATGGTTATTTCTGAAGTAGGAAAACGTCCGGCATCTAGTGATGATGCAGAGACAGCGAGCACGAACGATGTTTCAGTATATCCGCTTGCTATTCCACTATTGGCTGGCCCAGGGGCATTAACAACGGTTGTGCTTCTTATGCAGGAGGCGACGGCCATGCATCTTCACATGGCATTTGGCGTTATTGCTATTGTTTGCTTAGTGAGTGCATTTGCATGGGGATGTTTGTTGCTCGGTGATCGTTTGATGCGCATTTTAGGTGATACAGGCACTAATGTTTTGACGCGTGTGTTTGGTATTATTTTAGCTGCAGTTTCAATCGATAATATTATAAAAGGCGTTGTCGCTGTGTTTAAGCTTACGCAGGCATAAAGTATGGCTAAAGCGACACATCGGTTTGTATGCCAAGACTGTGGATCTTACTATTCAAAGTGGGCAGGTCGGTGTGAGGGATGCGGTTCTTGGAATCGAATGGTTGAAGAAGTCCTTAATACAAAAACGGCGAAGGCTTCACGTATATCCCCCGATGAATTTTTCGAAAACCTAGCGATTGAAGATCCTAATAAACAGAATCAAACACGTTTGCCAAGTCATTTAACGGAATTTGATCGTGTATGTGGTGGTGGTTTAGTGCCAGGTTCTGTTTTGCTTATTGGCGGAGACCCAGGTATTGGAAAATCTACGCTACTTTTGCAAATTGTCTCAAAAATGGCAGCAGAGCGTAGTTGCGTGTATATTTCTGGTGAAGAGGCAACCTCACAAATCAGACTTCGTGCTAATCGATTAGGCTTAGCAAATACACCTGTGCATTTGGCCGCAGCAACGCAGCTTCCTGATATCATTGGAGCACTGAATCGGATGCCAGCTGTCGATGTGGTTGTGATTGATTCAATACAAACAATTGCCAGTGACATGATTGAATCAGCACCGGGCAGCGTATCGCAAGTGCGTGCATGTGCGTTTGAATTGATTCAGTTGGCTAAGAAAAAAGGATTCGTTCTTATTTTGGTCGGGCATGTAACAAAAGAAGGTACGCTTGCTGGCCCACGTGTGTTAGAGCACATGGTCGATACAGTTTTGTATTTTGAAGGTGATGGCGCATATGATTATCGATTGTTGCGATCGGTAAAGAATCGTTTTGGCCCATCGAATGAAATTGGTGTTTTTGCGATGGAGGAGGGCGGTTTGCGCCCCATCGAGAATCCATCAGAATTATTTCTATCACAGCATGAAACGCCAGTCAGTGGAACAGCTATTTTTGCTGGTGTTGAGGGGACGCGGCCATTATTAGTTGAAGTACAAGCTCTGGTGGCACCATCAGCCTATGCATCCCCAAAGCGAACGACGGTAGGTTGGGATGTAAACCGACTTGCGATGGTTGTCGCTGTGCTTGAGGCACGTTGCGGTCTTAGCTTTGCGGGTAAAGATATATATTTGAATGTGGTTGGCGGCCTTAAGGTGACAGAGCCTGCTGCAGATTTGGCAATGGCAGCGTCTTTGATTTCGGCGCTGAGTAATAATCCTATTTATGGCAAATGTGTGTATTTTGGTGAGATTGGTTTGACAGGAGAGGTTCGGTCGGTAAGCCAAGCAGAATCTCGGCTAAAGGAGTCTGCCCGTCTTGGGTTTGAGACCGCCTATTGTGCGCCGACGACAGCACGTTATGTTGATGTGATTCCGCAACAGGATGTGCGATTTGTGCTGGATTTGATTAAGCTTTAAATGAAAATTATTGCTTGTATCATCTTTGCTCGGCGGGGATCCAGAAAAATGCAGCCTCAAACATTTAAGTTTATAATTTGAAACAGTGCTAGATTTCTGTCTGCGTGGGAATGATAAAAGTGATGCATTTAAAATCCAAACGATCCAAAATGCTTCAGCCATGTTTCGTCACCATCATACAGCTGCCGAATATCTACTATACCATTTTTAATCATGCATAAGCGCTCGAGCCCCATACCAAAGGCAAATCCTTGATATTCCAATGGATCAACGCCGCAATTGGTGAGCACATTCGGATGAACCATGCCGCAGCCTAAAAGTTCCAGCCAATCGCCGCCCTTACCGATGAGAAGTTTTCCATCTTTCTTTGTGCAGGCAATGTCTACTTCAGCAGATGGCTCTGTAAATGGGAAAAAGCTTGGTCGGAATCTTACGGGAACATCTGCGACGCCAAATAATGTGCTGCAAAATTCGCGAATGAGGCCTTTTAAATGTCCCATATGAATGTTTTTATCCAGTACTAATCCTTCAATTTGATGAAACATCGGTGTATGGGTCGCATCAAGATCATCGCTACGGTATACACGGCCGACAGAAATTAAACGAAGTGGTGGTTTTTGTGTCGCGAGGGATCTTATCTGCACGGTTGACGTATGTGTCCGTAAAAGATGCTTCGGATGTCCTTCGATAAAAAACGTGTCATGATTCTGACGGGCTGGATGATGTGCTGGGATGTTGAGTGCATCAAAGTTATGCCATTCATCATCAACTTCGGGGCCTTCGGCAAATGTAAAGCCACGTTTCTGAAAAAAATCTGAAATTTCTTCTTTAAGTGCGGTTAGAGGATGTATGCGACCAATCGCTCCATTTTGTGTGAAAGATGGAGATGGCAACGTAATGTCGAGCGCCTCAGAAGCAAGTTTTTGCTCTATGGCTTTTGCCTCAAGGATCTGAACTTGATTTTGAAATGCTTCCGCTAAAGAATCACGTACGGCATTAATCTCAGCACCTTTGGCTTTTTTTTCTTCGATTGATGGAAGCGATGCAAGCCCTTTGAGTGCCTGAGTAACCGCTCCGCTTTTCCCTAATAAAGTTGCTTTTAAGGTTTCTAGTTGAGATAAATTAAGGGTTTCTGTTATTTGATCTAGCCAGATGGGGAGCTGTAATTGCACGGTGTGAATTCCTAGTATTTTAATACTGTCATCTTCGGACCTGATCCGAAGATCTATAATAGTGAAATGACAAATAGTCATATGTCTTTGGACAAAAATAACTTACATGCATTCTAAATCAGTAGAGATCCTCGGATCAAGTCCGAGGATGACAAGAAAGCAAGAGATAAATACCGCTCTCATTCACTTGTCGTAAAAGTTAATTAAGCAGCTAAAGCTTTTTTCGCTTTATCAACAAGTGCTTTGAAAGCCTCTGGTTGATTCATAGCTAAATCAGCCATGATTTTACGATCTACTTGAATTCCAGCTTTGCTTAGACCATTTATGAAAACGGAATAATTTAAGCCCAATTCACGTGAACCGGCATTAATACGTTGAATCCACAAGCCGCGGAAATCACGTTTCTTATTACGACGGTCGCGATAAGCATATTGTAATGCCTTCTCAACGCGTTGTAATGCAATACGGAAACAATTTTTTGAGCGACCACGATAGCCTTTTGCCATCTTTAGAATTTTTTTGTGGCGTGCGTGTGATGTTACACCTCTTTTTACGCGTGACATAGATTAGGTCTCCTTATACGTGTAAAAAGTAGGATTTGACTTTTTTTGCATCACTAGGGTGCATAATAGTCATACCACGTGCATTACGGATCATTTTATTTGTACGCTTGCGCATACCGTGACGTTTGCCAGCTTGGCCCATTTTAACTTGGCCAGAACCTGTTAAGCGAAAACGCTTTTTAGCGCTGCTTTTGGTTTTCATTTTGGGCATTTTGTTCCTCTTACAGTTAGATTAAAAACATTTCGTAGATTAGGCATGCCCAGGTTTTTTGTATCAAAGATTAATTGAATCAATGATTTTACCCTTGCCACGCTACGATTTCAAAGTAAGGAAAGTATAGAATTGTTTGAAGTGGAAGTCAAGGTGCCACTGAAAGTTTATCAAAGCTCTTTATAAAAAGACTCTGATCACATTGACATGAAAGAGAATGATGCCGCCTGAGCCGGTAGATTTCTGATCCTCTCGTGGCCAAGACGCCAGGTGGGTGCCATATAACATAACCAAGGCTATGACAGGGACAGCTCCCGAGAGTAAAAAATGGGCCAAGGGATTCTAAACAAATCGCACTCTGCAGCATCAATTATCAATCTATCACAGAAATTAACGTACGAAAACATATTTATTTTTATCTAAATTTACTGTTTATAAATTATTTTATGTTTATATAGAACGTGAACATAGGCATACGTATATGTTATCTTTTTATTTATAATCTGTCGTAAGTTATTGCTTTAAACACTTTTAAAGGACTAAGGTATTGTTAATAAACAAGCCTGGAAATGAAGATGAAATGCCTAATGATAACCGCACGCATGCACAGCTTACCATAGGTGGCAAGGTAATTGATTTACCTATCCATGTGGGAACAGATGGTCCTTCTGTTCTTGATATACGAACGTTATATGCACAAACAGGGTTGTTAACCTATGATCCCGGCTTTACATCAACGGCTAGTTGCGAGTCAGCTATCACATTTATCGATGGTGATGAGGGTCGTTTGTTGTATCGTGGCTATACCATTCAAGATTTGGTCCAACAAAGTGATTTTATTGAAGTTGCGTATTTATTGCTGTATGGCGAGCTTCCAACACTTTCTCAACGTGCACGTTTGTCGGAAGACGTAACGTATCACACGATGGTTCACGAGCAAATGAGCACTTTTTATAATGGTTTCCGTCGTGATGCGCATCCAATGGCAATTATGGTAGGTGTTGTTGGTGCTCTTTCTTCGTTTTATCATGATAGCCTTGATATCCACGATGAGGCTTTACGTGAAATTGCGTGTTTGCGTCTTATTGGGAAAATGCCGACTCTTGCCGGAATGGCTTATAAATATTCAGTGGGTCAACCCTTTGTGTACCCTAAAAATGAATTGAGTTATTCAGGTAATTTCTTACGAATGATGTTTGCTGTGCCATCAGAAGAATATATCGTTAATCCTATTTTAGAACGTGCAATGGATCGTATTCTTGTTTTGCATGCTGATCACGAACAAAATGCATCTACATCAACTGTGCGATTAGCCGGATCAAGTGCTGCCAATCCATTTGCGTGTATCGCATCTGGTATTGCGGCGTTATGGGGGCCAGCGCACGGCGGGGCAAACGAAGCTGTGCTGAATATGCTCGCTGCCATTGGT
This sequence comes from Pseudomonadota bacterium, assembly GCA_040389165.1. Lineage (GTDB taxonomy): Bacteria > Pseudomonadota > Alphaproteobacteria > Paracaedibacterales > CAIOTO01 > CAIOTO01. Next base: position 7,219 of record JAZKAK010000026.1, read on the forward strand.
AATGTTGACCGTATTCCTGAATTTATCGCGCGTGCAAAAGATAAAAATGATTCTTTCCGCTTAATGGGTTTCGGTCATCGCGTGTATAAAAATCATGACCCGCGTGCAACAATTATGCGTGAAACATGCCATGAAGTACTTGAGGAACTTGGGATAAAAGATGATCCTTTATTGCTGTTGGCCATGGAACTTGAGAAAATTGCACTTCAAGATACGTATTTTATAGAGCGAAAACTCTACCCTAACGTAGATTTCTATTCAGGCATTATTTTTAGAGCAATGAAAATTCCTATATCTATGTTTACCGTTGTGTTTGCCGTCGCACGAACCGTTGGCTGGGTTGCACAGTGGCGTGAAATGATCTCAGATCCACAACAAAAAATAGGTCGCCCAAGGCAGCTGTATCGTGGTAAAGTTGAGAGACGGTTTGTACCCGTTGAAAAAAGAGGATAAAAAGAGCACGTTATGAACCCATTAGCAACATACACACTTCAACATTTTGTGAGCAAGGCAGCGAATAGTAATGCTATGCCAAGCAAAGCGCTCTTTCGAAAGTACCTTAAAATTGGTGTTATCGTCGTGCCATTTGCAATTTGGTTCGTTTGTTCACATTAAGTTTCTGTGTAATAATATAGTATGAACAATGTTGTTAATTTCACACATAAAATAGAATTAAAAGGGTGTATCGTGCCATTCGTATTGGATGGTGCAATGGTTCGTGGTCGCCTTGTCCGCCTAGGTTCTGCTTTATCCGATATAACGGAAAAACATAAGTATCCTCCCATTATCAATAAATATATTGGTGAGATGTTGGCATTAGGCGCAGCACTCATTATGGATATGAAGTCCAATGGTGCAATTACCTTGCAAATCACCAATGGCTCTATCATTCGCATGATTGTCGCTGATGTTAAAAGTAATGGTGACGTGCGTGCGTGCGCCACTTGGAATGATGAAGCCTTATCGATACTTTTAGAAAACACGCCGACACCGTCGATTGCTCAACTATTTGCAGGCGGTAATTTAATTTTCACAGTCTCATTGGATCATCAAGCTGAAAATCATCAAGCAATCGTCGCTTTAACTGGTGCAACACTTGCTGATTGCATGCATCACTATTTCAGACAATCTGATCAAGTGCCAACAGCGCTTTTTGTATTCACAGATGTATCAAATTCGTTAGTCATTGATGCTAACTATTTAGCTGGCGCAGTGTTGCTGCAACGAACTCCCATTGATCATTCAAAAGAGCGTGAGATTATTGAAAAAGAAGAAGATGATTGGTTCACTGATGTTAGTCTTTTAGCGACAATTACCCCTCATGAATTATTATCCAGTGAAATCTTACCAGAAACTTTACTTCATCGTCTGTTTCACGAGCGTGATCTTAAATTATCCCAGCATAAAACAATTCAAGCACATTGCCATTGTTCCAGACAACGTATTGAAGACATATTGGTAAATTTTTCACAGAGTGATCTTGAGGCCACATTCGTTGATGGCAAAGTAGATGTTTTATGTGAGTTCTGTAGTGAAAATTATAGCTTTACTGAGGCCGAGATTAATCAGCTTAAAGAAAACAAAAAAGAATAAAACACATAATTAGCTCTTTGCTTAACCCTTAATACGTTCTTTTCTTAGGCGCCACACTCTTTACGTCATCCGTCATTGTGTATAAATGCACAGGGCGTTGTTCAAAACTTACTGCTCCGTTGGAATTAAGCGTACTTTGTGTGTGTGTCATCCAATTAACGTCATCACGTTCAGGAAAATCTTCACGTGCATGGGCGCCTCGGCTTTCGGTTCGATTTAACGCAGAATGAATTGTTACGACAGATTGTTGGTAAAGATTAAATAGCTCAATTGCTTCCACCAGGTCCGTATTCCAAATCAATGAGCGATCATTAACTTGAATATGTGACATCATTTGTCCAATAGCATTTATTTCCTGAATTCCCTCGGCTAAGATGGATTCACTTCTAAATACAGAGCAGTGTCGTTGCATTGTTTCTTGCAGTTTCAAACGTATTTCGCTTGTTTTGATGGTGCCGCTGGCATGGCGAAGCGTGTCAAACCAAGCAAGAGTCGACTCCCCAGCATCCTTTGGTAAAGGAGTGTGTGGTGAATTGGGTTCAATGAGTTCTTTTGCCCGCAAAGCTGCCGCGCGTCCAAACACAATCAGGTCAAGAAGTGAATTTGTACCTAATCGATTTGCCCCATGCACAGAAACACAGGCAGCCTCACCGATTGCCATTAGGCCTGGAATAACTGTTTCCAAGGCGCCACGCACAACTTCTCCGTGTATATTGGTTGGAATGCCACCCATGTTATAATGGACGGTTGGTAAAACTGGGATGGGTTTTTTGGTAACATCAACACCTGCAAAAATCTTTGATGTTTCGGATATGCCTGGCAGACGTTCATGTAGTATTTTCGGATCAAGATGTTCTAGATGCAGCAAAATGTGATCTTTCTTTGGACCCACCCCACGTCCTTCTAAAATCTCAATCGTCATGGCGCGGCTAACAACATCACGTGAAGCCAAATCTTTTGCATTTGGCGCATAACGTTCCATAAAACGTTCGCCTGTCGAATTAGTCAAATACCCACCTTCACCACGCGCACCTTCGGTTATAAGACACCCAGCCCCATAAATACCTGTGGGGTGAAATTGAATGAATTCCATGTCTTGAAGTGGAAGCCCTGCACGCAGTGCCATGGCATTGCCATCGCCTGTGCACGTGTGCGCGGATGTACACGAAAAGAATGCACGGCCATAACCACCCGTTGCGATAACAACCGTGTGTGCTTGAAAACGGTGAATAGTGCCATCCTCAAGGCACCATGCCAAAAGTCCCCGACAGCGGCCTTCTTGATCAAATATAAGATCAAGTGCAAAATATTCAATAAAAAATTCAGCTTTGTGTTTTAAGCATTGTTGATAAAGTGTATGTAAAATAGCATGGCCTGTTTTGTCAGCTGCAGCACACGCACGTTTTGCCATCCCTTCACCTTGATTAAGGGTGTGTCCACCGAAGGGGCGTTGATAAATACGACCTTCATCGGTTCGTGAAAATGGAACGCCAAAATGCTCAAGCTCTACAACAGCTGAGATAGCATTTTTACACATATATTCAATAGCATCTTGATCACCCAGCCAGTCTGACCCTTTTATTGTATCGTAGAAATGAAACCGCCAATCATCACCGTCATTCATATTATTGAGTGCGGCGCCAACGCCACCCTGCGCTGCAACGGTGTGGCTTCGTGTGGGAAAGACTTTTGTGATACATGCTGTTTTGAGTCCAGCTGCACACATTCCTAACGTTGCCCTGAGACCAGCTCCGCCAGCACCGAGAATAACGACATCATAACTATGATCAATTATTGTATAGGCCGCTTTTGTCATGTGTTAATTCCTTATGAAAAATAGTATGAAAGCAGACAAGAAGAAACACAGAAAGCATCCAATTATTGTATTAATAGCAACAAAAAATATTTTTCGTTTTGAATTTTCAACGTAATCTTCAACGACAACCCGAAGACCTAATCGTGCATGATAAAATGTAAAAATGACAGCAATCAGCATTAATATTAGCACGCTAGGGCTCGCAATTTGTGTTCGAGCGCATATATAGGGGCATGTATTGATAACATTAAATAACCACCAAAGGCCTGGGATACAAAAGCACGTGATAATTGCAGATATACGTTGATGAAGCCAATGTTTTGATGCACGCATGAAAATTTTCCGATTTATAAAATAGAACAAAAATGAGCGAAGGATAAAGTAGCCATAATGCTTAATATGATTACAAGAATGCTGGTTTGCGTTACTGTTTTTATGTTAAACCCGTACCCCATATCCCAAGCAAGGTGCCTAATGCCATTCATAGCATGATAATGTACGGCAAAAATAAGCGGCCATTGCCAGATTTTTCCGCCCATAAGGTGACACGTTGATATAAACATTTCCCATGCTGTTTCGCTTAAGGCAAAGGAAAAAAGTCCAACGCAAAATATACATGAGGCTAGAGTAAGCGCGATGCCTGTAAATCGATGTGTAATGGATAAGATGCTTGTAATTTGTGGGCGATAAATTTGAATATGAGGGGAAATAGGTCTATTAGTCATAAATTTTATTAAATTTCATCAATATAATGTGTGTTAAGTCTAAGTTTGGCGTAAAAGCTTGTCAAGTAGCAGCTGCTCTTTTCTTTAATTCAAAGCTAAAGCAACACAGTTTTTGATCTCTTCTCTTGCATAACGTCTTTAAAATGTCTATCTCTTATACATAGCCTTAATTTATAAAGAATAATGAAAACGATTCAAATTCGCGGCGCACGCGAGCATAATCTCAAAAATATCAATGTAGATATTCCACGCGATAAACTTGTCGTCATTACTGGGCTTTCTGGTTCTGGTAAATCATCTTTAGCCTTTGATACACTTTATGCTGAAGGGCAACGTCGTTATGTCGAAAGTTTGTCGTCATATGCGCGTCAATTTTTGCAACTTATGGAAAAGCCAGATGTTGATTCGATTGAAGGGCTTAGTCCAGCTATTTCTATTGAACAAAAGACAACGTCAAAAAATCCGCGTTCGACTGTTGGAACAGTAACCGAATTATATGATTACATGCGTTTGCTGTTTGCACGTGTGGGCGTTCCACATTCACCTGCTACCGGGCTGCCGATTGAGGCGCAGATCGTATCACAAATGGTGGATCGCGTTCTTGAAATTCCTGCAAAATCGCGTTTAATGCTTATGGCTCCCATTGTGCGAGGCCGTAAGGGTGAATATAAAAAAGAATTACAAGATTTGCTTAAAAAAGGCTTTCAACGCGTTAAAGTTGATGGAAAAATCTATACGCTTGAAGAAGTTCCTGAGCTTAAAAAAAATATCAAACATGATATAGCCGTAGTTGTTGATCGCTTTGTAATCCCAGACGGCGATGATCGCCGTGAATTCATGACGCGACTTGCTGATTCGTTTGAAACTGCACTTGCATTGAGCAATGGGTTGGTATGGGTTGAAAATGCAGACACGGCTGAATCAATTACGTTCTCATCGAAATTTGCATGCCCTGTGTCTGGTTTTACACTTGAAGAAATTGAACCAAGGCTCTTTTCGTTTAATAGTCCGCAGGGCGCCTGTCCGACTTGTGACGGTCTTGGTGTGGAAATTGTCTTTGATGCGCAGTTAATTGTTCCAAATCGAGCCTTAAGTGTTCGCGATGGTGCCATTGCACCGTGGGCGGAAGAGTCAAATGCTGGCAAACGTGTTACAGCCACACGTGAATACTATCTGCAGATGCTTGAATCAGTTGTGCATCACTATGGTGGTTCAATAATCGTTCCTTTTGCTGAGCTGTCTGAAAAAGTTCAAGAAGTACTTCTTTATGGTTCTGGTGCCGAGATTATCCCTATTGTTTATAGTGACGGTAATCGGAATTACATCACAAAGAAAGTTTTTGAAGGCGTTATCCCAAATTTGAAACGACGTTGGCAGGATACCGAAAGTGAGTGGGTTCATGAAATGTTGGGGCGTTATCAGAATGAGCACGCGTGTCATACATGCGGTGGGCTTCGTCTTAGACCAGAAGCACTTTGTGTGAAAATTGATCATAAAAACATCGCTGAGGTTTGTAATTTTTCAATTAGCGAAGCCCATGAGTGGTTTAACACAATAACGCTTTCCAAGAAGCAAGCTGAAATTGCAGCTCGAATTTTAAAAGAAATACGAAACCGTTTGATGTTCTTAGTCAATGTTGGGTTAGATTACCTAACGTTGTCACGTGCAGCTGGCACTCTTTCTGGTGGTGAAAGTCAACGTATTCGCTTAGCATCGCAAGTGGGATCAAGTCTGACAGGTGTGCTCTATGTTTTGGATGAGCCATCAATTGGCCTTCATCAACGTGATAATGATCGCCTGTTAGAAACGTTAAAGCATCTGAGAGATATTGGGAATACCGTTGTTGTTGTTGAGCATGATGAGGATGCCATTCGCATGGCTGACTATGTCATAGATATGGGGCCTGGTGCTGGAGCAGGGGGCGGAGAAATTATTGCTCAGGGCACACCAGAGGAAGTTACGAATAACCCAAACAGTATCACGGGTCAATATTTACGAGGTGTTAAATCTATTCCTATCCCGGCGAAGCGACGCTCAGGGCACGAAGGAAAATCGCTTAGCCTTTTTGGCGCACGAGCAAACAACCTGCATAACGTGAATGTAACGATTCCACTTGGTACGTTTACCTGTGTAACTGGTGTATCAGGCGGCGGTAAATCAACGCTTGTGATTGAAACACTTTATAAAGCACTTTCAAAAGCTGTTGCACATGGACGTGAAATGCCCGGTGAGCATGACCGACTTGAGGGTGTAGAATTTATTGATAAAATTATTGATATTGATCAATCGCCTATTGGTCGTACGCCAAGATCAAATCCAGCAACCTATATTGGCTGCTTTACTCCAATTCGTGAATGGTTTGCAGGACTACCTGAATCTAAAGTGCGTGGGTATGCCGCTGGACGTTTTTCGTTTAACGTCAAAGGCGGGCGCTGTGAAGCATGTCAGGGCGATGGCGTTATTAAAATTGAAATGCATTTTTTGCCAGATGTGTATGTAAAATGTGACCAATGTCATGGCAAACGGTATAACCGCGAGACACTCGATATTCAATACAAACATAAAAACATCGCAGATATTCTCGATATGACGGTTGACGAAGCTGTTGTATTCTTTGAAGCGCATTCACAAGTACGTGAAAAATTAAGATGCTTGCAAGAAGTTGGTTTAGGCTATGTCAAAGTAGGCCAGTCTGCAACGACGCTTTCAGGTGGTGAAGCACAGCGTGTGAAATTAGCAAAAGAATTATCACGTCGTGCAACAGGAAAAACGTTATATATACTGGATGAACCCACAACGGGACTTCATTTTGATGATATTCGTAAGTTATTGGAAGTGCTGCACACGCTTGTGGACCAAGGGAATACCGTTTTGGTGATTGAACATAACCTTGAAGTAATTAAAACAGCTGATTGGATCATTGATATGGGCCCTGAAGGCGGTTCGGGTGGCGGACATATTGTTGCCGTAGGAACCCCAGAAACGGTAATTCATGTTGCAAAAAGCTATACAGGACAGTACCTTAAGCCATATTTGGAGAAACGCGCCTTGAAAGAAGCCATATGATAACATTACCCTTTTCCGAACGTGATTTCTTGCGCTTGATTTATGGAGCACGTTTGGATGCGCCAGGTGCTCCGTTAAAATTACAGTATCACCAAGATTTGTATTCACGTTGGCAAGCTGGCGAACGTGTCATATGGAACTGGGCTGCTTTTTTTGCTGGCTTTATAGGGCTTGGCGGAGTGTGGCTTTTGTACAGACGTCTATATCTTTTTTCGTTTGTCTATCACTTATTATCCATTTTTATCTTTTCATTATGCATTTTCTTGTTTCTTAAAGGTTCGCAAGACAATTTTAAAATTGCAATCGTATGTATTAATTTATGTGTAGCCATCCTGACTGGATTGTTTGCAAATACGCTGCAGCTTACATGGCTGGGCGCATGGAGACAAAGATTTCCAAAATGCAATATGCCTGCAGGAGGTGATGGTGGTACCGTATGTTCATATTTTGCTATTATTGTGTTATCACTCAGCAATGCAAACGGGAAATTCTCAGGTATGCTAACGGTATTACTGTTTGGCTTGTTTGTGTTCGCGCACTATATTTATTATGAACGAGAGTTGCCTAAAATCAGTTAGCTAAGAGAAGCGCTTTTGTGCGCTCCTCTTGAGGTGTTGTTTTTATTGGTTTGGCGGGGGCTTAATGAAAAAAGCCATTGTGTTTTTATTTTAGTAAATAGTTTCCCTCATCTTCTTTAAAAAATTCATCACGTGTCATTTCATCGAATGCAATATCATATGCACGGCAGGCATTGCGTATTATTCTTTGTGCATTTCCATCATATCCATGAATATAAACATGAACGTTACGCCCAGCAACAATTTCTGAAACGCGCCTGAATGCTTCGTCCATGACTTCACTTGGATTATTAAATGAGCCTTGTCCAACAAGTGTCAGATGTAAGTTAACTAAGCTGCTTGAACCTATGCTTTTAATAACGGCTAACTTAGCAATGGCTTCGTATTGCGTCGCAACAAGTTCCATGCAAATTTGCCCCTCTGTGCTATTAAATGCGGGCATGGCAGCGTCTTGGAATGAAGGAGCCGCTGCAAAAACCTGAATCTGGCTGGCGCCTGTTGCTTCGCATATTGCGGGTTGAGGTAATATTCTTAAATAACCTTTCTTTTCAAGAACTTTCTGCAGTAACGTTTTTTTGTCTTCGTATGCGAAATATTGGAGTTGCAAATAGCCATTCTTATAGTATTCATAGCCATATCCTATGTTTTTTATTGCCAATTTTTCGGGCATAATATCCAATAATGCGTTTGGCAATTTACTGGTTATTACCGCCGCGTGTCGGTAAAGGGTGGTCGCTGCAGCCTCGATTGAACCCTGAGGCCCCTGTGTTCCATCGAACTGATACGAGCTTACAGAAGTTACATTATTGTCCTCAGATTCCAAATAATTGAATTGACTTGCTAATTGTAGAATGCAATCTTTTCCCAAAGGTGATTCATGAAGATTATTAACGCTTACCCCTTTAACCAAAGTGAATTTTCCATCTACATAGCCGTGCGTAGCAGCAGGCATGATTGCTTGGTTATAGGCTTGATTGACCTCATCTACTGTCCATGTTGCAGGCGCAGGTAAATCTGCAAAATGAGTTACTATTTTATCTTCGTCCCACTTTTCCTTTGTAGGCAATTTTCCATCGTCAAATGTCGGTTCTATCCAACCAGGTGTGGGCTCCCAGCTGTTTTCTTCAGTACATACAGAATACTCACCTCTTCCTCCTGCACGTGGAAAGTCATGTCTATTGGAAAGTAATTGCTTCACATTACTGCTATAGTTTTCTCTTCCTATATTAATTAAAGCCTGAACAGGTTTTGGAATTGGATTATAGACCAGGAGGTGCTCAAGTGAACCTTCTTGTGCCACATGGATGCCACCGCCTGCTGTTCCACCTGCACTACTTGTCGCACTAGATTTTTGAGAGAGCCCACTGGTCGCGCTAGCTGATGCCCCGCCTGCTGCACTACTTGCTGAGCCAAGCACACTAGCTGTACCGCCTGCGCTCTTCATTGAGCTAGACTTTTTAGAAAGCTGATGATCACTAGCCGTTTCCAAAAACCAATCGACAAAAACAGATGTGCTTATTTGACCAAAATCGCGAAGTTTCCCTGCATCTTCGGAGCCATTGATTCTAGCAAGCAGATCTGTAGCTGAAGCAGTAGGTGCCCAGCTTGCGTAGAGTTGCTGAGATAGATCTTGCGCTGCCCTAAGAATTTCAAAATGCCTGTACAAATTCTCGTGTTCACTTAATCCGTGCGCATCAAGCTTGTAGGAAGTATCACGTTGGTGTTCATGCACGATAGATGCACCTATCACAGCAGTAAGAATTGTTCGCTTTTCATCAGGTGTTGCACCAGTTGCGCTCACTCTGTTTTTGTTACCAAGTATTTTTTTTATGCTATCTGTTTTTTCTCTTGCTTTCGGATCATCTTTATTGACTATAAATATGTCTTTTCGTTCTTCGTGAAATGTGGAAATTTCACGAACCGCAGATTTAGCTGCCGCGAAACAAGGGGCTATCCCTGCGGCTATTAATAGCACAATTTTTAAGTAAAATTTTACATTCATTTTAGTTTAACTTTCTTTTGGTGGTTTTATAAATGCACATTTTTAAACTATAACATGATTGTGTTAATGCATGCAAGATTATCTTGCTGCTCATCTTTAATTTTTTTATTTATATTTAAACAACTATACGTGTAAATAATTATTATTCACAATGGGCTAATGAATTTCCAAACTAATCGCCGGCATGCTGATGGAATGAGAGACTAAATTTCCTGCTGTCATCACGCGAACGGTTTCAATACGTCCATCAATATTTTTATGCCAAAACTCGATAAATGCGGTTAGCCGCGGAAAAAGCGGAGGCAAATCAAATTCTTGCCACACATAGGTTTGAAGCAGCAATGGATGATCCGGTAAATGATACGTAATTTCAGCTGTTGTAAGACAACAACCATTAAGCGCACGAAAAAAATCGTTTCCATAATCAGCTAAACGCATAAAAGCTCTCCTGACTTTGCCGGAAGTAGACCAAATAACCCCAACTCTATGCTTAAAGTGTGTGCCACAAATCTTAATAATTCATTAAAAAAGGTTAGGTTTTGCGTTTGCCACTATACGCAGGCGTTTGCATCACTTAAAATGTACTCTAATTAAGATCATAGATATGAATGGTGATACATGACGCCTAGTTCAAATGCCCTTCGTTTCCTCAGCATCGATGCAGTTGAAGCAGCAAAATCCGGTCATCCAGGCATGCCAATGGGTATGGCGGATGTGGCAACGGTATTATTTCAAGAGTTTTTGACATTTAACCCAAAAGATCCTCAGTGGCCGAATCGCGATCGCTTTGTATTATCAGCTGGACACGGATCAGCGTTGCTCTATAGCTTGCTTCATGTGTGTGGTTATCCTGATATGACGTTGGATCAACTCAAAAATTTTCGTCAATGGGGCAGTATAACGCCAGGACATCCAGAATATGGCCATACACCGGGTGTTGAAACAACAACTGGGCCGTTAGGGCAGGGGCTTGCAACGGCAGTTGGTTTGGCGCTTGGTCAAGAAATGATGACTGCACGGATTGGCCAAGATGTGATTAATCATAAAACGTATGTGATTTGTGGTGATGGTGACTTGATGGAGGGCATCAGCCAAGAAGCCGTATCATTTGCAGGGCATCTAAAGCTTAAAAACCTCATTGTTTTATTTGATGATAACGGTATAACAATTGATGGTAAAACATCGTTGTCGACCAGTGATGATCATTTAGCACGTTTAACCGCAAGTGGCTGGAAGACAAAGGCGATTGATGGACATAACGAGCAAGCCATTCGCGAAGCACTTGCTTGGGCGCAAACAAATGATGCACCAACATTGATTGCATGCAAGACGACGATTGGGTTTGGATCACCTGCAAAAGCAGGCACATCAGCAAGTCATGGTAGCCCGCTTGGTGCGGATGAAATACAAAAAACACGCGAGAAGCTTAATTGGCCATATGCCTCATTTGAAGTACCTGATGATGTGCGCGCAATTTGGACGAAAGCAGCACTACGCCATGTTTCAACCTATAACGCGTGGATGGAAAAATCAAAGAAGCTGTCTGCTGATGAACAAAAATTGCTAGCTGCTGATAAAGCCATTGCTGATCTTGCTGTATTAAAGCAAACTTTTTTGGATGAAAAGCCAAACCAGGCAACGCGTATCCTATCGCAGCGTGTGCTTGATGTTTTGTCCCCAGTTATGCCGCATCTTGTCGGCGGATCAGCTGATTTAACTGGTTCAAATAACACAAAAGCAAAAGGACAACAACCAATTGACGCTACTGATTTCAGTGGTAGTTATATTTACTTTGGTATTCGTGAACATGCCATGGCGGCTATGCTTAATGGTCTTTCTCTGTACGGTTTTACACCATACGGTGGCACGTTCCTTGTGTTTAGTGATTATTTGCGTCCAAGCCTTCGTTTGTCAGCACTTATGAAACAACCTGTGATTCATGTGTTAACTCATGATTCTATTGGTCTTGGCGAGGATGGGCCAACGCATCAACCAGTCGAGCACCTAGCAGCACTACGTGCTATTCCGAATCTTAATGTGTTTCGTCCTGCTGACAGCATTGAAACAGCAGAGTGTTGGGAGCTTGCGTTGAATGCGCGCGAAACACCAAGTGTTTTGGCTTTGACGCGTCAAAATTTACCAACCTTACGATCATCCATAGACGAAAATTTATCTGCACGGGGTGGGTATATTATTTCTGATGTGACTGGTGCACGTCAAGCAACGTTGATAGCGACCGGATCAGAAGTTTCTTTGGCGGTAGAGGCACAGGTTGCACTACGCGCTTTAGGGATTGACGTTGCTGTTATATCGATGCCATGCTTTGAATTGTTTGCTCAACAGACGCATGCGTATAGAGCTGCTGTTTTAGGTGATGCACCACGCATTGGTATCGAGGCTGCTATTGAGATGGGATGGTCTAAATACTTAAGAGAAACCGATACATTTATAGGTATGACAGGGTTTGGCGCATCAGCACCCATTGGTGTTTTATTTGAAAAATTTGGAATTACACAAAAGGCTGTGATTGAAGCCGTAAAGAGGAGTATTACATAATGACATTAAAAATAGCGATTAATGGTTTTGGTCGAATTGGCCGCATGGTCTTACGTGCGATGGCTGAAAATCCACGTCCAGGGATTCAAATTGTTGCAATCAATGATTTGGGCTCGCTGAGCGATAATGCGCATATGTTTCGTTACGATTCCGTGCATGGTACCTATAAAGGTCCGTTGACGTTAGGTGAAGATACGATTGATGTTGGTCATGGGGCGATCAAAGTTGTGGCAGAGCCAGATCCATTAAAGCTTCCTTGGGCTGAAATGGGAATTGATATTGTATTTGAATGTTCCGGTCGCTTTACAAAACGTGATGATGCCGCTAAACACTTAACTGCCGGTGCAAAGCGTGTATTGGTTTCGGCGCCAGCCGAGGGGGCAGACCTTACGGTTGTTTATGGTGTGAATCATACAGCCATCACTTCGGCACATACAATTTTATCAAATGCATCTTGTACAACAAATTGTCTAGCACCCATTGCCTTTGCATTACACAATGCAATTGGTATTGATTCAGGCTTTATGACAACAATTCATTCTTATACGGGTGATCAACGATTGGTGGATACAATTCATAAAGATTTGCATCGTGCACGTGCCGCCGCCATGTCAATGATTCCAAGTTCGACCGGTGCAGCAAAAGCAGTTGGCTTAGTATTGCCTGAACTAAAGGGGCGTTTGGATGGCACGGCGATCCGTGTGCCAACAGCCAATGTTTCAGTTGTTGATTTTAAATTCATTGCAAAACGTAAAACGACCATTGCTGAAGTTAATCAAGTCTTGCAAACAGCTGCAGATGGACAATTGAAGGGTGTTTTAGGCATTAATACACTGCCGCTTGTGTCATGTGATTTCAATCATGATGAACGTAGCTCGATCGCAGATCTACCACAAACGCACGTTGTTGATGGCACATTGGTTCGTGTGTTGTCTTGGTATGATAACGAGTGGGGCTTTTCGAATCGTATGCTTGATGTCGCGGCGTATTGTGCGGCCCATTAATTGTTTGTTTTTTTATTCCTTTTAGCCTAAATATTATAATAAAATATCCTGGCCTGTGAGTTTTGTATCGTGAAACTTACCGCTCAATAAGTCCTGTATTAAGGGGAAAACCTAAGACAAGCCAAATCTGGTTAGATCTTTGTTTTTAAGTTTTTCCCTTTAACTTACCTACTTATTTCGCATAAAAGCTGAATTTGCTTTGTGATTTTTATTCATTTAATTTATAAGAATATTTCTTACGTCGCCTGTTCTAAAATGAGGTGCAACACCCTAAGCTAGTTAGTAGCTAGCGCTCATTGACTTTCACTTAGCACTCTATTTTTTAGCTGGTTTGTGAGAATGCCTAAAGAATAAGGTTTTCTATATAACGCCCAACGATTGGCAGACAGTTTTTTAAATTGATATTAAACATAGATGCTCTCATGATGCTGATTTTTTACTGAAATTGGAATAAACAAAGCTTATTGCATTGATAAGTGGATATTAAAAAATATCTTATTAGCTTGATTATCTTTCAGATTTTTAGGTACTGTGAATAGTCCATTTTAAATTGAGCGTTTTATGAAACTAGCCATCCACCACTTTGAATCAGTTGTAAGCACAAATGAAGTTTGTAAACATTATATAAATGAAGGGGCAGGCGAAGGTGCAATCATCCTTGCTGACTTGCAAACAGGAGGAAAAGGACGTCATGGCCGTACATGGGTATCACCTGTTGGCAACTTATATACATCCATTTTACTAACACCATCCGTTCATGATAATGCGCCGCTTGTGAAATCATATGCGCAGCTAGCATTCATGGCAGGGCTTGGAGTGATAAAGGGACTGGAGTCACTAGGCGCAACAGGCATTCAATTAAAATGGCCGAATGATGGCCTTGTTAACGGACATAAGCTATTTGGTATTTTAGTAGAATGTGTGGATGATGCGGTTGTTGTTGGAATTGGTATAAACATAAATCAAGCACCTGAAGGTGTAGATCAAAAAACAACATCATTGAAAGAACTTTTAGGTTCAGAACTCGATGTTACCGATGTCTTTCACGCCGTATTAAAAAGTTTCTGGCAAACCTATCGTCAATGGATTGCCGAAGGATTCGATGCTATTCGATCAGAATGTTTAACGCACGCAGTTGGGTTTAACACAGAAATAACACTTGATAATACAACTGGGATATTTACAGGAATTTCCGAGGATGGTGCCTTGTTGCTGACAAAAACAGATGGAACAGTGCATGCGGTTGTAACAGTTTGATATAACTGTTACATGTGCTTACTTAAACGTCCCCTATATAAATTCCCAAGCTCTTTGCTGTTTTAATTAACACATCCTCAAGCGATACAGCTTGGTAATGTTCAATTGCGTCCTGAATAGGAATATCCACGACTTGTCGATGTTGCCAAGCAACCATACGATCAAATTTCCCTTGAGCAATGAGATCAACTGCGCATACGCCAAAAGATGATGCAATAACACGATCGAGTGCGTTTGGCTGTGCGCCGCGCTGGACATGACCTAATACAGTTACGCGCGTTTCAGCGCCTGTCATTTTTTGGATCTTCTCGGCAAGATATTGACCTATACCGCCGTAGCGAGCACGACCGCCTGGCTCGGATACGATTGTTGCTGATTCACCATTTTCTTTGCGAGCAGCCTCGGCAACGATCACGATTGCAAAATTATGACCGATCTTCGTAAGATTTTGGATCTTGGTACAAATATTGGAAAGCGTATAGGAAATTTCAGGGATAATAATCACATCAGCACCACCAGCGATGCCAGCGCCTAATGCAATGTGCCCCGCATCACGTCCCATAACTTCTAAAACCATAACGCGTTGATGACTTGCCGCCGTTGGTTGAAGACGGTCGAGTGCTTCCGTTGCCACATCGAGTGCAGTGCTATAGCCAATAGCAATCTCGGTGTGCCCAAGATCATTATCAATTGTTTTTGGTATTGTTATTAGATTGAGATTTCCTTTTTGCGCAAGATCACGCAGAATTTTCATACTACCGTCGCCGCCAATACCGATGAGAGCGTCAAGGCCAAGTTCATTATAGCCAGCAATCAAATCGTCCGAACGATCTGAACGTGTACCATCGCCATTGGGAAAATTAAATGGATCGGCTTTATTTGTGCTGCCAAGCATAGTGCCACCACTGCGTAACATAGCGCTGTCACACAGTAAGGGGGTGAGAATTTGTGCTTCGATAGGACGCGTAATTAAACCTGACGTCCCATTCCGAATACCAATGACTTCCCAACCATAGGTTTGATGTGCATGATAGGTAATAGCACGCAATGCCGCATTTAAGCCAGCACAGTCTCCGCCACTTGTAAGGACGCCAATTCGTTTGATCATAAAGGGCTATTAGCTTAGTTTTCTTAGAAATAAGAGTAGGTGATTTGATTAAGTTTGTACAGATTATTTGTTTTTCCCAACACGTCATTATGAATTAAAATGAAACCATTGATGCTCTGTAAGTAACGTCTTTGCACTATTTGATGGATCTGAAGTAGTTAGACGTGTATTTTTCCCTGAAAGAATAATTGTAAATGAACCTATTTGCGCGCCGGTTAATGTGACTGGATAGCCTCCACTAATGATGAGTGCGCCGGTTGTGCCGGCAGGTGCAACACATGTTATTGGTCCTGAGAAGGTTGTTGGTTGGCTTACGTTAATTCTTGCAATTGGAGTACTTGGCGTATTTGACGTAAACGTAATGGGATTTACAAAAGTTGCTGCGTCGGTAGTACTAATTTTAAGTGTTGTGTTTTGAGACAGATTAATGGCACCACTTAAAGCACGTGCGTTTGTGAGCGCGAGTGTGCCGCTTGATACTGTAACTGGGCCAGCATAGACTGTTGCGCCAGAGAACGTAAATGTATTAGGACCATTCAATATCAATCCTCCAATTGAATCTGCCAGTGTTCCAGTAAAAGTTGAGCCATTTTGCGAGATAATTGTAAGTGCTGCATTTGAGCCGGAGCTTTGAATAGTTCCTGCTCCGCTAGGATCGATAAGTGTGCGTGCTGTGCCTTTTAAATCGTATGTGCCACTAATAGTTGCTCCGACAGAGGTGGCAATATTTCCAATAAGTGTACTTCCAGTACTAATAAGTGTTGGTCCAGTGTAGGTATTGGCACCCGATAACGTAAGTGTCTTATTACCATTTAACGTTATGCCACTAATAGAATTAGTAATTATTCCTGCAAAAGTAGAACCAGTTTGTGAGATAATCGTAAGTGCTGCTGGTGTGCCTCCCGAGCTTTGAATCGTTCCTGTGCCATTGAGATCAATCAGAGCTTGTGCTGTTCCATTTAAATCATATATACCTTTTACAGAAACGCCTGCAGAAGTAGCTATGTTGCCGATGAGTGTCGTTCCAATCTCAATATTTGTTGATCCAGTATACGTGTTTACGCCAGATAATATGACGGTATTATTTCCCGTTAGCGTCAGTGCACCTGTTCCACTTACAATGTTTGATAGAGTGAAGTTATAACCACGTGTGGTTGTTGTGTTAATAATATTAGTAGTGTTAGCAGTAAGTGCAACCTTATTAGCAACTGTTAGGTTGCTCGTACTGACTTGCATTGTTCCGCCGGCTAAATGAATGGATTCATATGTGCCATAATCAGTACTGGCCAAAACGGTATCGGTATATCCAGCTCCAATATAATTTGGCGTAATAAGTCGAATAATATTGTTTACTATATCTGTTACATAAATATTACCATTGCTATCTACTACGAGATCACATAGATCTCTAAATGTAGCCGCTGTTCCCAGACCATTTGCAGATCCAGGTGCCGTTCTACCTATACCTCCTCCACCAGCAATCGTTGTAACAACACCAGCCGTCGTCATTTTCCGAATAAGATTGTTTCCTTGATCTGCCACATATAAATTTCCTGAACTATCAACAGTAATACCCGTTGGCCTATTAAATGTAGCCGCTGTTCCCAAACCATTTGTAGATCCAGGTGCTGTTCTACTTATACCTCCTCCACCAGCAATCGTTGTAACAAAACCAGACGCCGTCATTTTCCGAATACAGTTATTGCCAGAATCTGTGATATACAGATTACCCCCCGACATAATTATTCCAGATGGATGAAGAAATCTCACATCGCCGTCCGCGCTATCAACATAGCCCGGATAATCGCCGTTTCCCGCAAATGCGCGAGCACCAGGACTACTATAAGACGTTCTGTAGATACTAGAATAATTGTGTGATATGACATACAAATAGGTGCTATCCTGAGCAGCAATTGCATATGGTTCACCAAAATTCACAAAATTTGTTACGGCAGCTGTACTTATGTCAATCTTTCGAATAAGGCCATTACCCATATCTGCCACATACAGATTGCTTGATGTGCTGTCACAGGTAATACCACGTACTGCATTGAATTGAGCCGCTGTACCTGTGCCGTTTGTGTTTCCAGATTTACCTGCTAACCCAGCAAAGGTTGTTACAACGCCATTTGAGGTGATTTTCCGAATAACATAGTTATTCCAGTCAGAGACATACAAATTATTATGAGAATCAATTGTAAGATTGCCAGGAGAATTAAAACTTGCAGCTGTTCCTGTACCATCCGTAGAGCCTGCTTTGCCGCTGCCTGCAAATGTTGTTACATTGTATAAGTTATCTTTTGCTGCATTGATCGATGATATATTATTAAATAATATAGCTACCAAAATTATCAGATTTACATATGTAGGAAATACGGCAGAATTTGAGTGTGTGATTGACGTATTTGAATGTGCATAGTTCTTTGAATTCAATCGCTGTTTTAACATAAAACATGGTATATGATGCTTCATTAAACGTACTCAGTGATAAGTGTATGATTTAGCTTACTCACTAAATACCTAATGAATGCTTAATTGAAGATGTTTAAGTTAATGGATCCAACGTTTTTCTGCAGCATCGAGTGTGCCATCAACGAGTGCTTCACGAATTTCTGTAAGCAATCGGTTCATGAAATGAATATTGTGTATGGAAATAAGCGTGCTTGCAATCATTTCGCTCGCTTTAAGCAAGTGGTGTATATATCCACGCGAGTAATTTTTACACGTTGAGCAGGTGCAATCAGGTTCTATTGGTTCATTATCCAATTTGAAACGGTTGTTGCCCAGATTAATATGTTCTTTCGCATTGCCTTCAATGGATAGTGGTTTTACAAGTGCACCGCCATGTCGTGCAAGCCTGGTTGGATGTACGCAATCAAAGGTATCTATCCCTGCACGGACACCATTAAAGATATCCTTAATGCCGCCGATACCGAGTAAGTGAATAGGGCGGGCTCGATCAAGCTTGGATGCTGTAAAATTAACAACATCATACATTTGTTCTTTTGACGCGCCGAGTGAGCCACCAATTGCGTGGCCAAAGAAATTCTGTGAATTGACGAAATCGCAGGCCTGTTCACGTAAGTCTTCAAATACACCGCCTTGGATAATGCCGTACAGACGTTGCTGTCCATTTTCGTTCAGCTTCACAAACTCTGTAAGGCAACGCTTTCCCCAACGGTTGCTCATTTCCATAGAGTCTTTAGTATAACTTTTTTCAACATGAAAAGGAGTACACTCATCGAGGACAACGATCATATCCGCACCAAGCTTATGTTGAATACGAATTGACTCCTCTGGAGTAAGCATCCATGTACGGCCGTCAATATATGATTTAAAACGTGCGCCTTCTTCGGTGATATGTAGCAAAGTCTTGGGACGTTGGTTGTTTTGTCTTCCCTTAATTTCGTTGGCAATAGAGCCATGCCCAAGGCTAAAAATCTGAAATCCACCAGAATCGGTAAGCATAGGCCCGCGCCAACCAGTGAATTTTTGAAGTCCACCGTGATGTGCGACGACATCAGCACCTGGTTGCAACATCAAATGATACGTATTGGATAAAATGATTTGTGTGCCGGCTTCGCGCATTTGTTCTGCCGTAACGCTTTTAATAGCAGCTTTTGTGGCACAAAATATAAATGCAGGTGTTTCGACAACACCATGTGGCGTTTCGAGTCGGCCAATGCGTGCGCGATCGGTCGTCGTTTCTTGATAGGTAAATTTAAACATTTTTGAATTTTTTTGATAGATTATGAATCAATTTATAGCAGGGATTGGGACAGAAACCAATTGTTTTGAGTAAGGTTGAAAAATGTGAATTAATAACAACAGCACGGTTTAGCTTTGGAAGATTTGTGGTGCCTGAAATGGTAGCTATGCTTTTGAATTATGCTAATGAATGTCGAACATTATTGCCGCGTGTCGATCAATTAGAAGCTGAAATTAATGCTGCAAAAAAAGAAAAGGCGCTCAGCTGTGCGTGGTGTTTTCTTCATATTCTTTACCATTCGTTTTGATTCCTTTTCCTTTATATAAGATCAAAACTCTCCTTTGCCAACTGGTCTAGTTTTAAGGGGTCATTATAAGCTGCCAGTGCTTCTGCTGAGGCAGTTCATTAGAAATAGCATTGCGAATTCTGCAGCGTTTCATGAAACTTTACATAACGCATAGCAAATGATTATTATGCGATATGTTATTCGTATTAAAAATGAAGAGAGTTCTATGAAACGTATTGTTGTTGTAGGAGCAGGGGCCTTCGGAACGGCACTAGCTTTGGCTTTTTTGCGTGCAGGTCATCATGTTACCTTAAAGCCTCGTCGTGCAGAACACGCTGCAGAGCTTAACTCAGCGGGGGAGAACAGACAATACCTTGCAGGCGTACCATTACCACATAATCTTATCATTGATGATGAGCATCAGTGTCTTGCCAAGGCTGAGCTTGTAGTGCTTGCAATACCAGTTCAGCAAACACCGTCAATTTTGAATGAGATATCTATGTTTCTTCCATCGAAAGTGCCCTTTTTGGTTGTATCAAAGGGAATTCTGACGGAAAAAACACTACAGACGCCATTCATCAGCGATTGGATTGAGCAGAATATCCCGGACCATCCAGTTTTTGTGCTCTCTGGTCCTAACTTTGCAGGTGAAATCGCACGATGTTTACCGGCAGCTGCAACGCTTGCGCACCCAGATCCAATTGCTGTTAAAAAAATGGCAGAAAGTTTGTGGCATACGCACTTTCGTCTTTATCCATCGACTGACCGCAGAGGCGTCGAATTTTGTGGCGCAGTTAAGAACGTCTATGCAATTGCCTGTGGTATTTGTTCAGGATTGAATTTGGGGCATAACGCGCTTGCAACATTGATTACGCGATGCTTAGCAGAAATCAAGCGTCTTGGTGTGGGAATGGGTGCACAACCCGATACGTTCTTAGGTTTATCAGGTGTGGGCGATTTAATGCTGACGTGTACCAGTACGCAATCACGTAATATGTCATTTGGGATAGAGCTTGCAAAGGGGAGATCTGTTGCCGAAATACTGACAGAGCGCAAAACCGTTGCAGAAGGCATCGCAACATCTAAAGCATTGAATGATTTAGTGCTTGCAAATGCGTTACCGATGCGTGTTGCAAATGCTGTTTATTCTATCGTACATCAAGGGGTATCTGTAGACTCCGTCATTTCTGACCTTTTAAGCCGTCACGAGGTTTGCTTTGAATCCGAATGAAATATTTAATTAAAATTTGCCTAAAAACAACAACAGTGGCATTATTGGTTCATGATTAATTTTTACTGATAGTGAGATGCTATGCATACCTTAATGAAATATGGCTTGAAAAGTTGTTTGGGGCTGATTTTAGCCTGTAGTATGTTAGATGTTGCGTGGGCTAGCTCAGCTGCATGTAAAAAAAAGGTTAGTGAGCATTGTACAAAAGAATTGTGTCAGCAGTATTGCACTAATGCTAGCAAAGGGGCAGATGAGTGTAATTGTAACGCTATGAATGGTTTATGTAAAGTTACGGCCACTAATAGAAAAGATCAGTTGTTTGGATTAACTCAAGCACAGCTTGCAGCATGTAATGATGGAAAATCTGAGACCGAATGGAAAGCGGTTGTAACCACTGAATGGACTGCACTAATGCCTAAGGAATCAACGGCTAATAAAAATGAAGACGTACGTGATGGTGAAATGCGTGTTGGTGAAGCGACAAAATTAGCAGAAAAACTTGTTCATGAAGAGTGTGTAAAAGTGCTTGCACCAAAATATGCAAAGGTGAAGGATCTTGGTGATTATGATGCAGAGGATTTATGTAAAAATACACCTGCAAATGCTGATGAACTCATAGCGCAAAAAGAAGCATTGTTAATGGCTTGTATTGCAGCCAAACGTGATCCAAATGCGCGTAAAACAGGGCGGCCAGAATATGGCTGTTCAGCAAAAACGCCAATTCCATGGTGCTCAATTAATTCGCCAAGCTGGAGAGAAACAATTTTGTATCCAGATCCTGAAAAAGCTGCAAAAAAACAACGTTATATAGATTCATTAGTTGATCTTAGTACGAAAATTGATGAAGCTAAGAAAGCAAAACTAGATCACAGTGATCTTGATCAACAATTAAAGGAACTTGTGCTTGAAAAATCACTTGGTCAATTGGCTGAAGAGACGTCAGAAGCTGATATTTGTAGTGGCGCTCGGGCTGTAGCCGAATGTAGAGGTGGTACCAAGATTTCAGCTGCTCCTGTGATAGATGAGGTTCTTATTGAACGAGGTGCATGATATTTTAGCCGTTCAGTAGTTTTATAATAAAAAAGCCTCGGGAAATCCTGAGGCTTTTTTATTAGGCTGAAAATGAAGTATTTATACCATCTTAAAAAGCATGAGTGGATTTTCAATCAGCTCTTTAAACGCTGCTAATAAGCGTGACCCAACGGCACCGTCAACGGAACGGTGATCAACTGATAAAGTGCATGTCATCATGGTTGCAATGGCAAGCTGGCCGTCTTTAACAACGGCACGTGGCTCACCAGCTCCGACAGCTAAAATGCTTGCTTGTGGTGGATTAATGATGGCGCCAAATTGTTTGATGCCAAACATACCAAGGTTTGATAAGGTAAAGGCTCCACCTTGATATTCCTCTGGCTTTAATTTACCAGCACGTGCACGCTCGGCCAGGCTTTTCATTTCGGTTGAAAGTGTAGACGTTTGTTTTTGCTCGGCTGAACGAATAACAGGTGTAACAAGCCCGCCGTCGATGGCAACGGCAACAGCAATATCAACAGTGCTATATTGACGAACGAATGTGTCATGGAAGGTTGCATTGGCCTCGGGTACTTCATGCAAAGCAAGTGCGCAGGCACGAATGATAAAGTCATTCACTGATAATTTTTGTGTTGCTTTGGGAAGCGCATTCATCTCCGCACGCAAAGCAAGTAATTTATCAATGTCGCAATCAATCGTTAAATAGAAGTGTGGAATTGTTTGCTTTGATTCGGTAAGACGTTTAGCAATTGTTTTTCGCATGTTATTCATAGGCATATCAACATAAGCGGCGACCGGATGCTTTGTTGTGGATGTGGCAGGTGACGTGAAATTTTCGATATCAGATTTCACAATGCGTCCACGTGGTCCTGAGCCATCAATGTCATGTAAATCAACGCCTTTTTGTGTAGCAATACGACGTGCAAGTGGCGTTGCGTAGACTCTTTCGTTACTGGCTGGTGAAATAGTGGTAGGCGCTACAGCAATGACTGCTTGTTCAGTTTGAGTCACAGTTGTTATGATTGCGATTACCTCTGGTGCTTTAAATGAATCAAGCGCAGATTTATCTTCACCATCTTCAAGAATGAGGCCAATAAGTGCATTCACTTTTACATTCTCAGTGCCTGCAGGGATAATGATGCGACCAAGAATGCCTTCTTCAACAGCTTCTATTTCCATTGTTGCTTTGTCGGTTTCAATTTCAGCAAGGACATGACCTGCTTTAATAATATCACCTTCGGCTTTGTGCCATTTAACAAGGTTTCCCTCAGTCATGGTTGGGCTAAGAGCTGGCATAAGAATTTGAATGGGCATAATTGTAACCTTATTTAAGTGGTCTTATTTATAACAAACGGTTTTGACGGCACGTACAATTTTATCTGCATTTGGTAGTGCTAATTTTTCTAAATTAACAGCGTAGGGAAGGGGTACATCTTCTGCTGCAACGCGAATAGGAGGTGCATCTAGATAATCAAACGCCTTATCGCAAACTTCAGCGCAAATTTCAGCGCCGATGCCAGCAAAAGGCCAGCCTTCTTCGACGGTTACCAAGCGGTTTGTTTTTTGTACTGATTGAATAATAGTATCAACATCAAGCGGGCGAATCGTACGAAGGTCAATAACTTCAGCGTCAATTCCCATTTCTTCGAGTATTTTTGCTGCTTGCAATGCATAATCGACAGCCATAGAAAAGGCAGTAATGGTTACATCTTTACCTTGCCGAACAACGGCTGCTTTACCAATAGGAACAGTATAATCTTCATCTATTGGTACTTCAAAGCTACGTCCATACAACAATTCATTTTCTAGAAAAATAACGGGATTGTGATCGCGAATAGCAGATTTTAAAAGGCCTTTAGCGTCAGCCGCTGAATAAGGAGATACAACTTTTAAACCCGGGCAATGTGCATACCAACTGGCAAAACACTGTGAATGTTGCGCGCCCACACGTGATGCAGCGCCGTTGGGTCCGCGGAAGACAATAGGGCAACCCATTTGTCCACCTGACATATAAAGTGTTTTAGCAGCAGAGTTTATGATTTGATCGATTGCTTGCATGGAAAAATTGAAAGTCATGAATTCAACAATTGGGCGTAATCCCAAAAAAGCTGCACCAACACCAAGCCCAGCAAAACCATGTTCGGTAATGGGGGTGTCTACAATGCGCTTTGCTCCAAATTCTTGCAAAAGACCTTGTGTTACTTTATATGCACCTTGGTATTCAGCAACTTCTTCACCCATAACAAAAACAGAAGGGTTAAGACGCATTTCTTCAGCCATTGCATCGCGTAGGGCTTCACGTACGGTTTGTGTGCGAGTCATAAAAAAGGGCTCCGTTTAATCAATCAAGACATCGGTGTAAAGTTCCGATGCATCAGGTTCAGGGGATGTTTGTGCAAATTCTGCACAATCAGCGACAATGTCTTTTATATTTTTTTCAATGGTCTTTAGTTCGACATCTGTTATTAGCTTATGTGTTTCCATATAGTGCTTAATATTTTCGATTGGATCGCGGTTCTGACGAACTTCTTCGACTTCTTCTTTTGTGCGGTATTTAGCTGGATCTGACATGGAATGACCGCGATAGCGATATGTTTTTATATGCAAAAGAATTGGGCCTTGGCCGGTACGTGCATGGTTAAGTGCCCACTCAGAAGCCTCACGTACTTTGAATAGATCCATACCATCCACAGTGCGACCTGGAATTCCATACGCTTCACCACGTTTAGAAAAATCTGCAAGTGCTGCTGATCGGCAAACAGAGGTCCCCATTGCATATTCATTGTCTTCAATGACATAAATAATTGGTAATTTCCAAAGTGCTGCCATGTTAAATGATTCATAAACCTGACCTTGGTTCGCGGCACCGTCACCCATGTAGGCCATGCACACACCTTGATCTTCGTTGTATTTATGCGCAAAAGCCATGCCTGTACCAAGTGAAATTTGTGCGCCAACAATGCCGTGTCCGCCAAAGAAATTCTTTTCACGGCTAAACATATGCATTGAACCGCCTTTGCCTTTTGAATAGCCCGTCGCACGTCCTGTAAGCTCTGCCATTACGCCACGCGCTTCCATATCACAGGCCAACATATGCCCATGATCACGATAACTTGTGATGACTGTATCTTGTTTTTGCATGGCAGATTGCAATCCCACAACGACAGCTTCTTGTCCTATATATAAATGACAAAAGCCCCCGATAAGACCCATTCCATAGAGTTGGCCTGCTTTTTCTTCGAAGCGCCTGATAAGAAGCATTTGATAAAAGGCTTTATGAAGGCTCTCTTTTGAGAAGTGCCCAAGCGTTGACTGTATTGTTTGTGCGTCATTGCGCGATATTTGTTTGTTCATATATGTTTCAGCTTTTTTGGATGACTAAAAATAACTCTGGAATTATAGCATAAAATTAGTAGAGATAAAAATCTTAATCCAAAGAATTATCTTTTGCGAAACAAAAAACACTTCTAAGGAATTCAATCTTAAACGTTATAACCTCAGAATGCCTATTTTTATTTGATTATTTTTTGTTGTTTTTTGCTGGTGGTGGCGGAAGAGGAGGTGGAGGTGGAGGTGAGACTGCAGCAATAGAGGCCATGTCCATTGGAAATGTAGGCAGTTTCCCAGGGAAATCGACACTTACTAAGGCGCCACCTGCAATAGAAACTGTACTTAGTGCGCTAATATTAACGCTACTTAATGCATTAAGATTAATCGTATTACCCGATAGATCAAGTGTGCCTCCCGCTGAAATTGAAACATCTCCAGTTGCTTCAATTGTAATTCCTCCATGTTGAAGATGAATGGCATAATTTCCTGCAGTGAGCGTTAGTATCTTATTGCCCTGTGTAAGTGTTGTGTTGATATTTCCCGCTGCGAGCGTTGTACTTACATTTCCTGATGTGAGTGTGAGTGCATAATCTCCACCGATAGTTGTGTCCATATCTTTTGCTGCATTGATGCTTATTTTTTCTGCTCCGCTTGCATCATCAATACTCAATTCGTTATAACACTTATTTTTTCGCGTCGAATTCGTCTTGAATGTGCTTTGGGTAGGATTGTTTACAACAGAGTTTGGTGGATTATTATCAGCGTTATAAACACATCCTGTTACCAACGGACGATCCGGATTTCCATCGATAAAGGTAACAATTACCTCCATTCCTACGCGAGGAATCACAAGCCCACCCCAGCCTGACCCTGCCCAATTTTGAGCCACACGAATCCAACATGAACTGTTTGTGTCAAATGTCCCGCGTGTATCCCAATGAAATTGAACTTTAATGCGACCTAAGTTATCACAATAGACTTCTTCCCCTGGGGGGCCCACAACAACAGCGGTTTGATTACTATGAATTTTTGGTTTTTTTGTTGTGCGGATAGGGATAAAAGGCGCTGAATTAGGAATTGCTTCAAAACTATTATCATACAAAGTTAAAAATAAAGGCGTGGTACGAGGATTTTGCGAGAAATACAATCTGCCTTGCTGATGTTGATTGCCAACTTGATTCTCTTTTGGCAAATCATAAACAGGCAGGCGTGTAATTTGATGAATTATTTTATAGACAAAATAAGAGCAGTTTATCTCTTCGCTGGGATGAAGGGTAAGATTAAATGCTGAGGCTGGGATTAGTAATGGTGCTGTCGATTTACACGAAACAGTGTTCTTCGGCCATTCAATTTCATTGATTCTAAGTGATGTGAGCGATTCACCTGCTTTTAAATCTTTAAAATGTGCCGGATATTCGTAGATAGTCCCACCAATGCCGTCTCCATGAATAGATGACCTAAGTGGCATAGATGGCATCATATAATTATAGTCAGACGCTTTATACTGACTCGCAACAACGGTATGTTGACGGCGCAAGAAAGTAATCTGATTCATAGAGGGCTTGTCATCTAGCATAGATTTACTCATTGGTAGTGTTTTGTATGCTTGTTCTCCATCCCCATTACTATCCATTAAAATTAAAGTATGCTGGCCTTCTTTGTGCATAAACGTATAGGCTATCCCTTCTTCTTCCATCAATCTAGAAACAAAATCAAAACCACTTTCTGCATATTGAACACAATAATCACGCGTTTCCACACCGATAACTGAAGCACGGTTATCGATTTGCGTAACACCGTTTTCCTGTAGCACAAGTGTAATTATATCAATGACAGATTGATTTTGAAAAATGCGGTAGTCTTGTGTGAACGTAAGTAGCCATAGTTTTGGACGTAACTGCACTTCATAAAAAACGTATAAAATCCCATCAATGCCTTCACGCGTTTCCATTTGTTCAATGGAGCCAATAATGCCGCTAAAATAGCGCGTTTTCCCATCGAGTGTGAGAGCTGCTGTGGCTTCTGTGCCTAACAGTTTATTACAGTCCACTTCTTTATTGAGAGAATGAACAACGATCGTGAATATATAAGGAATAGAAATGCCTTCATTGCCATCCATGGAATCAATAATCAAGCTATCTCTTCCTAGAACGCAGGAGAAGCTTAGCGACACGTCATTTGAAGAAAGTATTTCGTTCATATTAACTCGATTTTAATAAACTTTTTGGTAAACTGTTATTATTGTGAAGGTGTTTCGATCAATTGTCGATAAAATGGATAGAGATTCCTTAAAAAAGAATGTTGGAATATTATGACAAAATATCTATGTGTGTATTGTGGTGCTTCTGAACGTGCTGACCCTGTTTATCGTCAGTCTGCAATTGATATGGGTAGACTTATTGGTGAGCATAAATTAGGTCTTGTCTATGGAGGCGGGCGTCTAGGTTTAATGGGTCTTGTTGCCGATGCGGTGATTAATCATGGCGGGCGCGCAATTGGCTTTATTCCGGAACATCTTGATGACCGAGAGGGTGCTCATCATGGTCTTACTGAGCTTCATATTGTGGATACAATGCATACACGGAAAATGCGCATGTCGGAACGAGCCGATATGTTTGTTATCCTTCCAGGTGGGTTTGGCACGCTTGATGAGATGTTTGAAATATTAACGTGGAAACAACTAAATTTGCACCAAAAGCCAATTGTTATCGTAAATATTAATGGATACTGGGATCCTTTGGCTGACCTGATAAACAAAGTAGTTGACTCACATTTTGCCCATGATGAACATCGATATTTCATAAAAATGGTAACCTGTGTTGAGGATGTTATGAGCGTTGCAGCTGATTTGTAACTCATAAAACTTTCAGTGTGTTCATAGCTAAAGTAAGAATGTTGATTGCACTGCGCGTGAAATGTTGAGGTCCTAACACATTTTTTTATTCTATAGCCACAAAAGATGAACTATGCTAGAAAGTACTAGGTATATACATTAAAAGGCTAGGCTTTGTTGTCCTTTTCTAACATTAAAAAGAATGGTAAATTCGTTCTTACGCTAACATATGTTATTACGTTACTTACAGCGTGCTCGGATAAAGATGAAACATATGTCGATCGCCCCGTTGAAGATTTATATGGTAGAGCGCAAGAGCGTCTTACTGAACGTAGTTATACAAAAGCAGCAAAAGCTTTTTCCGAAGTGGAACGTCAACATCCATATTCCAATTGGGCGCTGAGAGCGCAGATAATGTCGGCTTACTGCTATTACGAAGCAAAAAAGTATGATGAAGCAATCGATGGTTTTCAGCTCTTTATTCAACTTCACCCAGGTCATCAAGATGTGGCCTATGCGTATTACATGATAGGCCTTTGTTTCTATGAACAAATTCCAATCGTTGAGCGCGATCAACAACCAGCTGAAAAAGCAATGGATGCATTTAATGAAGTGCTCAATCGCTTTCCAACAGCAATTTATGCAAAAGATGCACGCTTTAAGATCGATTTAATTAAAGATCATGTGGCGGGTAAAGAAATGGACGTCGGACGTTATTATTTAACAAATGGATCTTATGTTGCGGCAATCAATCGCTTTAAATCTGTTGTGGAGCATTTCCAAACAACCGCACAAGCAGAAGAGGCCTTGTATCGACTTGTAGAGTGCTACCTTGCTATTGGTGTAAGAGACCAGGCAATCGCATCTGCAGCTGTGTTGGGGCATAACCATCCAAATAGTCAATGGTACAGTGCAGCTTATGCTTTGTTAAATCCTATTGTCGCAAAATTACCAAACGAAGATACTTTGCCTAAACCAAAAGTATAGAGGACGGACGATGCTGACAGGACTTTCGATCAACAATGTAATTTTGATTGATCAGCTGCATTTAGATCCCCTGTCAGGTTTTACAAGCCTTACAGGAGAAACGGGTGCGGGTAAGTCTATTTTGCTGGATGCGCTGAGCCTAGCGCTAGGTCATAAAGCTGATCCAGATGCAATTCGTATAAACAGCGAACAAGCGAGTGTTGTCGCGACGTTCTCGTTGCAGAATTTTACACCTGAACATTTTCTTTTTCACTTATTGGCCGAGCACGCTATTCATTTTGACGATGAACTTTTGCTAAAACGAACCCTTCATCGCACACAAAAAGGAAAAGCTTTTGTGAACGATCAACCGGTAAGCGTCGCGTTGCTCAGGCAAATTGGCGATCAGCTGCTACATGTGCATGGTCAGCATGATCATTTGCTAAATGAAGCTTTGCATAAAACATTACTCGACGATTTTGCGCGGGCGACCTTTGCTGATTTTGACAGCTGTATTGACGCAACCGCACAGGCGTATGGTGCGTGGTTAACGGCACATAAAGCACTGACTGAGTTCGAGCAAACCTTGTTGAAATTACGTGATCAAGAAGTTTTCTATGCTGAAGTGCGTGCTGATTTAAATTCGCTCAAACTTCTCCGTGGGGAAGAAGATCGCCTGATCGAACAACGCGCCAGCTTACAGCAGCTTGGTAAAATCATTTCTACCGTTGAACAAACACTAAAGGGCCTGGAAACACCGACATCCTGGGTCACGTCTCTTTATGGTTTTCAGAAAAATCTTGAACGCTGTGATGCGGATTCCATTCAGCCACTTAAGAATGCCATACAAGCACTGGAACGTGCTGGCATCGAGATTACAGAAGCACAAAGCGAACTTAAAACGCTATTCGATGCAGATAGAGCCGCCGCGCGTGATCTAGAAGCCATTGATGAACAACTGCATCTTATCCGTACGTTCGCGCGTAAATACAGAATGACGAGTGATGATCTCTGTGATTTGCTTGACGAAGCCCAGAAAGCAGCGCTTGGCGCGGATGATGTCTTGCTTGAACGAAAGAATTTAGAACGCGCATTAGCAGAAGCGCTTGCACACTATAAAGCCATGGAATCAATACTGTATAAAAAACGCCACCGTGCAGCAGAACAATTATCGAAACATGTTATGGCAGAATTACCTGACTTGAAACTAGATCGTGCCACATTTGATGTGCGTATACGACAAGGCGATAAACCAGCAGCTGATGGCGGTCATTATGTCGCTTTTTGGGTGTCAATGAATACGGGGCAAGAATGTGCACCGCTTGCAAAGACAGCCTCGGGCGGGGAAATGGCACGTTTAATGCTTGTTCTAAAAATGATTGTTGCAAAAACGACCGCTATGCCAACATTAATCTTTGATGAAATTGACACCGGGGTAGGGGGCGCCGTCGCAACAGCAATTGGAAAAAAGCTACTTGCTTTGGGCAGCCATGTACAAGTGTTATCAATTACCCACTCGGCGCAGGTGGCCGCGTGCGCCAATCACCAATGGCGTATTTTCAAAACAGAAGAAAATGGCATGACACGAACCCACGTAATGACCTTAACGCACGATGACCGGGTCGACGAAATCGCCCGTATGTTATCAGGCGCAACCTTAACAGGCGAGGCACGTTTAGCTGCAATGCGTCTTATGACGGACGAGCGTGAGCTGTTACTGGGTGGTAGCAAAGGTTAGATTTTTCTTTAGGGAAACTGGAGTAGATCAAGGTTTGAAATAGTTAACCATCCTACCATTCATCATCACTTTCATAATTATTATCTTCAGCATCACTTTCTTCATCGTCTCTTCCAGCATTCAATTTTACTGCATATGCCATTACTCCTTCTTTTGCTCTATGTGGAGTAGAATTTGAAGACGAACTATTTGTGACTTCAGGCTCTTTTGATTTGTTTGTTTGTACTATACTTTCTAAATTAAGTTTACTTTTTTCTAATGTCTTAAATTCACCCATAAGAATATTAGCTTGATTCTGCATTTCTTTTAGCGAACTTACTAAATCTGCAATTTTATTTCTTTTTGTTTCTTCTGACTGAAGTGAGCTGTTTATTTTCAGTAATGCTTTTTCTTCTTTTGCTAATTGATCCTTGATTTCGCTTGTTTTTTTTGTATGCTGGCTTTGTTCATCACGTTTCATTTTTAAAAGTTTATTAACAAGTTCAATTTCTCTATTTTTCTTAGTTCCGGTTAAAACTAAAATCTGCCTTAACGAAGTAAGCTCCCTTGTTTCATCAGATGATAATGTCACTGCTTTTTCATCGAATTCTGTTTGAGGATTTTCGTTTTTTATTCTTTCAATTTCTTCTTCGATTGCAACTTTTTCAATTGAAATACTTTGTGTTTTATCTAAAGAGGCTTGTATAAGTTCGTCTGGTGAATATTTTTTAATATTATCGTCATATCCATCACCATCTGTGGGAGGTGTTTTTGGTTGATATCCTTCAAGTTTTTCCTCACTACTTTTAATGGTTGATAAAAGTGATTCATGTTGAATTTTTAATTCGTCTATTTTCGGATTAATTTTTTCAAGCTCACTTATAGCAGTATTATATTTCTCTGTTTTTATTTTCTTTTCTTCTTCTGTTAATTCTTTAGATACGGCCGTGCCGGCGCTGTTAGCTGGTGTAGGTGCGAATTCCACAGTCGCATTAGGAACTGTGCAAAAATAACTTACATAACTTTGTGTGATATTGTGTAATTCC